>DATIPC010000056.1:0-11771 GCA_035472395.1 Solirubrobacterales bacterium
GGTTTGCCTTGTCGTTTGTGCCTTCACCTTCCGGGTGTCCTCCTGAGTCTGAGATTGGGACTTCAGCAATCCGCATTCTCAAGACCCAGGAGGACGTTCCCGGATGCCTATTTCAGGCGCTTATCGATGAATCAGGGCTAGTCAGCCCACCAGTTGCGCTGGCCATCGACGTCTTCGCGCGGAGCCTCGCCGAGATTGGGCGCGCCGATGACGAGGATCTCGAGGCCCTCTGGCCCGGCCTCGTAGCCTCGCCACGTACCGGGTGGGACGCGTACCGCGTCCCATTCCTTGAGCTCGACGATCTCGTCGTCGAGCTTCATCCGCCCGCTCCCGCGCAGGACCACGTACACCTCCTCCTGCGTCTTGTGCGTGTGGCCGTACGGAAAGCGATAGCCGGGCGGGACGCGCTGGTAGCCCAGGCCGGACTTCTCGAGCTCGAGCGCCTCGGTCGCCAAGCGGAACTCCAAGTCCGGCGCGCCTTCGAACCTGGACCCGACGTCCTCCAGGTCCTCCTTGAGGTTCCTGAGCGTGAACGGCACGGCGCAATCCTATGGCTCCCTGGCTGGGGTTGCCGATCTGATGCGTCAAAGCGCCGCGATGCCAGGTTCCTTCCCCGCGGCGCTCCGCGGTCAGACAGCAGGTACTGCTTCCCATGCATTGCAGGAGCCCTGGTCCCCGGGCATCGCGCTTCCCCGTTGCGCGAGAAGCAGTGACGCAACGGAGCGCAGCATCCGGACAGTCGTCCGCTGCCTGGTTCTGCTGGGGCAACAAATGGTCAACAAAGCCCACAGATCCCAGCCGATCTCGATCGCGCGAAAACCGCTTGAAACCGTGCCCCACGTAGTCCAGCGGGACTCCAGGCTCGTGCTCATAACCCGAAGGTCGCGAGTTCGAACCCCCGTCCCCGCATAGAAGAGAAGGCCCCATAAATCGCGAGGCCGGCGAGTCCTTCGACCGCGTTTCGGTCCGCCTGCTTTCGGTTTCGGAGAGTCGAGCCTCGAGGAGCCGGTCCTCGTTGGCTGGCGACGGAGGGGCCGGGCGTTCGAGGTCGGTCTCGCCCCGAACGACGACCGCGGCGCTGCTCGGGCAGGATCGGGGCATGAGGTTCACGCGTGCGGAGTTGGAGGCGTTCCGCGGCCGCGAGGTCGAAGATCTCGTGGGGCCGGGACTCAGGCTGCTGTTCGTCGGCATCAACCCCGGCCTGTGGACGGCCGCGGTTGGGACCCACTTCGCGCATCCCACCAATCGCTTCTATCCGGCGCTGGCCGCGGCCGGCATTACCGACTACGAGGTCGATCGGGTCGCCGGGATGACCGCTGCCGATCGCGCGCATCTCGTGGTGCGGGGCGTTGGCATCACCAACCTCGTACGGCGCGCCACCGCGCGCGCCTCCGAGCTCACGCGCGAGGAGCTGCACGAGGGTGGCGAGCGGCTCCTGCGGTTCGTTGCCGATCACCGGCCCAGGGTCGTCGCGATCGCCGGCATCTCCGCCTATCGCGACGCGTTTGACGAGCGCGGCGCGGCTTTGGGTCGGCAGCCGGACACGCTCGATAGCGCGACTCGCTGGTCCAACGCGGCACTCTGGGTGGTCCCCAACCCGAGCGGGCTCAATGCCCACGAGACCGTTGCGACGCTTGCCGCCGCCTATGCGGCGCCGGCCACCGAGGCCGGCGTCATCGCCCCAGCCGCTTTCAAGACGCCGGGAGGTAGGTGAGGAGGACCACTCCGGAGTCGAACCGCTTCACGTTGTCGAGCTGCATCCGGACGGTTCCTCTGTCGCCGAGCACGTGGACGTTTCCCTTTCCCCAGACGAGGGGGTTCAGGTAGATCTCGTACTCGTCGATCAGGCCCTTCTCGGCGAGGGCGTACGCGAACTCGCCGCTTCCGTGCATGAACAGGTCGCCGTCGACCTCGTCCTTCAGCTTCGGGATCGAGTCCTCGGGGCTCCCCTCGCGCAGGGTCGCGTTCCACTCGAGATCGCCGGACAGGGTGTTGGACCCGACGTACTTCGGCATCGAGTTGACCATGTCCGCCCAGTTGCCCGACTGGCTCGGCCAATATCCCGCCAGCCCCTCGTAGGTCTTGCGGCCCAGCACCAGCCCACTGGATCTCGCCTGACGCTCGAACGAGTAGTCGCCGTGGTCTCCGTCCGCCTGCACCCACTCGCCGACCGGGTCTATGACGCCGTCGACGGTGGCCTGCGTGGTCGCGATCAGCTTTCCCATCTCGATCTCCTTCGGTTTGCGGAGCCTCTCTGGGTCTCCTCTACCCGACGAGACGTACCACCAGCTTCTTCTTCACCGCCGCGGAATCGTGGCCGGTGGCGCTGCCGGTGACGGCGAGGGCGACCGGGAAGTCTTTTGCCGCCTCGTCGACCGCCGCGAGTGCTTTACGCGTCAGCTTCAGCTTCACCACCGCGAAGCGGCCGGCGCTCGCCCCGGCCGAGCCGCTGCCGACGTTGACTATTTTCGCCTTCCCCGGCACCGGCAGGCCGATCCGCTTGGCGACGGACGCGGTCACGGTTGCTTTCGCAGCGCAACGATCGACGACGTCGAGACGGCAGCGAAGCTTGATGGCGCCAGCGCTCTCGATCGCCTTGCCGTCTTGTTTCGGCACCTTCACGGTCAGCATCACCTTGCGTCGCGGCGAAGGCGAGAGCGAAGGCGACGGCGAAGGCGCCGACGACGGACCGGTGCCCGAGCCCGGGGTGACCTCGATCGAGCGGGTGAGGCCGGCCGAGTTGCCGGCCGCGTCGTTCGCGGTGACGGTCACGGTCCTGGTGCCGGCGGTTGCGTAGGTGTGGGCGATCGAAGCTTCGGAGCCGGAGCCTCCGTCCCCGAAGTCCCAGCTGAGGCTGACCGGCGACCAGGTGTCGGTCGCGGTGGCCGACATCGGCGCCGGGGCGCCGGCTTCGATCGCTGCCGGAATCGAGAGCGCCGCGATCGCCGGCGGGGTCGCGTCGTTGACGGCGAGAGCGACGTGATTGGCTCCCGACGGCCAGACGACGAGCGCGTCGCCCTCGGCGGTCATTTCGACCAGCGGCCGTTCGAACCCCGACTGGCTCGGGCTCGAGATCACCGTCGTCGGCGTGAAGCCGCCGCCCGCGGCGCGCGAGGCCGCACTGACGTTGGACCCGGCGTTCCAGACCACAGTCGCATCGCCCGCCGGGTCCGCCGCGACGGTCGGTTCGGTGCCGACGCTGGTCGGGCCTGACAGCGTTGTCGGGGAAGACCAACTGCCGTTGATGAGCGAAGTCGTGGCTGCCTTGACCGGGAAAGCACCGGCTTCGTCGCTACGCCAAGTCGCGATCCCGAGTCCGGTGCCATCGACCGCGATCTGCGGAACTTCGACGTTGTTGCCCGCTTCCGAGATGAACAGGGGTGGTTCGTTGATCCCGAAGAGGTCGCCACCCGAGGTCCGCTCGACCATGACCTCTTTGGTGCCGAGCTGGCTCCAGGCCATCATCCGCTGGCTGTTGGCGCCGATCTCGATCTGGGGTTCGCCACTGGCCACCGGGGTGGTCGAGCTGGGCCCAAAGTTGGCGCTGAGGCGGAAGGGGGTATTCCAGGTTCCGGCTGACCCCGGGGAGCGACGCGAGGCTTTGACCTCGATCACGGGATCGCCGCTGTATTCGTTACGTTCTTCGCGCCAGATCGCGTGGGCATAGCCGCCCGCACTCATCGCCAAGTTGGGATTGAGCGTGACTTTGCCGATCGGACTGATCTGGGCGCCGGCGCTCCAGCCCCCGGCCGCGGGCCGATAGGAGGCGATCACGGCCGAGCTTGGTCCGGGGCTGGCCCAAACCGCGGCAGCATTGCCGTTGGCGTCGATGCCGACCCGAGGGGTATTGCCGGAACCGGAGCCGGAGATTTCCAGGGCGGCGTTCCAGAGAGCGCCGGCGTCGGGACGGTAGGCGGCGCGGATCGAGGCGGAGGGTTTCTCGCACTCGGCGACGAGTGCCGCCGCAGACTGAACCCGGTGCATGTAGAGGCTGCTTCCGCTGATCTGCACCACAAATGAGCCAGTCCAGCCCGCCGATGCACCACATTGGTTCATTTGCCGTGCTTCGCGGTACACATCTGCGGAGGCAGCCGCGGTGGGGACGGCTTACTCTGTGGTGATCGTCGGTGGAAACCGGTGCATGTCACTACGTAATGATATGCACCGGTTCAAGGCATTCGTTGCCTTTCCGGCATAACTCCTGCGCTTCCCTCACTTCACATTCCGCTGTTGACACTGTGGTGCACTGCGTAATACGGTGATCCGGCGTCGCGAGTTTCGCCAGACAAGGGGGGATGGTGGGGATGCGGAGGCAACGAGCGGTGCTCGGTGTTTGTCATGGATACAGGGGTTTTGCAGGGGCGCTATACGGCGACGAGAGACGATCTGTCGATCCGCGGCCCCAGCGTTGCCTGTGCTCCGCTGCACTCCGGGACCAACGCGAGGGCATTCGAGGGCGGCGGGTAGAAGCACCAAGCGAGAATTGGCCGAATGCCAACTCGCGGATAGAACATGGCGCGGGAGGGCGCTCGAGAGCAAGTCGTCGGTGAGATGGGATCTGTCGATTTCGATATCAGCGAGATCTCAAAGGTAGATGTGGAGCTCGGCACACTGCCGGAATCGATGTCCGCGTGGGTGATTCGCAAAGAGCGCGAGGGCGAGCCAAGACAGGCATTTCAACTTGAGCAGGTCGAAGTCCCTGAGCCGGGCCCACTCGAGGTGATCGTCCGAGTGATGGCAGCGGGGGTCAATTTCAATAACGTTTGGGCGGCTCTTGGGGTGCCGGTTTCGGTCTTCGACTACGGTGACCACCCCGAGTTTGGACACCACATCGGTGGCTCAGATGGTGCCGGGATAGTGTGGAAAGTCGGGCCGGGTGTAACTCAGTTGAAGCCGGGCGACGAGGTGGTGATTGGCCCTGGCCAATCCTCCTATGAGGACGTCCTGATGTGCCCGGACCCGGCCGTCTCCCGCAGCGGAAGGGCTTGGGGATACGAGACGACTTGGGGGTCCTTCGCCCAGTTCACCAAGGTGCAGGCGCTGCAGCTGTTTCCCCGCCCTCAAAATCTCTCCTGGGCGGAGTCGGCGTCCTACGGCCTTGCCTTCTTCACCGCCTATCGAATGCTGATCGATCAGTGCAGCCTGCGGGTCGGCAGCAATGTGCTGGTCTGGGGTGCTGCCGGAGGGCTCGGGGTCTTTGCAACCCAGCTTTGCGCTGCCGCTGGTGCCAACGCCGTCGGTGTCGTCTCTTCCCGTGAGAAGGGCGAGCTGGTCAAGCGGCTCGGCGCGGTTGACTACATCGACCGCAGCGAGCTTGGCGAGATGATGCGCAACCCAGCGAACCTCGCCGACTCCGATGAGGAGAGAAAGCGCTTTGAGGCATCGCGCGCCTTTGCCAGGCGGGTCAGGCAGATCCTTGGGGAGCCGCCCGACATCGTCTTTGAGCACATAGGACAGGCAACCTTCCCAACGTCGGTCTTCACCGTCAAACCGTTCGGGAAAGTCGTTATCTGCGGCGCCACCTCGGGTTTCCAGCTCGACTTCGATGTCCGCTATCTGTGGGTGCGGCAAAAGCAGATCGTCGGCTCGAACGGCGCCAACCCGTACGAGATACTGCAGGCCAACAAACTGATGGCCCAGGGCAAGATACGCCCTGTCCTCTGGAAGACGCTGGGCTTCGATGGTGTGCCCGAGGCCCATCAGACGATGTTCGAGAACAAGCACCTGGGAAAGATCGCGATTCTCGTTGGCGCCGAGTCCGGCGAGGAGGGTAGGAACGAAGCGGGGCCGGGAGCCATCGACCCTGCTGGTTCGTGACTCGTGTCGTTGCCGAAGGTCTGGACCTGCATATCCCCAGGCCCGCGTTGAGGTTGTCAAGTCTGTTGTCGGCGAGACACGTCACGTCAAACCAAGTCGGTAGTCACCGAAGGCAGTCTCGATGAGCGCAGGGTCTCCCTCGGATAGGTCCGCACGTGCGGACCTGCTTGTACGTGTGGCCGGCGTTGTTGTCCGCCGACCGCGGATGGTTGCGGGCGTTTGGCTTTTGGTGACCGCCGCCCTCGCTTTTCAGGGTCTCGGACTTGACCAGAAGGCATCCATTCATCCGATATACGTTGGTGGCACCGAAGCCACGCGGGCGCACGAAATCACGCTGCGCGAGTTTGGTGTGGAAGACACCGTGATAGTGATGCTGCGTGGCCCGCGAGCGGCGGTCGAGGGTCAAGGCCGGGAGCTGACGCGTCGTCTCGAGGCTATGCCGCGCTCACAGGTGACCTCTCCGTGGACGCCTGGCGCCGCGATCGCCGGCTTGAGACCGTCCCCGCGCATAGCCGGTCTCGCGGTGAGCACGGAGCGCCCGAAGGGTGAGGATTCCTCAGACATAGAGGCCCTGGTTCAACGCAGAGTGGATGAAACGGTAAGGGAGCCGGTGCAGTCGAGCATGGCGGGGACGCTGGCTGTCTTGGATTCCTTCCGGAGCGCGAGCGACCGCGCCACCGCGGTCGGCGAGCTGATCGCCGTACCTGTCCTGCTGTTCGTGCTGCTCTTCGTATTTCGGTCTGTCCTTGCGGCTGCCATTCCGTTGGTCATCGGCGGAGCAGTTGTAGCTTCAACTCGAGGGGTTCTGAGTCTTCTTGCGGGCGTGGTCCCGGTTGATGCGTTTGCCCTTGGCGTGGTCGGGATGATGGGGCTGGCGCTCGGGGTTGACTACTCGCTGCTCGTCATCTCGCGATACCGCGAGGAGTTGAGTAAAGGTGAGGATGCTTCCGACGCTGTGCGGGAGGCCCTGACGAGGGCAGGGCGGGCGATCATTCCGGCTGGGAGTGGACTCGTGCTGGCGCTGGCGGTGTCATCGCAGTTGGTTCCAGGTACGGTGGCGAAGTCGGTAGCTGCTGCGGTCATTGTGGCGACGATCCTCAGTGTGCTGTCGGCAATGCTCGTGACCCCGGCGCTGTTGATGCTGCTTGGGACCAACCTTGATCGATGGTCTCTACGTCAACGGCGTCGAGGCCAGACCGCAACGTTGCGTTGGTTTCGGCTGCTCTCGAACCACCCGCGCGCGGTGGTGCCGATCGTGCTCGTTCTATTGCTTTGTGCGGTTCGAGCCTTTGCCCTCGATTCGGAGCTCTCCACTGTCGCATTGCTGCCTTCCGGCGATTCAGGTCGGAGGCAGCTGGAAGAGGTTCAGCGGGGTCTTGGCCCCGGTTGGATCGCCCCAATGGAAATTGTCATGGACGGGCGGGGTGCTCCGGTGACTTCGCCTGACCGCTTGCGCGCGCTTGCGGACTTTCAGCGCAGAGTCGGACAAGATCACGGGGTTGCCGCAACGGCTGGGTTTTCTGAAATCGAGCGCGGAGCCAGGCAACTCGATGGCGTGGAACATGACCTGGTTGCACAGAAGCAGGGGCTTGCGCGACTGAGCAGCGGTATCTCGCGGGCGCACAACGGCGCTGCCCTCAATGCAGAAGGGCTGCTGCAAGCGGCAGGTGGAGCGAGGGAGCTCGGCGCAGGGCTTGGCGCAACGCATACGGGCGCTGGGTTCTTATCCGATGGCCTGCGCTCTTCCGCTGATGGGTCAAGTCGATTGACCCTCGGCCTAGGCCGTGCCAGCGAAGGGAGCGGACAGCTGGCGCAAGGCACGTCGAAGGCAAGTGGCGGCATCGATCGGCTCTCGGCGGGACTTGCCAAGACTCAAGAAGGTACGTCCGAAATCTCGAGCAGCGCTCATCTGTTCAGCGCTGCCATGCGGTCGGGGAACGAACGACTTGCCGAACTTGACAGCCCCCTGCAGGCCATCGAAGCGCAGCTAGAAGCCGCTAGGCAGGCACTTCTGAAGATGACAACGGGTCACGGCGATCCGGAATACGGCGCGGCCCTTCTTGCCGTGGAAGAAGCGGGCAAGAGTCTTACTGGCACTGGTCAGGAAACGAGCGGCCAACCCACTCCGCCGCCTGCTGGAATCGATGCGGGCGTAAAGCGGGCAGAAGGTCAGTTCAACGTTGGTCTCTACCTTGCGGCGAGATTGAACAAGAGCGGCCACCGGGCGAGCGACGGCATCCGGAAGCTGGCGCGGAGCTCAGCGCGGCTCGACCGCGGCCTCCGGCGCCTGGCCGCCAACAGCAACGAGATGTCGGACGGCCTCGCCCGGCTCTCGCGGGGTGGCCAGACGATCACCCCGGGGTTGCAGGGCTTGTCCGCCGGCGCGGAACGGCTGGTGGATGGCCTTGCGGCTCTCGAAACCGGTGCCGGTGGTCTCTCCGGCGGGTTGGGCGGGGGGGCCCAGAAATCGAAATTGCTCACAGGAGCGCTTCACCGCATCGGCTCTGGTATCGAGCGTCAACAGAGCACGAAACCCGGCGGTCGATCGCAGCTCGAGGAGCTGCGAAAACAGTCCCCGGGCCTATTTCACTCCGGCTATTTCTACATGGCGGGGATCGATGGAAGTCCTCCGGCGCGGCGCGAGCGAGCCAGCTTCCTGATCAGCCTCGACCGGGGTGGCAGCGATGCACGCATGCTGGTGATCCCCCGGTACAGCCCAGGCAGCATGCAGGCTGAGGAAACCAGGAATCGCCTTCAGGGAGACGCTCATAACCTGGCTCGTGAGACAGGCACAGACGTTTTCGTCGGTGGTGCGGCTGCGAGGCAAATGGAAGCGAATCACGCCCTGCGTGACGGAGCTCCCCTTCTTCGTCTCGTTCTTTCGCTCATCACCTTCTTCGTCCTGGTTCCGGTGGTTCGGTCACTGACCGTGCCGCTCATTGCGGCGCTGGTAAACCTGGTCACGGTGAGCGCCACCTTCGGCCTGATGTCGTTTCTGTTCAACGGCTCCTTGCTTGGTGGTCCTGGTTACATCGATGTGGCGATAGTGCCCGCCACTCTGATGGTGATGTTCGGTCTGGCGATCGACTACGAGGTGTTCATCTTTGCCCGCATACGAGAGGAGTATGTGCGCACTGGTTCGCCAGAGGCCGCGATCGAAAATGGAGTTGGGCAGACCGCGCAGGTAGTTGGAGGAGCAGCCACGATCATGATCGCGGTTTTTCTCGCTTTTTCGGTATCGCCATTTATGACGGTCCGTAACTTTGGCGTGGCCCAAGCGATCGCGGTCTTCATCGATGCCTTCATCGTCAGGCTGGTCATAGTGCCGGCGCTGATGCGAGTGATGGGCAGGTGGAGTTGGTGGCTGCCCGGATGGCTCGATCGACTGCTCCCAGGCAGTACGCCCTCCGTCGGTCCGGCAATGGAGAGAGTGCCATGACCGGTGCCTACAGGTTGCGGCGTTGGAGAGATAGGCGAGTAGCGCGGTGGCGGGGGTCCGGCGAGCCGATCCCGTGGCTGCTTTCGGCACCGACCGAAGCTGGACTGCGCGAAAAGGCGCAGCGGCTGGCGCGCTGGATCCGCATGCAGAGCAAGCTGGATCCAGCCGATGTCGGTCGCACACTGGCGGTCGATGCCGCGCGATGGAGCCATCGCGCGGCCGTGGTCGGACAAACCCAGCAGGAGCTCCTGAATGGACTCGAGGCGCTCGCACGAGGCGCGCCGGCCACGAACGTCTTCTCGGCTCGAGTGAAGGATGGCGGTGGGACGGTCTTCCTCTTCCCCGGGCAGGGCTCGCAGTGGGTGGGTATGGGGCTCGAGCTGCTCGACACCTCCGTCGTGTTCCGAGACCGGATGACCGAATGCGCGAACGCGCTGAGTCCACATGTTCGGTGGTCGCTGCTCGAGGTCTTGCGCGCAGATCCGGACGACCCTGTGTGGAAGCGGGCCGAGGTCGTACAGCCGGTGCTCTTCGCGTACATGGTTTCACTCAGTGCGGTGTGGCGCTCCTTTGGCGTGAACCCGAGCGCCGTCATTGGACAGAGCCTCGGTGAGATCGTGAGCGCCTGCGTTATAGGTGCGCTGTCGCTGGAGGACGGCGCACGTCACGTGGCGCTATGGGGACAGGCTCAGGCGGCCATTCCCACGCAGGGGGCGATGGCCTCAATCTCGATGAAGGCGGACGATCTGGAGCGTCGCCTGCGGCCCTGGGGTGGGCGCCTGGAGGTGTCGGCCATCAACGGCCCACACTGGTGTGGTGCATCAGGCGATTCTGACGCCATCCAGGGGCTGTTGGAGGAACTATCGACCGAAGGGATCAACGCAAGGAAGATCGACGTCGATGTTGCAGCGCACTCGCGCCATGTCGACGCGGTTCGTGAGCGGCTCCGGCGTGACCTCCGCTCAATTCGAGCTGAGTCGGCCCATGTGCCCTTCTACTCATCGGTTACCGGCGATGCCTTGGACACGGGGACTCTTGATGCTGAGTACTGGGCCACCAACCTTCGCCAGCCGGTCCTGCTCGAGCAAGCGGTGCGAGCCGCCCTTCGAGACGGGCACAGAGTGTTCATCGAGGTCAGCCCGCATCCGGTCTTGACGGGGGCGGTTCAGGAGACCGGAGACGAGGTTGGCGCGATGGTGTTGGGCAGCCTGCGCCGGGGTCAGGGCGGCAAGGTGCGACTGATCAATGCGCTCGCAGAAGCGCATGTGCGGGGCGCCTCGGTGGATTGGCAGGGTTTCTTCGAGCGTCGGGGGGCGCGGGAGGTGGGGATGCCCTTGGCTATCTCCTCCGAGCCGGGCGAGCGCGATGCGCCGCCGCCACGCCTCAGCACAGGCAACCGTTACCCACTCCTCCGTGCGCGGTTGGACGGAATCCCGAGGGCAGAGCAGAGAGAGATGACGCGAGATCTCGTGCGGGTCCAGGTCGCGACCGTGTTGGGCCTTGCGGATCAGGACGCAATCGATGTTGGAATGTCCTTCCGCGACCTGGGCGTCGATTCGGCCCTTGCCACCGAGTTGGTCAACGGGTTGAGCCAGGCCAGCGGACTGAAGCTCCCCGCCACGATCGCCTTCGACTTTCCCACGACAAGGGGGCTCGCAGACCACCTACGTGCGCGGGCATTGGAGGTAAGTGAGGATCTGGCACCGGTGGTTCCGTTCAGGGGTGTGGATGGTGAGCCGATTGCCATCGTCGGAATCGGCTGTCGCTTTCCTGGCGGCGTGCGGTCCTCCCGCGAGCTGTGGGATCTGGTTGCGACGGGGACGGACGCAATTGATGGCTTCCCAGGCGACCGTGGCTGGGATGACGATCCATACGGTTCCGAGGCCGGACGGCGTTTTCCACGCCACGGTGGCTTCCTCGAGGACGCCGCCGAGTTCGACCCGGCCTTCTTTGGCATCGGCCCGCGCGAGGCGCTGGCGATGGACCCCCAGCAAAGGCTCCTGCTCGAAGGCGCCTGGGAGGCGCTGGAGGACGCCGGGATCGACCCGGGCTCGTTGCGCGGCACCAGCACCGGCGTGTTCGCGGGGATCAGTTCCCAGGACTACGGTCCGGGCCTTCGCTCCTCACGTGGTGACGAAGACGCGGAGGATGTGACGAGACACCGACTCACCGGGACTTTGACCAGCGTCGCCTCGGGCCGCCTCGCCTACGCCCTCGGCCTCGAGGGCCCCGCGGTCACAGTCGACACCGCCTGCTCCTCATCGCTGGTCGCGATGCACCTGGCAGCCCAGGCGCTTCGCTCGGGGGAGTGCGACCTCGCCCTCGCCGGGGGAGCGACGGTGATGGCGACTCCCGGGATGTTCGTCGAGTTCTCCCGCCAAGGCGGCCTCGCCCCCGACGGGCGCTGCAAGTCCTTCGGCGCAGGAGCAGACGGCACCGGCTGGTCAGAGGGCTCTGGCCTGCTGCTCTTGGCGCGCCTCTCCGATGCAAAGCGCTCAGGGCAGCGCATCCACGC
>DATIPC010000057.1:0-9542 GCA_035472395.1 Solirubrobacterales bacterium
TTCGAGGAGATGGTCGAGCACCTCTTCCCCGGCGGTCGCGGCCGGCTGCGGCGGGTCAGCCTGCGCCCGGTGCGCGATGCCGAGGAGACCGAGGCCACGGAGACCGAGGAGGGGGAGGAGGCCGAGGAAGAAGAGCGGGAGGAGCTCGGGGTGGAGATCGAGGTCACCCCCGCCGGCAAGTCGACCCGCAAGCTCTCGCTGCTCTCCGGCGGCGAGAAGTCGCTGGTTGCGCTCGCCTTCGTCTTTGCCGTCTTCCTCGCCCGCCCCTGCCCCTTTTACATCCTCGACGAGGTCGAGGCCGCCCTTGACGACGCCAACATCGATC
Organism: Solirubrobacterales bacterium; assembly: GCA_035472395.1. Lineage (GTDB taxonomy): Bacteria > Actinomycetota > Thermoleophilia > Solirubrobacterales > 70-9 > VRUE01. The sequence goes on from DATIPC010000057.1 coordinate 326, forward strand.
GCTTCCTGCAGCTGATCCGCCGCTTCTCCGACCGCGCCCAGTTCGTCATCGTCACCCACCAGAAACGGACGATGGACGCCGCCGACGTGCTCTACGGCGTCACCATGGGCGGCGACGGGGTGACCAAAGTGGTCTCTCGCCGCCTGCCGCGCGAAGTCGAAGAGGAAGAGCAGGGCGAGAAGGCGGAGCCGGTGGCGTTCGCCGGGGGCGCCCTCCCTGACGCCGAGCCGGCAGAGCCGGCCGGGGTTCTCGGCGAGAAGGCTCCCACCGAGCGTCCGGTCCGCGACGACTCCGCCGCTGCGGCCTAGCCCTCGATGGCAACTTCGTGGCAGGAGATGCTCGATCTCGGCGCGCGTCCTTCCGCCGCGCCGGAGCCCGAGCAGGGGACCGAGGAGCGCCGCGGGGTCTTCCGCCGCCTCCGCCAGAGCCTCTCGAAAAGCCGCCAGGCGCTGGTCGAGGAGATCGGGGCCAGCCTCTTCGACCGCATCGACGAGGAAACCTGGGAGCGGCTCGAGGAGGCGCTGATCATGGCCGACGTCGGCGTCCCGACCACCGCCGAGGTGGTCGAGCGGCTCGAGCAGGAGGTCGACAGCGGCGCGGTCTCGGCTGACGGCGAGGCGGTCCGCGAGCGGCTGATCGGGATCCTCGCCGAGGTCGCCGCGAACGGCCGTGGCCCGATCGATCTCAGCGGGGAGCCGGCGGTGCTGCTGATGGTCGGCGTCAACGGCACCGGCAAGACGACGACGATCGGCAAGATCGCCTGGCACCTGTCCAAGGAGTTCGGGCTGTCGGTGGTCCTGGCGGCCGGCGACACCTACCGCGCAGCCGCCGCCGAGCAGCTGGCGGAGTGGGCCAAGCGGGCCGGGGCCGAACTGATTCGCTCGGCACCGGGCGGGGACCCGGGGGCGGTCGCCTTCGATGCGATCGCCGCCGCCCGTGCTCGCGGCGCCGATGTGGTGATCGTCGATACGGCCGGCCGCCTCCATACCCAAGGCAACCTGATGGACGAGCTGGCCAAGGTGCGGCGGGTGATCGCCAAGCAGATGCCGGATGCCCCGCACGAGACGCTGATCTCGATCGACGCGACCACGGGCCAGAACGGCCTGCGGCAGGCCCAGCTCTTCGCCGAGGCGGTCGAGGTCGACGGGGTGGTCCTGACCAAGCTGGACGGCACCGCGAGGGGCGGGATCGTGCTGGCGATCGCGAACGAGCTGGGCATACCGGTGAAGCTGATCGGCACCGGCGAGTCGCTCGAGGACCTGCGCCCCTTCGACCCCGAGGACTTCGCCCGCGCCCTTCTCGCCGAGTAGCCGTCGCGGTCGTCGCTTGTCGCCTGTACGACAACAAGCGACGACCGCACTCCCTTAAGCTCCGCTGCGGTGTTCGAACAGCTTTCAGACCGGCTGCAGGCGACGCTCTCCGAGGTCCGCTCGCGCGGCAAGCTGAACGAGGGCGACGTCGACGCGGCGATGCGGGAGATCCGCCTCGCCCTGCTCGAGGCCGACGTCAACTTCAAGGTCGTCAAAAGCTTCACCAAAGCGTTGAAGGAGCGCTGCCTCGGCGCCGACGTGCTGGAGAGCCTCGATCCCGGCCAGCAGGTGGTGAAGATCGTCAACGAGGAGCTGACCGGGTTGATGGGGGGGACGGGGCGCGAGCTCGCCTTCGCCTCCAAGGGCCCCACCGTGATCCTGATGGCAGGTCTGCAGGGCTCCGGCAAGACGACCGCCTGCGCCAAGCTCGCCCGCCTCCTCGGCGAGTCGGGCAAGAACGTCGCCCTCGCCGCCTGCGACGTCTACCGGCCGGCCGCGGTGGACCAGCTGGTCACCGTCGGCGAGCGCGCCGGCGCCCACGTCTACGAGCAGGGCACCGACCGCGACCCGGTCGAGATCGCCGCCTGGGCGCTGGACCAGGCCCGCGAGGACGAACGCGACGTGTTGATCGTCGACACGGCTGGCCGCCTCCACATCGACGAAGACCTGATGGCCGAGCTGGCCAAGATCCGCAAGCGGACCAAGCCCCACGACGTGCTGCTCGTCGTCGACGCGATGACCGGCCAGGACGCGGTCGCGGTGGCGGAATCGTTTGCCGAGGCAGCCGAGTTCGACGGCGTCGTGATGACCAAGCTCGACGGCGACGCCCGCGGCGGCGCCGCGCTCTCGGTCAAGGCGGTCACCGGCAAGCCGATCCTCTTCGCCTCGACCGGCGAGAAACTCGAGGCGTTCGAGCGCTTCCACCCGGACCGAATGGCCTCGCGGATCCTCGGCATGGGCGACATGCTCAGCCTGATCGAGAAAGCCGAGCAGCAGGTCGACGAGAGCCAGGCCGAGGACCTGCAGAAGAAACTCGAAAGCGATCGCTTCACCCTGGAGGATTTCCTGCAGCAGATGCGGCAGGTGCGCAAGATGGGCCCGCTCAGCGGCTTGATCGGGATGCTGCCCGGGATGGGGGCGATGAAGCAGCTGAAGAACGCCGAGGTGGACGAGGGCGAGCTGGACCGGGTCGAGGCGATCATCCTCTCGATGACGCCGATGGAGCGTGCCAACCCGGCGATCATCAACGGCTCGCGCCGCAAGCGGATTGCGACCGGCTCGGGGACCAAAGTCCAGAACGTCAATCAGCTGGTCAAGCAGTTCGACCAGATGCGCAAGATGATGCGACAGATGGTCTCGGGGAAGATGCCCGACCCGCAGCAGTTGGCCCAGATGAGCGGGGGCACTCCGCGCCCGAAGATACGCAGGCGCTAATCTGCCGCAGTCCAATGGCCGTGCGAATCAGACTCAGAAGGGTGGGTTCGAAAAAGAACCCGATCTGGCGGATCGTCGTCGCCGACAAGCGCTCGCCGCGCGACGGTCGCACGATCGAGACGATCGGCCAGTACAACCCGCAGACCGAGCCCTCGACGATCGAGTTCGACGAGGAGCGCGCGCGCCACTGGCTGGAGCACGGTGCGCAGCCCTCGGAGACCGTCGCCACCCTGCTGCGGACCAAGGGCATCGCCGCCTCCGGAAGCTAGTCGTCGTGACCGAGCTACTGGAGTTCCTCGTCAGGGCACTGGTCGAGGATCCCGACGCTGTCGAGGTCGAGGAGCTGGAAGAGGACGGGGACCTGATCTATGAGATCAGCGTGGCCGAGGACGACCTCGGGCGGGTGATCGGCAAAGGTGGCCGGGTCGCCAACGCGATCCGCACCGTCGCCAAGGCTGCCGCGGTGCGGATAGACCGGCGCGTCATCGTCGACATCCTCGACTGACCGCGCTTGAAGCTCGACGTCTTCACCCTCTTTCCGGAAGCGTTCGACTGGTTCCAGTCGCAGCGCTCGGTGCAGAACGCGCTGAGCAAGGGCAACGAGCTCCGCTTCTTCAACTACCGCGAGACGACGCCGCTGGGCGCCGGCCAGGTCGACGATGCGCCTTACGGCGGCGGCGCCGGCATGGTGTTGCGGGTCGACGTGGTTGACGCCGCGCTGCAGTCCGCATACAGCCTTGGAGAGAACCCGCGGATCGTCCTGCTCTCCCCGACGGGGCGGCTGCTCGACGACGAGCTTGCCGACGAGTTGACGCACGAGCATCACGTCGCGCTGCTCTGCGGGCGCTACGAGGGGTTCGACGAGCGCGTCCACCGGCACCTGGTTCACGACGAGATCTCGATCGGCCGCTACGTGCTGGCCGGCGGCGAGCTGCCGGCGATGGTCGTGGCCGACGTGTTGATGCGCAAGCTTCCCGGCGCGCTCGGGCATGAGCGGAGCGCCGTCGAGGAGTCGTTCAGCCAGGTCCTGGAGGGGGCGCCGGAGTACCCGCACTACACGCGTCCGTCGTCGTATCGGGGCTGGGGGGTGCCCGATGTTCTCGTCTCCGGCGACCACGAGCGGGTGCGCGAATGGCGGGCCGAGCAGAGCCGGGCGCGGGCCGAGCAATCCGAAAACAATTCCGAGTAGGTACGATTCCGCCACCGCGCGGTTGCCGAACCCGGCTCCGGCGGTTTTTTCTCGCCAGCGAGCGAGCGAGCATTTGACATGAGCAGCGTCATCGACAGCATTGAGCGTCGCCAGCGGAGGCAGGGCCTGCCGTCGTTTGCCCCTGGCGATCGCGTGCGCGTCCACTTCCAGGTGATCGAGGGCACTCGCCGCCGCACCCAGGTATTTGAGGGGATCGTCCTGAAGCGGCAGGGCTCCGGCATTCGCGAGACGTTCACCGTCCGCAAGCAGTCCTTTGGCGTCGGCGTGGAGCGGACGTTCCCGCTGCACTCACCGAAGATCGAGAAGCTGGAGATCGCGGCGCGGGGCGACGTGCGCCGGGCCAAGCTCTACTACCTGAGGGGTCGGATCGGCAAGGCTGCACGCGTCGCCGAGCGGCGCTGGGGAATCGACGAGGAGCTGATCTCGACGCCGGTCCCCGCGGAGACTGAGGAGTCGCCGCAGGTTGAGGCGGCCGCGGAGACTGAGGCAGAAGCAGGCACGGACGCTGAGGCGCCCGGTGCAGGGGAGACCGAGGACACCGCCGCGGCGAAGGATGCCGAGGACGAGTCGCCGCAGGAGGACTCCGGCGACTCCGGCGAGGACTCGGCCTGAGACCGCGCATCCCCAAACCGGAAAGCCGCCTCGGCGGATTGGTCGAGCTGGTCGTGATCGTCGCCCTGGCGCTGGGCCTGGCGCTGGCGATCCAGGCCTGGCTGGTCAAGCCCTACCAGATCCCTTCGGAATCGATGGAGCCGACCCTCGACGTCGGCCAGCGCGTCCTCGTAAACCGCTTCCTGTTCCATTTCACCGACCCAAAGCCCGGCGACATCGTCGTCTTTCATCCACCGGCCGGTGCCGACAACGGCACCGAATGTGGGGTGCCGCACTCTCCCGAGCAGGCCTGCCCGCGTCCAACCGCGGCCGAGTCGAGCCAGAACTTCATCAAGCGGATCGTCGCCGGTCCCGGCGACACTCTGAGCGTTCGCGACGGTCACCCGGTGGTGAACGGCGTGGAGAAGACCGACGAGCCCTATTCGGTGCCCTGCGGCGACGGCAGTGCCTGCAATTTGCCGAAGCCGATCACCATTCCACCCGACTCCTACTTCATGATGGGCGACAACCGTGGGGCGAGCGACGACAGCCGTTTCTGGGGACCCGTCCCCCGCAAGTGGATCATCGGCAAGGCCTTTGCCACCTACTGGCCGCCCGACCGAGTCGGAATCCTCTAGCGGGCAGACGAAGGCGCACCGGCGCCGACTGGCGCGTTCGCGCCGACTCTTCGCCTTTGACCGCGGGCTCGGCAGTCGCATGGTCGCCGGCGCCGACGAGGCGGGGCGAGGCTGCCTCGCCGGTCCCCTGGTGGCCGCTGCCGTCCTATTCGACTACGAGACGCTCTCTCACTCGGACCGCCGCGCCCTGGCCGGCCTGCACGACTCCAAGCAGATGAAGCCCGAGCGCCGCGAGGAGATGTACCCGGCGGTGCTGCGAGCAGCGCACCGGGTCAGCGTCGTCGTTCGCTGCGCCCGGGGTATCGACGATCGAGGCCTGCACGTGACCAACATCGAGGCCCTGGCCAGCGCCCTGGAGCGGCTGGCGCCCGGCGAGGAGGCGACCTGCCTCGTCGACGGCTTCTCGCTGCGCGGCTGCGCGGTGCCGCACCGCGCCGTGATCGAAGGCGACGGCACGAGCGCGGCGATCGCCGCTGCATCGGTGATCGCCAAGGTCAGCCGCGACCGCTACATGCACGGCGCCGCCGGCGAGCATCCCGGCTGGGGCTTCGAGGAGCACGTCGGCTACTCGACCCCCGAGCACCGTGCCGCGATCGAGCGGATCGGGATCTCGCCCCTGCACCGCCGCTCGTTCCAGTCCGTGGCCTACTCGCAGCTGGGCCTTGCCGGATGACCCAGCTTTAGAACGCACCCTCTATGTGCTCGTAGTCGACGACGCGGCCGACGCGGTCGAAGGTGACGCCGATCGCGTCGAAGCGGATCTCGTCGTAGCGGGGCAGGTCGCGGCGCTCGCACATCCAGGCCGTGGCGAGGCGGCGAATGCGCTGCTGCTTGCGGAAGTCGACTGAGAGGATCGGGCGCTCCGGGCCGAAGCTCGAGTCGGTCCGCCCGGCCTTGACCTCGACGAAGACCAGGCTGAGAGCGTCGAGGGCGACGAGGTCGAGCTCGCCATGACGGGTGCGGGCGTTGCGCTCGACGACCCGCCAGCCCGCTCTCGCAAGCCGCGCGGCGACCAGATCCTCCGCTGCCTTGCCGAGCCGCTGACGAGCCTTGGTCATGGCACGACGCTAGGACAGCGGCCGGGCTCATGCCTTCGGTCGCAGAGTTGGCCCAAACAAAATCCAATCGGCGCACCACGCGTGCGGCGAGACCGGCGAGCGTGGCCGCAATGCTCGCCACGGCACGCACATTCACCCTCGATGGTCTCGCGGCGCGACCCGTGCGGGTCGAGGTCGACGTGCATCGCGGGCTGCCGGCCTTCTCGGTGGTGGGCCTTCCCGATGCGGCGGTAAGGGAGGCGCGGGAGCGGGTTCGCGCGGCACTCGCCAACTGCGGCTTCGAGTTCCCGCTGCGGCGGATCGTCGCCAACCTGGCTCCTGCCAGCCTGCGCAAGGCCGGCCCGGGGCTGGATCTGGCGATCGCGGTGGCGCTGCTGGTCGCTTCCGGGCAACTGGAGTGGGAGCGCCTGCCACGGCTGGCGATGGTCGGCGAGCTGGCGCTCGATGGGTCGGTGCGTTCGGTGCCCGGCGTGCTCGCGATCGCCGAGGCGGCGCGTTCGCTCGGTGCCGAGGCGATCGCGGTACCGGCCGAGAACGGCGCCGAGGCGGCGCTGGTCGATGGGATCGAGGTCCTGGCGCTGGACAGCCTCGCGCAGATCCCGCAGCTGGCCGCCAGAGAGTGGGAGCCCCCGCGTCCCGTGCCCCTGTCCCTGCCGGCCACCCCCAAGGACGGGGGTCCCGATCTCGCCGACCTGCGCGGTCAGCCGCACCTCCGCTACGCGCTGGAGGTCGGCGCCTCCGGCGGGCACAGCCTGCTGATGATCGGCCCCCCAGGCGCCGGCAAGTCGCTCGCCGCGAGCCGGCTTCCCTCGATCCTGCCTCCCCTGGCTTCAGCGGAGGCCCTTGAAGTGGCGCGGATCGCCAGCGCCCGCGGACGCCTCAATGAAGGCTTCGGTGGCGGCCGGCCCTTCCGGGCGCCCCATCACACGGTCAGCCCCGCCGGAGTCATCGGCGGCGGTAACCCGCCCGGGCCGGGCGAGGCGACGCTGGCGCACCGTGGCGTCCTCTTCCTCGACGAGCTGTGCGAGTTTCGCCGCGACACGCTCGAGGCGCTGCGGGGGCCGCTGGAGAGCGGCTGGGCTGCGATCTCGCGGGCCGGGAGCCGCCGCCGCCTTCCCTGCCGCTTCATGCTGGTCGCCGCCTCCAACCCCTGTCCCTGCGGGCGTGGAGAGGCCGATCCCGAGTGCAGCTGTCCACCGCTCGCGGTGCGCCGCTACCAGGGTCGCCTCAGCGGCGCCCTCGCCGACCGTCTCGACATCCTGGTTGCGATCCGCCAGCCGAGCGCGACGGAGATCGGCGGCCCACCGGGTGAGCCCTCCGCCGCCGTGCGCGAGCGGGTGACCGTCGCCCGTGAGCGGCAGGAACGCCGCCTCGGCCCGGGTCGTTGCAACGCTGAGATGACCCCGAGCGAGGCGCGGGAATGCATGCTCTGCGATGACGCCGCCGCGCTTCTTGCCGAGTCCTACTCGCGCCGGCGGCTCAGCGGTCGCGCCCACGACCGGGTGCTGCGCCTGGCGCAGACGATCGCCGACCTGGCCGGCACCGAGGCGATCGAGCGCGACCAGATGGCCCAGGCCCTGCAACTGCGAAGGAGGGATCGTGACTAGGGAATCGACCCCAAGCGCCTGCCCCGATTGTCTGCGCCGTGCGCGGCTGTTGGCCCACTTGGCGCCTTACATCGAGAAGATCGCCAGCGGTGCGCCGGGCTCGCGATCGCCGGAACTGCTGCGCCTCGGCAACGAGGACCTGGCCGCGGTGACGGCGCCCCGGGTTGCCGCCCAGATCCTGGCGCAGATCGCCGCGGTTCCGGAGGACCTCCTGCAGGCTGAGCTCGCCACGGCGGAGTGCTGGGCCTGTTGCCGGCACGATCCGCGGTTCCCGGTGGGGCTCCGCGACGCACCCGACGCCCCTTGGGCACTGATCGGTCGCGGCGATTCAGCCCTGTTGGAGCGGCTGGTACCGGACGCTGCCGTGACCGTTGTGGGGGCGAGGCGGGCCAGCACCTACGGCCGCGAGGTGGCGCGCGAGCTCGGGCGCGAACTGGCGGCGGCGGGGCTGGGCGTGGTCAGCGGCCTCGCCTTCGGCATCGATGCCTGCGCCCACCGAGGCGCCCTCGAATCGGGGTTGACGGTCGCCGTTCTCGGTTGCGGGGCCGACGTGTCCTACCCGGCGGCTCACCGGTCTTTGTGGCGGCGGATCGGCGAGAGCGGCCTCGTTCTCTCCGAGCTGCCGCCGGGAGCCAGCGCTTGGCGCTGGACCTTTCCAGCCCGCAACCGAATCATGGCTGCCCTTTCCGCGATGACGATCGTGGTGGAGGCGGCGGAGCGCTCGGGCTCGCTGATCACGGCCGATCTCGCTGCAGATCTTGGCCGCGACCTGGGTGCCGTGCCGGGCCCGGTCGGCTCGCGCCTCTCGGCCGGACCGCACAGCCTCCTGGCTGGCGGCGCCTGTCTGGTTCGCGATGCGCAGGACGTGCTCGATTCGATGCTCGGTCCGGGAGCCCGCCGGATCGAGCGGCTTGGACCGCCTCTCGAGCTACGGCAGCGCGCGGCTCTGCAGGCACTCGAGCTGGGTGCGGAGACCTGTGATGCGATCGCCGTCGAGCTGGGGCTCCCGGGCGGCGAGGCCGCAGCCGTGCTGGCTGACCTCGAGTCGCTCGGTTACCTGAGCTGCTCGCTCGTCGGCGTCTACACCCGCACGACACTCCAGCCACCGTCCGACATCTAGGCTGCCCGTCGTGAGTCGAACCAACATCCCAGCCGTTCTCTCGATCGCCGGCTCGGACTCCGGCGGCGGCGCCGGAGTCCAGGCGGACCTGAAGGCCTTTGCCCACTGCGGAGTGCACGGGATGACCGCGATAACGGCGATCACGGCGCAGAACACCGTTGGAGTGGAGGCGGTCGAGACCGTCTCGCCGGAGACGATCGTGGTGGAGGCGGCGGAGCGCTCGGGCTCGCTGATCACGGCCGATCTCGC
>DATIPC010000058.1:0-5287 GCA_035472395.1 Solirubrobacterales bacterium
CACCGCCAAGGCCGAACGGCTGCGCGCCGCCGGCATCGATCCCTATCCCCGCTCCTTCCCCGACCGCACCAAGGTCGAGGACATCCTCGCCGCCCACGACCCCGAGGCCCTGGGCGAGGGCGAGCAGCCGGAGTTCAGCTACCGCGTCGCCGGCCGGGTGACCGGGCAGCGCGGTCACGGCAAGACGGTCTTCTTCGACGTCCGCGACCTCTCCGGGACGATCCAGGCCTACGCGCGGGTCGACGCGCTGGGGCAGGAGGCCTTCGACCGGATCGAGGATCTCGACATCGGCGACCTGGTCGGGGTCGAGGGCGACCTCTACGTGACCAAACGCGGCCAGCTGGCGATCGAGGTTCGGGAGTGCACGCTGCTGGCCAAGGCGCTGCGCGATCCCCCCGACCTCTTCCACGGCATCTCCGATCCGGAGACCCGCTACCGCCAGCGCGAGCTCGACCTGATGGCGAACGAGCGCTCGCGCGAGATCTTCGCGATGCGGGCCAAGGTGGTGACGGCGATCCGCGACCACCTCAACGAGCGCGACTACGTTGAGATGGAAACGCCGATCCTGCAGCGGATGACCGGCGGTGCCGCCGCGCGCCCGTTCAAGACGCACCACAACGCGCTCGACCGCCACCTCTACCTGCGGATCGCCACCGAGCTCTACCTGAAGCGGACGATCGTCGGTGGCTTCGAGAACGTCTATGAGCTGGGCAAGTTCTTCCGCAACGAGGGGATGTCGCCGCAGCACAACCCCGAGTTCACGATGCTGGAGTGGTTCGTCAGCGGCGCCGACTACCACGGCGTGATGGACGTGGCCGAGGGCATCGTCGCCGACGTCGCCCAGCGGGTGCTGGGCACGACAAAGGTCGAGCGCGACGGCGAGACGATCGACCTGGCTCCTCCCTGGCCGCGGCTGCGACTCCAAGATCTGCTGCTGGAGGAGACCGGCGTCGACATCACCAAGGCGAGCCGCGACGAGCTGGCGGAGATCGCCGGCGAGGACGCCGAGTCCGACGACGACTGGGCGGCGCTGGTCGACACCCTGCAGGGCAAGCTGATCGAGCCGAAGCTGATCCAACCGACCTTCATCATCGACCTGCCGCTCGCGATCTGGCCGCTGGTCAAGCCGGTTCCCGAGCACCCGAAGCTGCTTGCCGCGGCCTTCGACGGGATCGTCGCCGGGATGGAGATCACCGGCGGCGGCACCGACGTCAACGACCCGATCGAACAGCGGCGCCACTTCGTCGAACAGCGCGAACGGCAGGAGTCGGGGGCGGAGGAGACGCCGCACGAGCACGACGAGGAGTTCGTGCGAGCGCTCGAATACGGGATGCTGACCGCGAGCGGCTCGGGGCTGGGGGTCGACCGCCTGATGATGATTCTCAGCGGCGCCAAGACGCTACGCGACGTGATCCTCTTCCCCTCGATGCGCGAGCGCGCCCCCGCCGACGGGCCTTAAAGCGTCCTATTTGCCCACTTTGAGGCCCATCGGCCTCTACTTCTCGATCTGCACGAGCCGCTTGGGCTCGTGCTCGACCTGGAGCGTCGTGTGGTGGATGGCGAACTCGCGCTCGATCAGCTCCGCCAGCTCGAGCCGGGCGCGGTGGCAGTCGGCGTCCCCCTCGACGGTGACGTGGGCGGAGAGCGCTGGGAACTCCGAGGTGACCTCCCAGACGTGCAGGTCGTGGATCTCGACGATGCCGGGCTGTTCGGCCATGCGCCGGCCGATCTGTTCCGGGTCGATCCCCTTCGGCGAGGCCTCGAGGAAAATCCGCCCCGATTCGCGCAGCAGGCCGGCGGCGGAGCGCAGCATCAGCCCCGCGACCAATAGGGAGGCGATTGCGTCCGCCCGGTCGAAACCGGTGAGCAGGATCACCGCGGCGGCGATCGCGGTGCCGACGAAGGCGTAGAGGTCGGTGAGGAGGTGCTGGAAGCTGCCCTCGACGTTGAGGCTCCGGCGGTTCGCTTTGGCGAGCGTCGCCGTGGCGGCGAGGTTGACGACGATCCCGGCCAGGGCGACGATCAGGATCAGCGAGCCGTCGACGCTGGGTGGGTCGAACAGCCGCCGCACCGCCTCGATCGCGATGATCGACGCCAGCACGAGGAGCGTGACCCCGTTGGCCTGGGCGGAGAGGATCTCGACCCGTTTGAAGCCGAAGGTCATCCGCCCGCCCGCGGGGCGGCTGCTCAGCCGTATGGCGAACAGCGAGAGGCCGATCGCCGCCGCGTCGGTAAGCATGTGGGCGGCGTCGGAGAGCAGCGCCAGCGAGTTGGCGACGATCCCGGTCACCACCTCGGCCGCCATGAAGCCGAGGATCAGCGCCAGCGCGATCGTCAGCTTGCCGCGGTCGGCGTCCGCCGAGGCGCCGTGGCTGTGGCCGGCGTGGGAGTGGCTCATCGTCGACCCATCGTAAGAGCCGGCGCCGCTCAGAAGGCCGAGCTGAGCTGACCGCCGTCGATCGGGATCACGGTCCCGGTGATGTAGGCGGCGCGCTTGGAGCAGAGGAAGGCGACCAGGTCGCCGTACTCCTCGGGCCGGCCGAGACGGCCGGCGGGGACGCGCTCGCGCGCAGCTGCTTCGGCTGGCTCCAGCGAGCCGCTGGCGTCGGCGAGGCGATCGGTGGCGAAGGTCCCGGTGGCGACGGTGTTGACGGTGATCCCGTCGGCGGCGACCTCGCGCGAGAGCGTCTTGAGGAAGCCGACCGCGGCCATGCGGTGCGAGTTGGAGAGGTTGAGGCCGGGGATCGGCTCGCGGGTCGAGGTGGAGCCGACGTTGACGATCCGCCCCCAGCCGCGCTCGCGCATTCCGGGGACCACGGCCCCTGCCAGCAGGCGCGGCGCAAGGACGAGCGAGCGGTAGGCCTTCTCCCACTCGTCCTGCTCGTGGTCGAGGGCGCCGCCGAACGGCGGCCCACCGGTGTTGGCGACGAGGACGTCGATTGGCCCGAGCTTCTCCTCGACTTCGCCGGGGAGCTCCGCGAGCCGGTCTAGGTCCGAGGCGTCGGCGACGAAAGGAGTGACCTCGCCGCCGATCTCGGCGGCGGCCTCCTCGATCCGCTCGCGCGAGCGGCTGGCAATCGCCACCCGCGCTCCCTCGCTGGCAAGCGCACCGGCGATCGCCCGGCCGATCCCGCGGCTGGCGCCCATCACCAGCGCGACACGCCCGTCGAGACCTAGATCCATGCGCGGGAGGAATGCTCGAATGGGTTCACGCCGATAAAGTTATCGGGCAGGGCGCCCGTAGCTCAGTGGTCAACGGTCCCTTCACGGGGACCAAAGAGCGTCGGTCTTTCAAGCCGAAGGTCGCGAGTTCGATTCTCGTCGGGCGCATGGGGAGGAGTGCCGGCAGATGCCGGCCTTTTCCTTTTGTGGAGCCAGATGCTCGGCTCACACGTGGAATCACGTTCCGTGGCCTTCCGAGCGATTCCAGGGCGTTCCGGGGCATCGTGGTCACATTCTGGTTGCATTCTCGGCGGCAGCTCGTTGCCTTGCGACGTTTCGGCCGCGTAGGAGCCGTCACAGCTCTTAGGCTGCGGCAATCGTGGATGCCGCTGAGAAGAAAGCCCGAGCTGAGGTCCGGCGTCTCCAGGCCGCATTCGATCGGGCTCAGAGCCAGCGAGACAAGGCCAGCGCCGCGCGCCGCGAAGGCTTCGAGCGTGCACGGCAGGCGGGTCTCTCAACGCGCGAGATAGCCGCCGAGACCGGCTTGCACCACAGCCGCGTCGCGGAAATCCTCCACGGCAAATAGATAAGTGTCGGGGTACCCCGACACCTCTGCTAAGGTCGCAGCGACCATAGAAAGCGGCGACCCGCCGTGCGTGAACACGACGGGCCGCCTCAGACACAGGAGGTATGAGCTCCCATGTCCTGCGACAACCCTACGGATTGCGGTGAGCACGAAAGGTGCGGTCCCCGCGCAGAGGACGCGAAGGCTGAGCGTGTCGTGCTGGCCTTCCTGCTCGAAGAACACCCGGCCCGACTGACGGTCCTCGAGCTGTCCCGCGCACTCAACGCGGAGCGGGGCGGTTTCGACAGCGACGATGCGGTCGAGCGCGCCGTCCGCGAACTGGACGGCGCCGGCCTAGTCCATTGCCGAGGCGGCTTCGTCGCACCGACTCGCGCCGCCCTCTACTTCGCGCAGCTGGAGGTGGACTGATGCCTGCTGATGTTGCCCGCCAGTTCGCTGCGAATCTCCGCAAGGCTCGCCGCCGATCCGGCCTCAGTCAGGAAGAGGTCGGGTGGCTCGCATCGCTTCACCGGACCGAGATCGGCCTGCTTGAGACCGGTGCCCGCACCCCGCGCATCGACACGCTGATCAAGCTGGCGGCGGCCCTCGGCGTCCACGTCGATTGCGCGCTACTGGAGGGCATCGAGTGGACGCCCGGAAAGACCGAAGTCGGGGCGTTTACCGCCGGGCGTGATGAGCCACGGTGAGCCGGCGAAATTGGTCACATCGATCAAATGACCAAAGACAAGCCCAGAATGAGACCAAGACCGAAGCCAAGTTCCCACGAGCGACAGATTCATGTGTTCTCGGAGTCAGCCCAGGACTTGCAGTAGCCCCAACCAGACAGCTACTCTAGCCCCTCCAAAGCACCAACCCCGAACACACGACACACTGGGAACCCTCCGGTTCGACGCCTGGGCCGCACTTTCTTGATCCGCAAGGTCTCCAAGTAGATCGCGGCCCACTTCGCCCGGGTGGCCGGCGGCCGATTGTGGCACGGCTCCGCCGTGCAAACGGCCGCGCGGGTGGCCGCCCGGACTCCTTTGACCTTCGGTCTCTGGCCTACCTCGAATTAGGGCTTTCTGCGGTCCGGGCGATGCATTTCGCCAGTTCGAGCGACAGAGGGGGCGTGGACAGGAATACGCCCTCAGAGTCGACCTTCTTCACTGAGCGAACGCTTGCCGCCTACCTCGCGGTTTCCGACCGCACGATCCGCAACTGGATGAGGCGCGGAGAACTGCCCTCCTACAAGCTCGGCGCGTCCAGGCGAATCGACCCGGCCGATGTCGATGCCTTCCTGGAGGTTCGTAGGGAGGAAGGACCATGAGGCATCGCGAGTCGCCGACCAAGCGGCGCAATCCCTCCGGCGAGATCGTGTGGACGGCCCGATACACCGGCCGAGACGGCAAGCGTCGTTTAGCCAAGCCGACCTGGAACAGGGGCAAGGGCACCTTCGCCCGCAAAGCGGATGCTCAGCGTGCGATCGATGAGGCATACGGGATCAGCGACCGCCCCGACACCCTCGGTGACTACGCCGCCACCTGGACCGAACGTCGCCCC
>DATIPC010000059.1:0-2235 GCA_035472395.1 Solirubrobacterales bacterium
CCCCATGGAGGCCAGTTCCTCCGCAAGAAGGGCTTCGTAAGCGATGGGCGAATGCAAGAAGAGATCGCCGCTGCCCAGGCGCACCACGGTCATGCGCGTTGTGAACGGGAGCGGAAGCCGTACGCCCGCTGTCGTCAAATACTCGAACGGGCCATCGACCACGCCGAGGTCCGGCCCGAGCGGCTTGTATCGATTGATCGGCTCGTAGAGCGAGGGGGTTGCGCTACTCATGTCGGGCATTCTACCGCGAGCGGCACGAACTCGCGAGTCGGCTAATGGGAGTCGGGTAGGATCGAGGCGCGGATCGGGCTTCGAATGATGCCGACGTTTCCTCGATCCCCCCTATCATCCGTACGGCGGGTTTTCCCCAGTACGGCTGGAAGGCTGGCTTTCCAAGCGGTGCCTTCCTGGATGATCAGCGGCTTAAGCCTGCTCCCGGCATGCGCCGTCCGACATCCCGTTTGCATCCGCCCTTCGTGCGCCTCGTGGTCTTAACGTTGTCCCGCTCTGTGTCGGGTCGCCGACTCGATTGCGCACCGCCATGGAGGTCATTACTCCTCCGCCCCAGGGGCCCTCGCTCAAGTCCGGGTTATAGTGTCCCGAACCGTCATCACTTATTCGGCCCCATCCGTCCCACTCGCGGGCACATCGCGATTTCACCGCATGGCGGCTTATACGCGATGCCTTCGCTGTGCGGGAGCGCCGAAGCGACCCCCGAGTGGTTCCGGGCTTTCGCTACCCATTCCGTCCTGACATGCCGCCCTCTCTGACCCCGGGGAGTTCGATCGTCGTCTCAGTCCAGAACACCGACGTCGACATTGGCCTTCGCCATGGACCAAAGGGCTCGGCACTCCCAATATTCCCGCAATCCGTTTCGCGCGGGGCACGTTTTCGGGGCTACTCTGGTTCGCAACTGTTACGGCCTGTCAGGTTGCTCGCCCCCCAGGACGGACCTGACCGGTCTCCCGGCCAACGGGGGCTTTTACTTCCAGGCTTTCAGCGGGTCGGTCGCCCTCCCCGCTGCTGGATATGACTACAACAGCGTCTGGACTCCTCTGTTGGCGGGACTTTCACCCGCAGGAATGGCAGCTAGCCTCGCTGCACTGGTCCGGCCGTGCTCCGGCCCTGCCGGTACGAGAAGCTGGCAAGGGGTGTTCAAGACAAGGAGCACGCCATGTCTCAGAAACTCAACTCAGCGATCGCCGTGATCGGCATCGATATCGGCAAGAACTCGTTCCACATCGTGGGTCAAGATCCCCGCGGCGCCATCGTGCTGCGGCAGAAGTGGTCACGCGGCCAGGTCGAAACTCGGCTCGCTAACCTGCCACCGTGCTTAATCGGTATGGAGGCCTGCGTCGGCGCGCATCATCTCAGTCGCAAGCTCCAAATGCTTGGCCACGACGCCCGACTGATGCCGGCGAAATACGTGCGCCCCTATTCGAAGGGACAGAAGAATGACTTCCGTGATGCGGAAGCCATCGCCGAGGCGGCCCAACGCCCGACCATGAAATTCGTCGCGACCAAGACCGCCGATCAGCTCGACCTGCAGGCGCTGCACCGCGTCCGCGAGCGATTGGTCGGTCAGCGTACCGGCGTCATCAATCAGATCCGTGCGTTCCTGCTGGAGCGGGGCATCGCGGTGCGGCAAGGCCTGCGTTCGCTGCGGTCGGAGTTGCCAGGGATCCTCGCGACGCGCACCGATGTGCTCTTGCCTCGCATGTTGCGCATCATCGAGGATCTGGCGGGTGACTGGCGCCGGCTGGATGCGCGGATCGAGGGGCTGTCGAGCGAGATCGAAACGCTGGCCCGTCAAGATCAGGCCTGCGAGCGACTGATGACAGTGCCCGGCATTGGCCCGCTTATCTCGAGCGCAATGGTGGCCGCGATCGGCACTGGAGACGTGTTCTCGAAAGGCCGCGACTTCGGCGCCTGGCTTGGGCTGGTGCCGAAGCAGATCTCGACCGGCGACCGCACGATCCTCGGCAAGATATCAAGGCGCGGCAATCGCTACCTGCGCGCGCTGTTCGTGCAAGCCGCGTGGGTCGTGCTGGTCAAGGTCAAGTGTTGGGAGCGCTATGGCCTCAAATCTTGGATCGAAGCCGCCAAGAAACGATTGCATCACAACGTGCTGGCGATTGCGCTCGCCAACAAGCTCGCCCGGATCGCCTGGGCGGTTCTCAACAAGGGACGCGCCTTCGAGTGCGTCAACACGGAGGAGACGGCGTCCCGAGCTGC
>DATIPC010000060.1:0-13109 GCA_035472395.1 Solirubrobacterales bacterium
GGGGCAGCAGGTTGACCAGCGCCCGGCCGCGGGCGGTCCGCGAGGCCTCGGGCAGCTCGTAGACCTTCAGGCGATACACCTTGCCCCGGTTGGTGAAGAACAGCAGATAGTCGTGCGTGGAGGACACGAAGAGGTGCTCGATGTAGTCGTCCTCCTTCATGTTCATGCCCATCACCCCAACGCCGCCGCGGTGCTGCTGGCGATAGGTGGCAAGCGGCAGCCGCTTCACGTAGCCCGAGGCGGTCAGCGAGATCACCATCTGCTGGTCGGCGATCATGTCCTCGATCCCGACGTCGCCCTCGAAGTGGGCGATTTCGGTCCGGCGCTCGTCACCGTAGGACTCGACGATCTCCGCCAGCTCCTCCTTGACCAGCCCCAGCACCCTCGCCTCGTCACCGAGGATGGCGCGCAGCTCGCCGATCCGCTCAATCAGGTCGGCGTGCTCGGCCCGTACCTTGTCGGCCTCCAGCGCCGTGAGCCGCTGCAACCGCATGTCGAGGATCGCCTGCGCCTGCTCGCGCGAGAGCTCGAATTTCTCGATCAGGCCCTCGCGCGCCGCGTCGGGATCGGGCGAGGCGCGAATCAGCTTGATCACCGCGTCGAGGTTGTCGAGCGCAATCAGCAGCCCCTCGAGGATGTGGGCTCGGGCCTCGGCGCGACGCAGTTCGTACTGGGTGCGGCGGGTGACCACCTCGCGCTGATGCTGGACGTAGTACTCGACCAGCTCGCGCAGGCCCAGAGTGCGTGGCACGCCGTCGACCAGCGCCACCATGTTGGCGCCAAAGCTGGTCTGCATCGCGGTTTTCTTGTAGAGGTTGTTGAGCACGACTTTGGCCGGGTGGCCGCCGCGCTTGAGCTCGATCACCAGGCGCATCCCCGAGCGGTCCGACTCGTCGCGCAGGTCGGAGATGCCCTCCAATTTCTTGTCCCGGACGAGGTCGGCGATCTTCGTGATCAGCCCGTTGTCGCCACCCTTCTTGACCATGAAGGGGAGCTCGGTGACGACGATCGCGTCCTTGCCACCCTTGAGCGGCTCGACGTGCGCACGGGCGCGCACCTTGACCGAGCCACGGCCCGAGGCGTAGGCGTCGCGGATTCCCTCCAGGCTCATGATCCCGCCGCCTGGGAAGTCGGGGCCCTTGATGTGCTCCATCAGCCCTGCCAAATCGATACTCGGATCGTCGATGTAGGCGGTGACGGCAGCGGAGACCTCGCGCAGGTTGTGGGGCGGGATGTTGGTCGCCATCCCGACCGCGATGCCGGAGGCGCCGTTGACCAGCAGGTTCGGGAAGCGGGCCGGCAGGACCAGCGGTTC
The DNA here is from genome assembly GCA_035472395.1 of Solirubrobacterales bacterium. Lineage (GTDB taxonomy): Bacteria > Actinomycetota > Thermoleophilia > Solirubrobacterales > 70-9 > VRUE01. The sequence goes on from DATIPC010000060.1 coordinate 1,316, forward strand.
CTGGGTCGATTCGTCGTAGTTGGGGCCGAAGTCGACCGTGTCGGCGTCGATGTCGCGCAGCAGCTCGGTCGCCAGGCGGTCGAGGCGCGCCTCGGTGTACCTCATCGCCGCCGCCGGGTCGTCGTCGATCGAGCCGAAGTTGCCCTGACCGTCGATCAGCGTGTAGCGCAGCGAGAACTCCTGCGCCATCCGCACCAGCGTGTCGTAGATGGCAGAGTCACCGTGTGGGTGGTACTTGCCCATCACCTCGCCGACGATGAAGGCGCACTTACGGTAAGGCCGGGTCGGCTGCAGGCCGATGTCGTGCATCGCGTAGAGCACACGCCTGTGGACCGGCTTCAGTCCATCACGGACGTCGGGCAGCGCCCGACCGACGATCACGCTCATCGCGTAATCGAGGTAGGAGGAGCGCATCTCCTTCTCGAGCTCGCGCTCTTCGATACGGCCCGTAAGCGCCTCCAACGCCATCAGCGATTGCCCTTCCTAGACGTCAAGGAACTTGACCTCTTTGGCGTTTGACTCGATGAACGCCCGGCGGGGGGCGACCTGATCGCCCATCAGCATCGAGAAGATCTGGTCCGCGGCCGTCGCATCGTCGAGGGTGACCCGCGCCAACGTCCGGGTCGCCGGGTCCATCGTCGTCTCGCGCAGCTGGTCGGCGTTCATCTCGCCGAGACCCTTGAAGCGGGTCAGCTGGACGCCGTGGCGAGACAGCTCGAGCACCGCCGGGCGGAGTGCCTGGAAGGAGAGTGCCTCGGAGCTGCGGCCGCCATGGCGGACCGCAAACGGTGGCCTGCCGACCTGCTTCAGCAGCGCCGCGTGAACCTCGGAGAACTTGCGATAGTCGTAGTGGTCGAAGAGCTCGCGCGGGAGACGGTGGGTGCGCGCCAGCCCGCTCTTCCGTTCGATCGCTTTGACGGCCAGGCCGCCATCGGAGTCCTCGACGATCTCGGTTTCGAAGGGTTCTCCCTCCGCCGCCGCGCGGCTCAGCACCTTGCGCGCACCGGCAAGCGTCGCGACCTCTTCGTCGAGCAGGCTCGACTCCTCGAGAAAGCGCACGGTCTCGTGGCCGAACTCCGCCTGCAGCGAGGAGCCCCAGCCCTCGTACTCTTTCGCCCGCCGGGTGTAGCTCTGCCAGCGGCTCTTGCTCAGCTTCACCGTCTTGCCGTTCACGTCGGCGACCTCGATGTCCTCGAGCTTGTCGCGGAGCAGCAGCTCCTCCAGTTCGGACTCGCGCTCCAGGTAGGTCTCCTGGTTGCCCTGTTTGACCCGGTAGAGGGGCGGTTTGGCGATGTAGACGTAGCCGGCGTCGATCAGCTCCGGCATCTGCCGGTAGAGGAAGGTGAGGACCAGGGTGCGGATGTGGGCGCCGTCGACGTCAGCATCGGTCGCCATCACGATTTTGTGGTACCTGGCGTCCTCGAGGTTGAACTCTTCATGGACACCGGTGCCGATCGCCGTGATCAGCGCCTGCACCTCGGTGTTGGCCAACACCTTGTCGATCCGGCTCTTCTCGACGTTGATGATCTTCCCGCGCAGCGGCAGCACCGCCTGGGTCGAGCGATCGCGCGCCTGCTTCGCCGAGCCTCCGGCGGAATCGCCCTCGACCACGAACAGCTCCGCGTCCCGCGGGTCCTTGACCGTGCAGTCGGCCAGCTTGCCGGGCAGGGTCGAGTTCTCCAGCGCCGACTTGCGGCGGGTCAGGTCGCGCGCTTTGCGGGCGGCATCGCGAGCGCGGGAGGCGTCGATCGTCTTGATGATTATCCGGCGCGCGTCGCCGGGGTTCTCCTCGAGGAACTCGGCCAGCTTGCGGTTGACCGTCTCCTCGACCAGGCCGCGGATCGGCGGGTTGCCGAGTTTGGTCTTGGTCTGGCCCTCGAACTGCGGGTCGCGGAGCTTCACCGAGATCACCGCGGTCAGCCCCTCGCGCACGTCCTCACCGCCAAGATTTCCGTCTTTCTCTTTGAGCAGGCCTTTGCTGCGCGCGTAGGCGTTCAGGGTGCGGGTGAGGGCGGCGCGGAAGCCGGACAGGTGGGAGCCGCCCTCGTGGGTGTTGATGTTGTTGGCGAAGCTGAAGATCGATTCCTGGTAGGAGGCGTTCCACTGCATCGCCACCTCGACCTGACCCTCCTCCTCCTCGTTCTCGAAGAAGATCGTCTTGCGGTGCAGCGTGTCCTTGTTCTCGTTGAGGTGGCGGACGAAATCCTCGATCCCACCCTCGTACTGGAAGACGACGCTGTTGGTCTGGCCTCGCTCGTCGATCAGCTCGATCTTCAGGCCGCGGGTGAGGAAGGCCGTCTCGCGCATCCGCTCGGCCAGGGTCTGGAAGTCGAACTCGACCTCCTCGAAGATCTCCGCGTCCGGCTGGAAGGTGAGGCTCGTGCCGGTCTTCGTCGTCGCCTCCCCCGCGACCAGCGGACCCTGCGGTTTACCGCGCTCGTAGTCCTGGCTCCAGACGTGGCCGTCGCGGCTGATCTCCAGATGCAGCTTCTCGGAGAGCGCGTTGACCACCGAGACCCCCACCCCGTGCAGGCCGCCGGAGACTTTGTAGCCGCCGCCGCCGAACTTACCGCCGGCGTGCAGCGTCGTCAGCACGACCTCCGCCGCCGGTCGTTTCTCCTTCTTCAGCTCTTCGACCGGGATGCCACGACCGTCGTCGGTAACCGTGCAGCTGTCGTCGGGGTGGAGAACGACGCGGACGGAGCTGCAATGGCCGGCGATCGCCTCGTCGACCGAGTTGTCGACGACCTCGTAGACGAGGTGGTGAAGCCCGCGCGGCCCGGTCGAGCCGATGTACATGCCGGGGCGCTTGCGGACGGCTTCCAGACCCTCGAGGACGGTGATGTCCTTGGCGTCGTAGGAGTCCCCTGCCGTCTGGCCGCCGTCGGCGTTCTCGTTCGTATTGGGCAACTGGTCCTTTCCAGGTCTCACAGAAAACCCCGACCGCCTTGGCGCACTCGGCGCGCCCGGTCGGGGCAGAAATCGAGTTGACATAAGGATACCAGTTCGACCTCCCAGAAAGCCGGGGCGCGAATTAAGAAAGCCCTGCAAAATACGGTAAAAGGCGACTAGTCCCGGTCGCTTTCCACACGAAAGCGCAAACTCCGCGGCGCATCCTCGCCGAGCCGTCCTCGCAGGCCCTCTAGGAGTTGCTCCTGCATCAGATCCAGCTCCTGCACCCAGATCGAGTCCGAACAGGCGATAACCACCGCTCCGTCGCGCTCTGAGACCGGCCGGGCTGCGGCCGCCACCCGATCGCCGACCACCTCCGTCCAGACTCCCTGCACCGCCGCGAGGCGCGTCTTCGGGGCGGCTTGGCGGAGTGCTGCCCGAAACGCCTCGGTGGCGGGGCGCGGGGCGCGGCGGTGGCTCATGCCGCTGCGGATCGGACGGTGGCGAACGGCATCCGCACCAGATGCTCCAGCGCTTGCGGCGGCACCGACTCCTCGGCGGCGGCGGTGAGCAGCGCTTGACCGCCCCTTGCGAGGCGTTCGACCAGCCGCTCGCGACGCTGCGGATCGAGCTCGCTCATCACGTCGTCGAGGAGGAGGAGCGGGGTGACGCGGCGAGCGGCGAGCAGCGCGTCGCGCTGGGCAAAGAGCAGAGCCAGCAGGGCCGTTCGCTGCTGGCCTTGCGAGCCATAACGACGCAGCGGCCTGGCGTTCGCCACGATCTTGAGCTCGTCGAGGTGCGGCCCCCACGAGGTGCGGCCGAGCCTCAGATCAGCCGCGCGACGCTCGGCGAGACCAGCGCGGATCTGATCGGCTGAGCCGCTGGCACGCGGCGCGTACTCAATTGCGGCATCTCCCTCCAGGCCCAGCTCGCTGGCGGCGGCGGCGAATGGGGGGGCGAGCTCGGCCACGGCCTCCGCCCGCGCCGTGATCAGGGCCTCCGCGGCCTCGCCGAGCGTCGCATCCCAGCTGTCCAGGTCACCCGCTGAGTGGCCCGCGGCAAGGCGGGCCACGAGGGCATTGCGCTGGGCGAGAGCCTGACCGTACCGCTGGCGCAAGGTCGAGCGCGACGGCCAGCGAGCGGCGATGAAGCGGTCGAGGTGGGCTCGGCGCTCACCCGGCGGGCCCTTGACCAAGGTCAGGCGATCGGGTGAGAAGACGGCAACGGGGGGGCGATGCCGGGCGGCCGTGCTGGGCTCGGCGGTGTTGCCATCGAGCAGGTGACGGCGGCCGTCCACGCGGCTGACCGCAGCGAGAAACCGGTGCTCGACGCCGTCCTCGTCGCGTACGACGGCCTCAGCCCGCGCAAACTGGCCGCCAAAGGGGATCAGCTCGCGGCGGTCTGAGGTGCGGAACGAACGGCCGGTGAGGGCGAAGTAGAGGGCCTCGAGGAGATTGGTCTTACCGGCGCCATTGGGGCCGATCAGGCTGACGATCCCTGGGTCCAACTCGATCCGCGCATCGCTCAGGCTGCGCAGCGGCCTCGCTTCGACGGCGGTGACCAGCACCGTCCCTCCGCTCAGACGTTGAGGCGGATCGGCATCACCAGGTAGCGGAAGTCTTCGTTGTCGACCGGCTGCAGCAGCCCCGGGCGCAGCGGCGAGATCAAGCGCAGCACCACCTCGTCGCCCTCGACGCTTTCGATCCCGTCGCGCAGGAACTCGGGGTTGAAGCCGATCTCCAAGGGCTCCCCCTCGAAGGCAGCCGGCATCGTCTCCTCGGCATCGCCGACATCGGGCGTGGACGCCGAGATCTTCAGCTCGCCCGGCGAGAACGAGAGGCGCAGTGGTGCGTTGCGTTGCGCCAGCTGGCTGACCCGCCGGACCACGCCGAGCAGTTCAGGCCGCGGGAGACGAACATCGTGCTCGTAGGACTCCGGCAGGAGTTGTCGAAAGTTGGGGAATTGGCCATCGATCAACCTCGTGTTGAGGAGGATTGCCCCTGCCCTGAAGACCGCTTGGTTGGGGAGCAGGCTTACGACGACCTCCTCCAACTCACCGCCACCGACGATCCGACCCAGCTCGCGCAGCGCCTTGGCCGGGATGTTGGCCTCGAGCTCGCCGCCGATCCCGTTCTCCAGCTCGGTCCTCTTGACGGCGAGGCGGTAGGAGTCGGTAGCGACCATCGTCATCTCCTCGCCGGTCGCGGAGACCAGTACCCCGGTGAGGACGGGGCGCATGTCATCGCGGGAGGCCGCTCGGGCGACGAGGTCGACCGTCTCGGCGAGCGCGGTGGCGGGGATTCTCAGCGGCTCGGATCCCTCCTCGGGCAGTTTCGGAAAATCCTCGGTGGGCAGGGTTCGGAGGTGAAAGCTCGAGCCGCCGCTGCGGATCTCCACGTCCCGCTCGGACTCGCGCAGCTCGATCTCGACGCTCTCGTCGCCGAGCGAGCGAGCGAGCTCGGGGAGCAGCCTGCCGGGGAGGAGGACCGAGCCGACACCGGAGACGTCCGCCTCCATCGCGGTACGCAATCCCATCTCACCATCGGTCGCTGTCAACGCCACGCCATCCTCGGAGGCACTGAGCAGGATCCCCGAGAGGGCCTGGGTCACGGCGCGCGTGGAAACGGCCCGGGAGACGATTGACAGCTTTGAGACTAGCTCGTCACGTTTGGTGGTCAGCTTCAAATGACTGGTGTCCTCTTGAGTTGGATTAGTGTCTGTGGAAATCGCAGAAAACGTTGGAAATTGGCATGGTCATGCGATTTTCAGCCTGTGGAGGTGTCTGTGGAAGGTATTGATTCTTACAGCGCCAGCGGCGGTCAGGCCGATTTGGTTGGGTGACTGTGGATAGAGGACCGCAGCTCCGCCACCCTCCGGGCCAGCTCGTCGTCACCGCTCAGCGTTGCCTCCGCCCGCCGTAGTGAGTTGAGGATCGTGGAGTGATCTCGGCCGCCGTAGAGGCGGCCGATCTGGGGCAGTGAGAGATCGGTTGCCTCGCGCGTGATCAGGATCGCGATCTGCCTGGCCCGAAGCGGCGTGGCGGCGCGACTGCTGCCGACGAGCTCAGCCCGCGAGATGCCGAAGGAGCCGGCAACCTGCTCTTGGATTTCTTCCACCGTGCTCGGCCCGCTGGGCAGCGAGCGGTGGGGGATCAGCTCAGCGATCAGCTCCGGGCTGATCGGTTTGGCGGTGAGCGAAGCGTGAGCAATGACCTTGGTGAGGGCCCCGTGGAGACGGCGGATGTTGGCGTCGATCCGCTGCGCCAGCTCGGAGAGGGCATCCCCATCGCCGCTGTCGAGGCCAGCCTCCTGCACCAGGCGCTGGAGGACAGTGAGACGGGTAGCGAGGTCTGGGGGCTCGACCGGAATCGTCAGGCCCCACTCGAAGCGGTCCCGCAGTCGCGAGGCCAGGGTCGAGAGCTCGCTGGGCAGGCGATCGGCCGAGAGGACGAGCTGGCTGCCGCCCTCATAGAGGGCGTTGAAGGTGTGGAAGAACTCCTCTTCGGTGTGCTGCTTCCCCTGCAGGAACTGGACGTCGTCGACGAGCAGCACATCGAGGTCGCGATAGCGGCTCTTGAAGCCCTCTGCCCCACTCGCGCGCAGAGCGCCGACGAACTCGTTGGTGAAGCACTCGGCGGTCGTGTAGCGGACGCTGAGACCAGGCGCGTTGAGGCGCAGGTAGTTCGCGATCGCGCCGAGGAGGTGGGTCTTGCCAAGTCCCGGCGGGCCGTGCAGAAAGAGTGGGTTGTAGGCCTCCGAGGGCGTCTCGGCGACGGCAAGCGCGGCGGCGTGGGCCCCCCGGTTGCCCTCGCCAATGACGAACCGATCGAATGTGTAGTTGGGGTTGAGCTCGACCCCGCGCGCGGAATCTTGTCCGGCGCTGCCCTCGTCACCGCTCTCGGCGAAGGCGATCTCGCTCAGCTTCCCCCCGGCGCCATCGAGAGCTTCGCGGAGAAGTGAGGAGTAGCGCCGCTCGACCCAGGTCCGGATTCCACTCGGCGCGGCCAGGTAGAGCGTCGTGCCCTGGGCACCCACCGCCCGCAGGGGCTCCAGCCAAATCTTGAAGGTCGATTCGGGAACGGCCGCTCGCAACTGTTGCTGGATGTCCTCCCAGAGGGCATCGAGGTTCTGTCCAGAGGAGTCATCGCGCACCGGCGAGCGACCATAGCGTCGGCTTCTTGACGCGATTTGAGGCGAGCCGCAAATGCCGAAGAAAGATTCGCGACCGTGATGTTGGCGCTGGCTCCCGGGATGGAGACGCGTACGTATACTGCGACGGCCAATGAAGCGGACTTACCAGCCGAAGAGGCGAAAGAGGGCCAAGACGCATGGGTTTCGGGCTCGCATGGCGACGCGCGGCGGTCGGGCGATCTTGAAGCGTCGTCGTCGCAAAGGCCGTCAGCGCCTCACTCCCTAGAGATGTCGAAGCGACGGCGCCTCTCGCGCAGCGGCGAGTTCGACCGCGTCTACCGCGACGGGTCCTCCCACGCGACGCGCTATCTGGTTCTCTACAGCTTTCCCCGCAAGGACGAGGAGGCGCGGGACGTCAGGCTCGGCGTCTCGGTGAGTCGCAAGGTCGGCGGCTCGGTGGACCGGAACAAGGTCAAGCGGACGCTTCGCGAGGCTTTTTGGGCGCTCTCGGAGAGTTTGCCGACACAGCACGACTTCGTCATCGTCGCCCGCCCGGAGATCGGCGCTCTGATCGAAGCGGAGGGGACCGACGGCGTCAAGGGGAGCCTCGAAGAGGCGCTCGAGCAGGCGGGATATCGGGAGCGTTCCACGTGAAACGGCTATCGCTGCTTGCGATCGGTGCCTACCAGCGCTGGGTTTCGCCAGCACTGCCCCGCCGCTGCCGCTATGAGCCGACTTGTTCCGCCTACGCCTCGCAGTCGGTCCGGCGCTTCGGCCCCGTCCGTGGCTTGCTCCTGGCCAGTTGGCGCCTGCTGCGTTGCAACCCCTTCAGCCACGGCGGCTTCGATCCGATCCCGGATCGCTTCACGTTGCGCGTCGGTCCAGTCGATCCCGCCGAGCACCACGGTGAGGCTCGCACGTGATGCCGACCGCAGACATCCTGCAGCCGCTGGTCGACGTCGCCAACGGGGTCCTCAAGTTCTTCCACGACGACGTCGGGCTCAGCTGGGGAATGTCGATCATCGCGCTCACGGTTTGCACCCGGGCGCTGCTGATCCCCCTCACCTACAAATCGCTGAAAGGGATGCGGGCCATGCAGGCCCTGCAGCCACAGCTCAAGGAACTCAAAGAGAAGTACAAGAACGACCAGAAACGCATGCAGCAGGAGATGATGCGCTTCTACCAGGAGAACAAAGTCAACCCATTTGCCTCCTGCATCCCCCTGATCGCCCAGCTGCCGGTCTTCATCACCCTCTTCCACGTCCTCCGCAACGAGCTTCCCGCCGACATCGGCTGCAAGGCGGGGGAATGCGGCAGCGAAGCGTCCTTCTTCTTCATCCACGACCTGACCGCGAAGGCGACCGGCGGGGAACTGATCGCCTTGCTCATCCTCTACGTCGGCACCCAGCTGATTTCCGGCATGGTGATGGCGGTCAGCGCCGATAAAAGCCAGCGCACGATGATGCTCGTGCTGCCCTTCGTCTTCGTGCCCTTCGTGATCAGCTTCCCCGCCGGTCTCGTCCTCTACTGGATCACCACGAACTTCTGGACGATCGGCCAGCAGTACACGATCAAGCGCCTGATCCCAGCTCCCCACATCGCCACGCCAGCGGAAGCGGCAGCGCTGAAGCCACCTCCGCCACCTCCGAAAAAGAAGAAGCGGCGGCGCTGACGGAAGCTCCCCCAGGCGCGGGGAAAGCTTCCGGAAGCTGCCTGGGTTCGCTTCGCTCACTATGTTGGTGCCGCTTCGCGGCTGGAATAACTCTGCGGAGCCGCTTCGCGAGGCACTTCCGGAAGCTTTCCCCGCGCCTGGGACCATCCCGCCTCTCGCTGAGCGTGGGAGTTGAAGCCGGGTGTCCTCCCTCCGGGAGCCTCGCGCAGCGGCCACGGCTGAGAGGTTCTTGCCCCGCAGGGGCACCAAGTTGATCCGCCGAAGGCGGATCTGGGCTCCCGGAGGGAGGACACCCGGCTTCCCCTTGCTCCGCCCGCTGGAATAGGCTTCGAGGCGTGAATGACGCTACGGATTGGCCGCAGGAGCCCGCTGAGCGGGTTCGGGAGCTCATCGAGGGGGTCTTGGACGAGCTCGACCTCGATGGTGAGGTCGAGGTTAAGGAGGACGACGAGCGGATCGAGGCCGTGGTCTCGGGAGACGACGACTACGGGCTGCTGATCGGCAAACGGGGGCAGACGATCGATGCGCTGCAGCTGCTCTGCTTCCAAGCTGCCTTCCGGGGCATACGCGACCGCAAGCGGGTTGTTCTCGATGCGTCCGGCTACCGGGAGCGGCGCCGCGAGGTGCTTACGGCGCGCGCCGACCGAGCCGCTGAGCAGGCGCTGGACGGCAAGGTCACCGTCGAGATGGACCCGATGAGCGCCCAGGAACGGCGCGTCGTGCACGAACACCTCAAAGAGCGCTCCGGGGTCGAGACCTACAGCGAAGGCGATGAGCCGCGCCGCTGCGTCGTCGTCGCCCCGCTCGTCTCGGAGTGAGCCGGGACCCAACCGCCGCACTGGGCCCGCAGCAACGGCAGGCGCTGCAGGCCGTGCTCGATCTGCTCGCGGTCGAGAGAGCATCGGTCAGCTCCGTCACCGAACCGCAACGAGCCTGGAAGGTGCACGTGGCCGACAGCCTTACCGGGCTCGAGCTCGAGCCGCTTGCGACCGCAAGCAAAATCGCTGATATTGGCTCTGGGGCGGGCTTTCCGGGCCTGCCCCTGGCCGTCGCGCTGCCTACCGCCCAGCTCGATCTGATCGAGTCCGTCGGCCGCAAGTGCGGGTTCATCCAGCGCGCCGTGGACGCCGCCGCCATCCCCAACGCAACGGTGATCAACGCGCGCTCTGAGGAAGTCGCCAGCGGCGAGCGCCGGGGCTCCTACGACGCGGTCACCGCCCGCGCCGTCGGTCGCCTCTCGACCCTTGCCGAGCTGGCATCCCCGCTTCTGCACGAGAACGGCGTCCTCGTGGCCTGGAAGGGCAAACGGGACCCCGACGAGGAGTCCCAGCTCGTCCGCGCGGCGGAGAAGCTTGCCATGCACCCCGAAGAGATCCTTCACGTGGGACCCTTCGCCGGCAGCGAGCACCGGCACCTCCACCTGCTCCGCAAGCTGGGTCCAACCCCGGATGACCTTCCCCGTCGCGCCGGCATGGCCAAGAAGCGCCCGCGGGGTTGAGCGCTTGCCTGGCGCGGGGAAATAGGCTGCCCGCAATGGGCCTGGTCTACGCAGTGTCGAACCAGAAGGGCGGTGTCGGCAAGACGACCACCGCGGTCAACCTGACCGCCTGCGTCGCCAGCGCCGGCTCCCAGACCCTGCTGGTCGACCTCGATCCTCAGTGCAATGCCACCGTCGCGCTCGGCAGCGACCGCGACGGGCACCCCTCCTCCTACGACTGCCTGATCGGCGACGTCTCGGTGGCTGAGGCGGCCCGGCCGGCGGGCCCCGACAATCTCTGGCTCGTGCCCGCCAACCGCGACCTGGCCGGCGCCGCCGTCGAGCTGCCGCGGCTCGAGGGCTCCGAGACCCGACTGCGCGAACGGCTCGGCCCCCTGCGCGAGCGCTTTGCCTTCACGATGCTCGATTGCCCGCCCTCGCTGGGCCCGGTCAGCGTCAATGCGCTGGTCGCCGCCGACCGCGTGATCGTGCCTGTCCAGGCCGAGTACCTGGCACTGGAGGGTCTGGTCCAGTTCCTCGACACGCTGGGCATGATCCGCCGCGAGCTGAACCCGGCGCTGAACGTGTCGGGCCTGTTGATCACCATGCACGATGAGCGCACGCGCCTCGCCCGCGATGTGGAGCGGGAGCTGCGCGAGCATTTTCCCGAGATGGTCTTCGAGACGGTCATACCGCGCAGCGTCAGGGTCGCCGAGGCGCCGAGCTACGGCCTGCCCGTGACCGAGCACGCCCCCGCCTCACGGGGTGCCACCGCCTACCAGGCGCTGGCCGAGGAGCTGGTCAGCCGTGGCTAGCGCGGCCAAGGGAGGCAAGGCAACGAGGCGCGGCATGGGCCGCGGCCTGGCGGCGATCCTGCCCGAGAGCGCCGTGGGCGAGGATGTCGGCGACCTGCGCGAGTTGCCCGTCGGCCTGATCAAGCCCAACCCGAAGCAACCGCGCACCAACTTCGACCCTGAGGCTCTGTCTGGCCTCGCCAGCTCGATCGAGAGCAGCGGCGTCGTACAGCCGCTCCTCGTCCGCCCCCTCCACGACGGCAGCTACGAGCTGATCGCCGGCGAGCGCCGCTGGCGCGCGGCGCAGCAGGCGGGCCTGGAGAAGGTGCCGGCGATCGTCCGCGACTCCGAGCACGCCGAGCGGCTGCAGGTGGCGCTGATCGAGAACATGGTCCGCGAGGATCTCAACCCGGTCGAGGAGGCCCGCGCCTGCGCGGCTCTGGTCGAGGACCTCGGCCTATCCAAGGAGGACCTGGCCAGGCGGGTCGGCCGCAGCCGCCCAGCCGTCTCCAACCTGATCCGCCTCCTCGACCTGCCCGACGAGGCGCTCGAGCTGCTCGAGTCGGGTGAGCTCAGTGGCGGCCATGGACGCGCCCTCCTCGCCGCCTCTGGCAACGACGTTCGGCGCCGCCTCGCCCGCGACGCCGCTCGCGGTGGCTGGTCGGTGCGCGAGACCGAGAACAGAGTTAAGCTGGCTGGCCAGCCAAAACAAGGCAAACGCCCACGATCGGAAGCCAGCGCTGAGGAGGTTGCCGCGATGCGAGACGCCGCTGATCGCCTCGAGTCAGCGTTGGGGCACGAGGTCACGGTGCGGCCACGGGGTGGGGAG
>DATIPC010000061.1:0-18631 GCA_035472395.1 Solirubrobacterales bacterium
GATCGAGCGCCTCTGGGAGGTCTCGGACCCCCTCCTGCGGGATCCGACCCCGGTTGAGACTTACCATCCCGGTTCCTGGGGGCCCGACTCGATCGAAGCCTTGATCGAGCCACGCCGCTGGCATCTGCCCAGCGACCACGTCTAGCTCCGGAACGGAAAAGGGCCCCGTGAGGGGCCCTTTGTTTCCGAAGGACGTACCACCAGAGAGTTCTAAGTCGCTGGCTCGTCGGTCCTCAATCTTGAAAGTCTTGCGTCGGCGCTTGGCGACTACTGATAGATAAACACGCCGTCTGGGCAAAAGTTGCACCGGTCGCGTCACTGCTAAATTCAGGTGCCCTGGGGCGCATAGCTCAGTTGGGAGAGCGCCGCCTCGACAAGGCGGAGGTCACTGGTTCGAGCCCAGTTGTGCCCATCCCTTTATTGCGAAGGAGTTGCCGATGAGCCATCGTCTGCTTCGTGCCGAGGATTCCTTCTGGCGCGAGTCGAATCAGATGCGGGTGCTCAACACGGATCTGGCCAAGCAGCTGGAGGCGGCCAACCTCGGCGCGCGGTTGTGGCGACTGGGGCCGGGTCAGGCATCCACCAAGCACCGCCACCAGGCAGAGGAGGAGCTCTATCTCTTGCTCGAGGGCCGGGGTCGGATCCGCGTCGATGAGGAGGCGCTCGAGTTGGCGCCGCACGATGCGCTCCTGGTCGAGCCCGCTGCGGTGCGCCAGATCTTCAACGACACTGACGAGGACGCGCTCTGGCTCGTGGTCGGGGCGCCGCCCGGGCCGGCAAACACCCTCGAGATGAGCGAGGCGCAGCTGCGCCAGCTCTATCCCGAGGGGCCGCGGGCCCTGCCGCCGGAGCTCGGCGGCGGTCAGTTCAGACCGTCGCCGGCATCTGAACCTGAGTGAGGCGGATGCTGTTGCCGGAGGGATCGCGGAAGCCGGAGTCGATCCCGTAAGGACGCTCTTCGGGCTGCTCGGTGAACTCGACACCCCGCCCCTTCAGCTCCTCGTAGGACGCCTGGCAGTCCTCGGTGGTGAGGAAGACGGTGCCGGCGAATCCCTTCGCCATCACCTCGCGGACCTGCTCGGCGGTCTCGGCGTCCATTACCGGCGGGCCCGGAATGGCCATCAGGGTGATCGATACGTCCTCTTGGCCGGCCGGCCCGACGGTGAGCCAGCGGAAGTCACCCATCTCGGCGAGGGTGACGTCGGCGCGCACCTCCATGCCGACCTTCTCGGTATAGAAGGCGAGCGCCTCGTCCTGGTCGTGGACCCACAGTTGCGCGTTTGCGATCTTGATCATCGGTGTCTCCTTGCTCGACGGAACAGGTCGTCGCCGATGCTAGGCGCGCGCTTTGCTGCTGTCTTCTCGAAACGTGCGGTGTTGAGGCCGGGCGTAAGCGCGCACGACGCAGGTCGGCACGCGGACTTGAAGGGAGGCTGGGGGGAAGGAGGCGCGATAGGCCGTCGGCGACTGCCCGTAGGTGCGGGTGAAGCTGGTCGTGAAGGAGCCGATGCTCTGCAGTCCCACCGACAGGCAGATCTCGGCGACCGAGTTGTCGGTGGTGCGCAGCAGCGCCGCGGCACGCTCGAGGCGCCGCGTCAGCAGGTAGGCGTGCGGTGGCTCGCCGAAGGTGCGGCGGAACTCACGACTGAAGTGGGCGCGGGAGAGTCCGGCGGCGTGGGCGAGGTCGTCCACGGTCAGCGCTTCGAAATAGCGCGCGTCGGCCAGGTCCCTGGCTCGCAGGAGATGACGTGCGGGAGGGACGTACTCCATGCTCGCAGTCTAGGCTCGCCGCCTTGTGATCGGGACCTATCTGGCTGTACTGGCGGTCTGCGTGGCGTCTCTGGCGCTCGGGCAGTCGGCGCTTGGGCTCTGCGGGATCAGGCGCTGGTCCTGGCTGGCGCCCGCGGTTGGCCTGGCGCTGCTTTGCGGGATCTGCTGGGCGACCGTGCGGCTGCCGGGGCACGGGACGATTTCCGCGATCGTCGTCTTGGTCCTGACCGCGGCTGCGGCGATCTACCTGCGGGGACGAGTGGAGGGCGGGGGAGGGGGAGGGGCGTTGCGAGCCGGCCTCCCGGTCGCGGCGGCGGGGTTGCTCGCCGCCTCGCTGCCCTTCCTCGCCGAAGGCCACTTCGGAATTCTCGGCACCGGCTTCAACCCGGACATGTCTCAGCACCTGCTGGCGGCGGACCGACTGGCGCACGGCAGTGGCTCGCAGTTGCTGCATCAGGGCTATCCGCTCGGGCCGCACTCGATCGTGATTGCCCTCAATAGGGGCCTTGGAATCGGTCTGGTCCAGGGCTTCGGCGGGCTGACGGTCTCCGTAGCGGTCCTGGCCCCGCTGACCGCCCTGGCGGCGTTCGAGGACCAGCCGCGGCTGCGCCGAACCGCAGCCGCCCTCCTGGTCGGCATCCCCTACCTGGTCGCCTCCTACTTCGCCCAGGGTGCCTTCAAGGAGACGATCCAGGCCCTCTTCGTCCTCGCTTTCGTGCTGGCACTACGGGAGAGCGGCAGTGCCTGGCGTGATCTTCCGCTCCGTTTCGTCCCGGCCGCCCTGATCGCGATCGGCTCCGTCTACGCCTACAGCTTCCCCGGCTTGATCTGGCTGGCCGCGATCTTGCTGATCTGGCTTGCGCTCACTCGGTCACTGCCAGTTCGCCCGCTGCTGCTGGCTCTCGTCGTCTTCGCGATCGGAGTCCTGCCCGAGCTGGGCCGGATGGTCGACTTCAACAGCTTCGAGACCTTCGATCCCAATGGGCCCGGCCTGGGCAATCTGTTCGGCCAGGTCTCGCCCTTCACGGCGCTGGGAATCTGGCCTTCTGGCGACTTCCGCCTGGCCCCGGGAGCGGGAGCCGTGCCGGCGTTCGCGTACTACCTCGGCGCCGCCTTCGCGGCGGCGCTGCTCGTCCACGGGCTGGTCCAGTGCGTGCGCCGGCACGAGACGACGATCCTCGCCGGGACGCTGGCCGTCGCGGTCGTGTACGCCGCGGCCCGAGCCGGCGGCACTCCCTACACCGCCGCCAAGGCGCTCGAGATCGCCGCGCCCGTCCTCACCCTCGTCATCCTCGCGCCGATCGTCGGCTCGGGGCGCCTTTCTGACCCTATGGGGCAGAAAGGCGCCCCGGCGCTCTACGCGCTGCTTGCGGGCGGCTGCTCGCTGCTCGCCTTCGCCAACGCGCCGGTCGGGCCGACCTCCTACTCGCCGGCCCTGACTGGCCTGCGGCCGCTGCTCGCCACCAGCTCAACCCTGTTCCTCGCGCCGGAATCCCTGCTCGAGGAAGAACAGGGGGCCCGCTACGTCGCCTGGGAGCTACGCGGCGGCCGTGTCTGCATCGAGGCCGAAGGCAGCGCCGGCGGCAAGCCGCCGACCGGCGTCCGCTTCGTCATCACCACCGACGGCAGCGACCGCGCTCCGTTCCGCGGCCTGACCCTGAGCCGCCACGCGGGCCCCTACCTGCTCTGGGAGCGCAGAGGGCTGGTTCGCAACGCGAGCGATTGCCCGCTGATCGCCGTGCGTCAAGCACGCCAGGGGCCGTAGCATGAGCCAGATCGAGGCGACGACCAAAATCACCGCAACGCTGCCCGACGGCACCCCGCTGGAGCTGCCCGACGGCGCCACCGGGGCCGACGCCGCCGCGGCGATCGGGCCCGGGCTGGCAAAGGCCGCTCTGGCGATCCGCGTCGCCGGCCAGCTACGCGACCTCGCGGCGCCGCTTCCCGATGGGGCCGAGATCGCAATCCTCACCGACCGCGATCCCGACGCCCTGGCGCTGATCCGCCATGACGCCGCCCATGTCATGGCCGAGGCCGTGCTGGAGCTCTACCCCGGCACCAAGGTGACGATCGGCCCCTCGATCGAGCAGGGCTTCTATTACGACTTCGAGTTCCCCGCGGACGTCAAGGTCAACGAGGACGACCTGGAGCGGATCGAGGCGGCGATGCTCGAGCACATCGAGGCCGACGAGCGCTTCGAGCGCCGCGACGTACCGCCCGCGGAGGCGATCGAGATCTTCCGCGCCCAGGATCAGGGCTACAAGGTTGAGCTGATCGAGGACCTGGTCCGCGACGAAGGGGTGGAGACCGTCTCGCTCTACCGCAACGGGCCCTTCGAGGATCTCTGCCTTGGTCCCCACGGCCCTTCCACCGGGCGGATCAAGGCGATCAAGCTGAGCTCGCTCGCGGGCGCCTACTGGCGCGGCGACGAGAGCCGCAGCATGCTCACGCGGATCTACGGCACCGCCTTCTTCTCGAAGAAGGACCTCGACCTCCACCTGGAGCAGATCGAGGAGGCGAAGGCACGCGACCACCGTCGCCTCGGCCCCCAGCTCGGCCTGTTCATGCTGCGCAAGGAGGCGCCGGGCATGCCCTTCTGGCTCGCCCACGGGACCACGCTGCTGCGCCTGATCGAGGCCGAGGTGCAGGTGCAGTTGCGCAAACGCGAGTACGTCGAGATCAAGACGCCGCACCTGATGGACGTCGAGCTCTGGCACCGCTCCGGCCACTGGGACAACTACCAGGAGAACATGTACTTCACCGAGTCCAAGGAGCGCCAGTACGCGATCCGGCCGATGAACTGCCCCGGCGCCTGCCTCGTCTTCGACTCCGAGCGCCACTCCTACCGCGAGCTGCCGCTGCGGATGGCCGAGTTCGGCCAGGTCTCCCGTGCCGAGCGCGAGGGGGTCCTGCACGGGCTGCTGCGGGTTCGCGCCTTCACCCAGGACGACGCCCACATCTACTGCACCCCGGAGCAGATCGTCGACGAGGTGGCCGGCATCTGCGAGGCGATCGACGAGCTCTATGCCCGCTTCGGCTTCGAGGACGTGACGATCGAGCTCTCGACCAGGCCGGAGAAGTCGATTGGCAGCGACGAGCAGTGGCAGCAGGCCGAGCAGGCGCTGCGCAGCGCGCTGGAGAGCCAGGGCCGGGAGTACACGCTGAACCCCGGCGACGGCGCCTTCTACGGCCCCAAGATCGACTTCCACATCACCGACGCGCTCGGTCGCTCCTGGCAGTGCGGAACCTGCCAGGTCGACTTCTTCATGCCGGAGCGCTTCGACCTCTCCTACACCGACCAGAACGACGAGCCACGCCGGCCGGTGATGATCCACCGCGCCCTGCTCGGCTCGATGGAGCGCTTCGCCGGGATCCTGATCGAGCATCACGGCGGCCGCTTCCCGGTCTGGCTGGCGCCGGTGCAGGCAATCGTGTTGCCGATCTCCGACCGCCATGTCGAGGCCGGAGAACAGATGGCAACAAAGCTGCGCGAGCTCGGGGTCAGGGTCGAGGTCGATCGTCGCTCCGAGTCGATCGGCAAGAAGGTTCGCGACGCCGAACTGGGTCGCAATCCCTACATGCTCGTGGTCGGCGACCGTGAGGAAGAGAGCGGCGAAGCCGCGGTCCGCTCCCACGCGGAGGGGGAGCTGGGAACAATGAAGCTCGCCGAGTTCGCCGAGCTGGTCCACCGTGCCGAGAAGGTCGCCTGAATGCCCCGGCGACCCGGTTTTGGCTCTGTCCCTATACTCCGGACACTTGTTCGCAGGCATGCCAAACACACCGCGCCGCTGAGCGTCCCGTGGCTGCCTCCGCATCCCTCGTCCCCTTGAAGCTCCACCTCACCTCTCACTAGTGCCGGTCCCCCGCAGGTTCGATCGCCGACCGCCGGAGCGCGACACGACGCGGATCAATGAGCGGATCCGTGTCCCCAAAGTGCGCCTGATCGGCGCCGACGGTGAGCAGCTCGGAATCCTCGATACGCCCGAGGCCCTCAAACGCGCCCAGGAGGCCGACCTCGATCTGGTCGAGGTGGCACCCGGCTCGAAACCACCGGTCACCCGTCTGCTCGACTACTCGAAGTACAAATACGAGCAGGAGCAGAAGCAGAAGGCCGCCCGCAAGCACCAGACGCAGGTCAACGTCCGCGAGATCAAGCTGCGGCCGAAGATCGCCGTCCACGACTACGAGACGAAGAAGGGCCACGTCGAGCGCTTCCTGCGCCAGCGCAACAAAGTCAAGATCACGATCATGTTCCGCGGCCGCGAGCAGGCTCACCCCGAGCGGGGCAGGAACCTGTTGCAAAGACTGTTCGAGGACCTCGACGGGCTTGCCGTGATCGAGTCCGCACCACTGCAGGAAGGGCGCAACATGAGCATGATGCTGGCGCCCAGCAAAGAGGCGGTGGCGGAGGAGGCCAAACATGCCGACGCCCCGGCCGCCGAGGCCGATGCTCCGCCCGAGGCGTCCCCGGCCGAGGTCGAGGCGCCGGCAGCTGAGGTTGAGGCACCCCCGGCTGAGGTCGACGCCCCGGCAGACGAGGCCGCGGGCGAGGCTTAGGCGGGCGCGATCGCCGCGGCGATCCGCTCCGAGGCGTGGCCGTCCCAGAGGGGCGGTGGCGTTGGGCGACCCGGCGGGTGCTCGGCGAGAGCGGCGGGGATCCCCGCGATCGCGGTTGGGTCGAGGCCGAGCAGGGTGTTGGTACCGGCCCGAATCGTCACCGGCCGCTCGGTGTTGTCGCGCAGGGTGAAGCAGGGGATGCCGAGGTAGGTCGTCTCCTCCTGGATGCCGCCCGAGTCGGTGAGCACGGCACCGGCGTCGGCGAGCAGCGAGAGGAAGTCGATGTAGCCGAGCGGCTCGGAGAGCATCAGCCCGGGGTGCCCGGCCGAGACCGCCTCCATCTTCTTGCGCGTGCGCGGGTGGACCGGGAAGACGACCGGCATCTCGCCGGCGAGCGCAGCGAGGCGCTGCACGGTCTCGGGCAGCAGCTCGCCGTCGACCAGGGCGGGGCGGTGCAGGGTGACCAGCAGGTAGCTGCCCGGCTCGACCCCGAGCTTGGCCGCGGCGCCGGCCCCGCGAAAGCGCTCCTCCAGTGCCACCAGGGTGTCGATCATCGTGTTGCCGACGAAGTGCATGCGCTCCTCGGCGATGCCCTCCGAGCGCAGGTTCTCGATCGCCTCGTCGCTGTGCAGGAAGAGGTGCTGGGAGAACTCGTCGGCGACGATCCGGTTGATCTCCTCCGGCATGGTGCGATCGAAGCTGCGCAACCCCGACTCGATGTGGGCAACCGGGATCTGCATCTTGACCGCGGTCAGCACGGCGGCCAGGGTCGAGTTGACGTCGCCGGGAACCATCACCAGGTCCGGCCGCTCCGCGCTCAGCACGGGCTCCAGGCGCTCCATCGTGCGCGCGGTCTGCTGCGCGTGGGTGCCGGAGCCGACCTCGAGCATGTGGTCGGGCGCCGGTACCCCGAGCTCCTCGAGGAAGACCTCCGACATCAGCCGGTCGTAGTGCTGGCCGGTGTGAACGATCGTGTGCCTGCCCTGAGGCAGGCGGGCTCGCAGCGCCGCGATCACAGGCGCCGTCTTGACGAAGTTCGGCCGGGTCCCGACCACGTAGACGATCCGCATCGGGCGCCAGCGTACCTTCGTCTGCTTCAATACCCGTCCCGATGCCGAAGATGAAAACCCACTCCGGTGCCAAGAAGCGCTTTCGCAAGACCGCGAAGGGCAAGCTGCGCGGGCGGCGCGCCTACTCGAGCCACATCCTCGAGAAAAAGTCGCCGAAGCGGAAGCGGCAGATGGGCCGGCCTGTTGTGATCGCCAAGGCCGACGAGAAGCGCGTCCGGACCCTGCTTGGAGGCGGAAAGTGAGCCGGGTCAAGCGGTCCGTCCACGCCCGCAAGAAGCGGCGCAAGGTGCTGAAGGAAGCAAAGGGCTACTTCGGCCGCAAGCACTCCTCCTACCGCTTCGCCAAAGAGCAGGTGCAGCGGTCGGGGATGTACGCCTACCGGGACCGGCGCAACCGCAAGCGCGACTTCCGGCGGCTCTGGATCACCAGGATCAATGCCGCCGCACGGCTCGAGGGCATGAGCTACTCGCAGCTGATCCATGGCCTCGACAAAGCCGGCGTCGAGGTGAACCGCAAGATGCTCGCCGAGATCGCGGTCTCCGACCGCGAGGCCTTTCGCCGATTCGTGGAGCTTGCCCGGGAGGGTGCGGCCGTCTAGTCGCGACCACACTCCACTTTCCAGGGCGGGCCGTCTTCACGGCCCGTTTTTTATTTGTCCGGGATTTGTCCTGGGCTTGTCCCGGCGTCCCAGGAGAAGATTCGACCGACCCGAACCAACACAGATGATTTCCAGCCCCCACAACGAGAAGCTGAAACTGGTCCGCAAGCTGCGCGAGCGCAAGCAGCGCGAGCGCGAGGGGCTATTCACGACCGAGGGCGAGGACCTGGTCGAGGCGGGATTAGCCGCCGGTGCCGAGCCACGGTTCCTGCTGACCGTCGCCGGCAGCGACCTCGGCGGAGAGGAGGTCGAGCCGGAGTTGCTGGCCGAGGTCTCGACGCTCGGCTCGGGCACGCGGGCGATTGCCGCGTGGCCACAGATGTGGGCCACCGAGGTGAAGCCGCCCTGTGTCTACCTGCACGGGGTTGCCGACCCCGGCAACGTCGGCGCAATCGTCCGCACCGTGCACGCCCTGCTCGGCGGCACGGTCGTGCTCGGCCCCGACTGCGCCGATCCCCATGGGCCCAAGGCCGTGCGGGCCAGCATGGGCTCTATCTTCGGCCAGCCGCTGCTGCGGGCCGGGATCGAGGGGACTCCGCGGCCACGGGCGGCGCTGGTTGCCCATGGCGGCGAGGAGCTGGATGCTTTGGCCGGGGCAGCGACCCTCTGCCTGGGGGCCGAGCGGGAGGGAGTGCCCGCCGAGGCGCTGCGGGAGTGCGAGATCGCGGTGACGATCCCGCTGCGCCGGGGAGGCGCCGAGTCACTCAACGTCGCCGCCGCGGCAGCCATAGCTTGCGAGCGGTTATCGTCGCCCGCCATGCAGGAGGCGGCTGAAGATGCTTGATCGGATAGAGAAGATCGAGTCGGAGGCGACGACGGCAATCGAGGCCGCCGGGGGAACCGCCGAGCTGGAGGAGCTGCGGGTCCGCTACCTGGGCCGCAAAGCGAAGCTGACGATGATCCTGCGCGGTATCGCCGAGCTTCCCGCGGAGGAACGGGGCAGCGTCGGCGGCGGCGCCAACCGGGCGCGGAAGGCGCTGGAGGAGGTGCTCGGGCGCCGAGCGGCGGAGCTCGACGCGACGGAGTTGGAACAGCATCTGGCGAGCGACCGGATCGACATCACCCTGCCGGGGGCGCCGGCCCGGCCCGGCGGGCACCTGCACCTGATCACCCGCACCACCCGGCAGATCGAGGACGTGATGATCGGCCTCGGATACCGGGTGCTCGAGGGGCCCGAGATCGAGCACGACTACTACAACTTCACCGCGCTCAACCACCCACCCGGGCACCCGGCGCGGATGCTCCAGGACACCTTCTACGTGCAGTCGCACCCGGAGGTGCTGCTGCGCACCCACACCTCGCCGGTGCAGATCCGCTCGATGGAGGCCCAGCCGCCGCCGATCTTCGCGATCATGCCGGGCAAGGTCTACCGGCGCGACTCCGACGCCACCCACACGCCGATGTTCCATCAGGTCGAGGGCCTGGCGATCGGCGAGGGGATCACGCTCGCCGACCTGCAGGGGACGCTGGAGGAGATGCTCAGGGCGATCTTCGGCAGCACCCGCGAGGCGCGGATGCGGCCGCACTTCTTCCCCTTCACCGAGCCCAGCGTCGAGTTCGACGTCTCCTGCTTCCAGTGCGAGGGCACGGGCGAGCTGGTCGGCGGCGAGCGCTGCAACCTCTGCAAAGGACAGGGCTGGATCGAGGTCGGTGGTGCCGGCATGGTCGACCCCAACGTGCTCGACTTTGTCGCCGAGAGCGGCTACGACCCCGAGCGCGTCCAGGGCTTCGCCTTCGGCATGGGGGTCGAGCGGATCGCGATGCTGCGGCACGGCGTCCCCGACCTGCGCCGCTTCTTCGACAACGACCTGCGGATGCTGGGGCAGTTCCTATGAGGGTCCCTTACACATGGCTGCGCGAGTACTGCGATCCCGGCATCGATGCGCGCGAGCTGGCCGAGCGGCTGGCGATGACCGGGACCGAGGTCGAGCGGGTCGGCACCATCGGCCCGCCCCTGGCCGACGGCTTCGTGATCGGCCGGGTGCTCGAGTGCGAGCGTCACCCCAACGCCGACCGGCTCAGCGTCTGCACAGTCGATACTGGCGAGGGCGAGCCGCGGACGATCGTCTGCGGCGCGCCCAACGTGGCGGCGGGGCAGACCGTGCCGGTGGCGCTGCCGGGGGCGACGATGCCCGACGGGGCGAAGCTGGGCAAGGCGAAGCTGCGCGGGGTCGAGTCGCACGGGATGATCCTCTCGGCCGCCGAGCTGGAGATCGCCGAGGAGTCGGCGGGGATCCTGGTGCTCGACGAGGGGCTCGAGCCCGGCACTGCGCTGGGCGAGTTGCTGCCGGTTGCCGAGCCGGTGCTCGAGCTCGAGGTGACGCCGAACCGGGTCGACTGCTTCGGCGTCTACGGCGTCGCACGTGAGGTCCACGCGATCAGCGCCACGCCGCTCGCCGCCGAGCCCTGGGGGGACGACGCCCCCGCTGAGGGCGAGGGCGAGGCCGGCGACTACGCCTCGGTCGCGGTTGAGGTGCCCGAGCTCTGCCCGCGCTTCACCGCGCGCGTCTTCACCGATGTGACGATCGGGCCCTCGCCGGCCTGGCTGCAGGCGCGGCTGAGCGCGGCCGGGCAGCGGCCGATCAACAACCTCGTCGACATCACCAACTACGTGATGCTGCTGACCGCGCAGCCGCTCCATGCCTTCGACCTCGACAAGGTCCCCGACGGGGCGCTGACCGTTCGCGCCGCGGCCGCGGGGGAGAAGATGACGACCCTCGACGGCGTCGAGCGGGTGCTCGACGCGGAGACCGTGCTGGTCTGCGATCGCAACGGGCCCTCCGGCGTCGCCGGGATCATGGGCGGTCAGGTCTCCGAGGTCTCGGAGGGGACGAATCGGGTCCTGCTCGAGGTCGCCAACTGGAACGGGACCAACATCCTGCGCACCTCGCGCCTGCTCGGCCTGCGCTCGGAAGCCTCCTCCCGCTTCGAGAAGCAGCTCCACCCGGAGCTCTGCATACGGGCACAGCGGATCGCTTCGCGGCTGATCGTCGAGCTCTGTGGGGCGAAGATGGTGCCCGGCACGATCGACGTCGCCGCTGAGATCCCGGCGCCGCCGCAAATTCGGTTGCGTGGCGAGCGGGTCGAGGGCCTGCTCGGGATGCGGATCGAGCAGGCCGACCAGATCGCCTACCTCGAACGGCTCGGCTTCGGGGTGGAGGCCGATGGCGACGACCTGATCGCCACCGTGCCGCCCGATCGCCACCACGACGTCACCCGCGAGATCGACCTGATCGAGGAGGTGGCGCGGGTCCACGGCCTCGACGAGCATCTTCCTTCGACCTTGCCCGGCTCGGCCGGGAGAGCCGGTGGCCTGAGGCGGGACCAGCGGCTGCGCCGCCGCGCCGAGGACGCGCTGCGCGATCTCGGCTTCGACGAGATCGTCGGCTGGAGCTTCACCGACCCGGGGGAGGCGGAGCGGCTGCGCCTTCCCGCCGAGGACCCACGGGCACAGGGGGTGACCGTCTCCAATCCGCTGTCGGAGGACCAATCGGTGATGCGCACCGCCCTGATCGGCTCGCTGCTCGGCGCTGCTCGGCGCAACCTCGCCCACGGTGTCGAGCACGTGGCCCTCTTCGAGTCCGGCCGCATCTACCTGAACACTCCGCCGGTGGGCCTAAAACCGACGTATAGCGACGGAAATCGGCCCGTCGACCCGCTTGCCGGGGGGTTTGCCGGGGGGCAGGCGGCGCCCTTCGCCGAGCCGCACCGGCTCGGCTGCCTGGCGGTCGGTCCGCTGGCGTCGAAGTCCTGGCGGGGCAAGAGCGAGCCAGCCGACTTCTTCGCGCTCAAGGGAGTGCTGGAGGGCCTCTCGGCACGGCTCGGGGTCGAGCTCTCCTTCGAGGCCGGGGCGGAGCCCTTTCTGCATCCGGGTCGCTCGGCCCAGGTCAGTGTCGACGGCACCGCGGCGGGTTGGATCGGCGAGCTGCACCCCTTGGTCTGCCGCGAGTGGGACCTGGAGGCGGCGGTCGGCTTCGAAGTCGAGCTGGCGGTGCTGGTGGCGACCGCGACGGCCGGTGTAGAGGTTTTCGAAGACGTGACGACCTTCCCCGCCGCGCGGCAGGATCTGGCGGTCGTCGTCGCAGACGAGGTAAGCGCTTCCGAAGTCGAAGCGGCAATAGGGGCCGCCGCCGGAGACCTCCTCTACGACGTCGCCGTGTTCGACCTCTACCAAGGCGAGCAGATCGCGGCCGGGAAAAAGAGCCTTGCTCTCCGGCTCGAGCTCTGCGCTCCGGACCACACCCTGACGGAGGACGAGATCACGGCGATGCGCACGGCGATCGAGGACAAGCTCGAGTCGATAGGGGGGTCGCTCCGTGATTGACGCGCGTCAACAGCCCCTCCATGGGGAACCCGCGGCGCGGGTCCTGGTCGCCGGAGCCTCGGGCTTCACCGGCGCCCTCGCCGCGCAGATCGTCTGGCGCCATCCGCGTCTGGAGTTGGTCGGGGTCACCTCGCGCAGCGACGCCGGCACCCGGCTGGACCGCCTCTACCCGCGCTACCGCGTGCCGTTGGAGCTGACCGAGCTGGACCTCGACTCGCTCGAGGACGTCGACGCGGCGATCGTCGCCTACCCGCACGGCGCCTCGGCTCCAACCGTCGCCGCGCTGCGCGGTCTCGGTGTGCTGGTGGTCGATCTCTCCGCCGACTTCCGGCTGCGCGACCTGCCGACCTACGAGCGCTGGTATGGCGAGCACGGCGCGCCGGAGCTGCTGGAGGGAGCCGTCTACGGCCTCACCGAGCTCTACCGCGACCAGCTGCGCGAGGCGGAGCTGGTCGCGACCCCCGGTTGCTACCCGACCGCGAGCGTGCTGGCGCTGGCGCCGCTGGCCGAGCGGGGGCTGCTCGCCGACGTCGTGATCGATGCCAAGCAGGGCGTCTCGGGGGCCGGTCGCGGTGGGGGCGACGAGATGCACTACGCGAACATGGACGAGAACGCCTTCGCCTACAAGACCGAGGGTCACCGCCATAGGCCCGAGATCGAACAGGAGCTGGCGGCGCTCGGCAGCGATACGCCCGTCACCTTCGTCCCCCACCTGCTGCCGCTCGACCAGGGCGAGCTGACCAGTTGCTACGCGCAGCTGAGCGAGCCGATCTCCAAAGAGGGGGTGCAGGCGCTCTACGCGGAGCGCTACGCCGGCGAGCCGTTCGTCCACGCGGTCGAGCGGCCGCCCGGCCTGCGCGACGTGCGCGACACGAACGAGTGCCACGTCTACGTCACGGTTGAGGAGCACGGGCGGGTGCTCGCCTTCTCGGCGATCGACAACCTCTGGAAGGGGGCGTCGGGCCAGGGAGTGCAGAACCTCAACCTGATGCTGGGACTCGACGAGACGGAAGGGCTGACGTGAGCGCGCCGCCCGCGGACGCGAAGCAGAGCAGGCGGCCTGACCGGTTCTTCAGGTCCCGCTGGGTCGAGCCCCCGGCGGGCGTCGAGGAGCTCGATCCGGCTCAGCTCGCACCGGGCTTCCGGGCCGGGGCCGCCCACTGTGGCCTCAAGGGCGGCGGCAAGACCGATGTCGGCCTGCTGGTCTGCGATGCGCCGCGGGTCTCCTCTTCGGTGCTGCTGACCCGGAACGCCTCCGCCGCGGCGCCGGTCAGGGTCTGCCGGCAGCGCGTCGATTGCGGTGCTGTCCGGGCCGCCGTCGTCAATGCCGGCAACGCCAACGCCGAGACCGGCGAGCAGGGCTTTGCCGATGCCTGGGCGATGTGTGAGGAGGCAGCCGCCAAGCTCGGGCTCGACCCCAGCGCGGTCGCGGTCGCCGAGACCGGCGTGATCGGGGTGCCGCTGCCGATCGACGCGGTGCTGACCGGGATCGGCGAGGCGGCGAACTCGCTCTCGAGCGGCGGCGGCGGTTCCTTCTCTGACGCAATTCTGACCACCGACCGCTGGCCGAAGAGCTGCACCCTGCGGGCCGGCGGGGTGACGCTCTCCGCCCAGGCGAAGGGCGCCGGGATGATGATGCCCGACTTCGCAACGATGCTCTGCTTCGTGCAGACCGATGCCGTGGTCGAGGACGCGGACGCGGCGCTGCGCTCCGCCGTCGGGTCCAGCTTCGAGCGGATCAGCGTCGACGGGCAGATGAGCACCAACGACACCGTTCTCCTGCAAGCGACCGGCGAGGCCGGCGCGCCGCTCCCCGAGGGCCTGCTGGAGGCGGTCCTGCTGCAGCTGGCAATCGAGATAGTCGCCGACGGCGAGGGAGCCGTCCGGGTCGCCCGGGTGCAGGTGGAGGGCGCCGCCTCGGCCGCCGAGGCCGAACGGGTGGCGCGGACGATCGCCAACTCGCCGCTGGTCAAGACGGCGCTGTTCGGCCGCGACCCCAACTGGGGCCGGATTGCGCAGGCCGCGGGGATGGCGCTGGCCGGCGAGGACCTGGAGGAGATCGGCGCCGACTCGATCGACGCCGCCGAGCTGGGCGAGGATGTGCTCGAGGCTGAGATCGGGTTGCGGCTCGATCGCGGCGAGCACAGTGCCCACGTCTGGTTCTCGGACCTGGGCTACGAGTACGTTCGCATCAACGCCGAGTACACGACCTGAGGAGGCGGACGTGAGCACCAATGTCGACACCCTGCTGGAGGCGCTCCCCTACATAAGGGAGTTCCACGGCCGCACGGTCGTGATCAAGTACGGCGGCTCGGCGATGCGCGAGGAGGGGTTGCGGGAGGCCTTCGCGACCGACGTCGTGCTGCTCAAGTACGTCGGCCTCAACCCCGTTGTCGTGCACGGCGGCGGTCCCGAGATCACCCGCTACATGGAGCGGCTCGGCCTCGAGGTGCGCTTCCACGAGGGGCTGCGCGTCTCCGACGCGGAGACGGTGGAGATCGCCCGCATGGTCCTGCTCGGCAAGCTCAACTCCGACATCGTGCAGCGGCTCAACCGGCACGGCCAGCCGGCCGTCGGCCTCTCGGGCCACGACGGCACGCTGTTCGAGGTGGCTCCCGTCCCGAACGCGGAGCAGGTCGGCTTCGTCGGCTCGATCGAGCGCGTCGACGTCGACGTGCTCAACCACATCGCCGAGGACTACATCCCAGTGGTCGCCTCCTCGGCCTCCGATCGCGAGGGCAACGCCTACAACATCAACGCCGACGAGGCGGCGGGCAAGGTCGCCGCGGCGCTCGGCGCCTACAAGGCGGTCTTCCTCACCGACGTCAACGGCTGGCTCGCCGATCCCGCCGACGAGGCCTCGCTGATCACCCGCGCCACGGTCGGCGAGGTCGAGTCCCAATTGGAGGGGATCGACGGTGGGATGCGGCCGAAGCTGGCCGCCTGCGTCGACGCGATCCAGGGTGGCGCCCAGTCGGCCCACATCATCGACGGGCGCAAGCCGCACAGCCTGCTGCTGGAGCTGTTCACCGACGCCGGCATCGGCACCATGGTGACCTCATGAACCTGACCGACCTGCAGGCGCTCGAGCAGCGCTACCTGATGCAGACCTACAGGCGGGCGCCGGTCGAGTTCGTGCGCGGCGAGGGGGCCTTGCTCTGGGACTCCGAGGGCAACGAGTACCTCGACTTCCTCGCTGGGATCTCGGTCTGCTCGGTCGGCCACTGCAACCCGGCCGTGGTCGAGGCCGTGCGCGAGCAGGCAGGGCGCCTGATGCACGTCTCCAACCTCTTCTACACGGAGCCGATGGTGCGGCTGGCGGAGCGGCTCTCGGAGTCGAGCCTGGGGGGGAAGGTCTTTCTCTCCAACTCGGGCACCGAGGCGAACGAGTGCGCGATCAAGCTGGCCCGCAAGCACGCCCACCTGCGCGGTGTCGAGGAGCCGGAGATCGTCAGCTTCGAGCGCGACTTCCACGGTCGTACCTACGGGGCGCTCGCGGCGACGCCGAAGCTGGCCGAGAACCAGGCGCTGGGACCGATGCTGCCGGGCTTCCGCTCGGTGCCCTTCGACGACGCCGGCGCCCTGCGCGACGCCGTTTACGAGAACACCGCCGCGGTGATGATCGAGACGATCCAGGGCGAGTCGGGCATCTACCCGCTCAGCGAGGAGACGCTGCTCGCCGCGCGGCAGGCCTGCGACGAGGCGGGAGCGCTGCTGATCCTCGACGAGATCCAGACCGGGATGGGGCGGACCGGCTCGCTCTGGGCCTATGAGCAGTCACCGGTGAGGCCCGACCTGCTGACCAGCGCCAAGGCGCTCGGTGGCGGGCTGCCGATCGGAGCCTGCGTCACCAGCGAAGAGCTCGGCGCCGTGCTGGAGGCCGGCGACCACGGCTCGACCTTCGCCGGCGGCGCCGTGGTCTCGGCTGCGGCGCTTGCCGTGCTCGACCTGGTCGACGAGCCCTCGCTGCTGCGCGGGGTGCGCGAGCTCGGCGCCGGCCTGCGCGAGAGCCTGCTGGCGATCGACGGCGTGGTCGAGGTGCGCGGGCGCGGCCTGATGCTCGGCGTCGGGCTGGCAAGCGGAATCGACGCCGCCGCCGTCGGTGCGGAGCTGCTCAGCGCCGGCCTGATCGTCAATGTTCCGGAGCCGGGCACGCTGCGCCTGCTGCCGCCGCTGACGGTCGATTCGGCCCAGATCGAGCGCGCTGTTGCGCTTATCGGCGAATCGCTCCTAAGCTACGCGGCGAGATGAGCGCAGAGAAGCGCCCACCAGGGCAGCGACCGCCCGCCTCGGCTGCTGACGCCGCGCAGCGCTTGGCGACGATCGTCGACGCCGCCGAGCGTGCGGCGGCAAGCGTGATCGACGACGCCGAGAAGCAGGCGCAGCGACACCTCGAGGAGGCGCGCGACCGCGCCGACCGGATCGTTGCCGAACGCCTGCGCGAGCTCGCCGATCGACTCGACCCCTCGCCCGACTCCGGCGAGCGGCGGATCGCCCACCTGAAGCAGGTCGAGCCCGCCGAAGGGGAGGCAGATGAGGAGCCGCTGGCTCCGCGGCGCTCGGGCTCCGCGGGCGCGCGCCTGCTCGCCACGCAGATGGCGGTCTCCGGCGCCGATCGCGGGGAGATCGAAGAACGGCTGCGAAGCGGCTTCGACATCGAAGACACCAGCGAGATCCTCGACGCGATCCTCGGACCGGAGGAGTAGGCCCGATGCACGACGACCGGACCCGCGTGATGGGACAGCCGGACGACCCCGGCGGGCGGCCCCACGGCAACATGCGCCTGCTGATCGCGGGCCTGATCGCGGTCATCGTCGGCCTCGTGGTGGCGATCTTCGTGATCGCCTCCGACAGCGGCAACGACGGCTCGAGCTCGGCGGCAAGCACCGTCCTGACGACGGCCGAATCGACGACGACGGCGCCGACGACCACGGAGACCACCACCACGGACACGACGACGGCGCCGACGACGGCCGAAGAAACGACGACTTCGCCCACGACCACCGCGCCGACGACTACGACTGAAGAAGAAACCGGCAGCGGCGGGATCCCCGCCGAATGAGCGAGGCCTTTCCCGAGCAGGTCCGCACCGCGGGCTACGAGGCCGACCCCGCCGAGGTGCGGCGGGTGCTGCTGCTCTACTCCGGTGGGCTGGACACCAGCGTGATGCTGAAGTGGATTCAGGACCGCTACGGAGCGGAGGTGGTCTGCCTCACGGTCAACCTCGGCCAGCCCGGCGAGGACTACGCGGTGATCGAGGACAAGGCGAAGCGGCTGGGCGCGCTCGAGTGCCACGTCGTCGACGCCCGCGAGCGCTTCGCCCGCGACTTCGTCGTCCCGGCGATCAAGGCGAACGCGCTCTACGGCGGCGGCTACCCGCTGTTCACCGCGCTTGGCCGGCCGCTGATAGCCGAGCTGGCGGTGGAGTACGCACGGCGGGGCGGCTGCGACACGATCGCCCACGGCTGCACCGGCAAGGGCAACGACCAGGTGCGGATCGAGGCGACCGTGGCGACGCTGGCCCCGGAGCTGAAAACGATCGCCCCGGTGCGCTCCTGGCAGATGGGCCGCGAGGAGGAGATCGCCTACGCCCGCGAGCACGGCATTCCGGTCAAGGGCGGCACCGAGACCGCTCCTTACTCGATCGACGACAACCTCTGGGGGCGTTCCTCGGAGGGTCGCTGGATCGAGGATCTTGGCCACGCCCCCGAGGACGACGTCTTCCAGCTGGTCACCCGGCCCGAGCTGGCGCCCGATCAGGCGGAGACCGTCACCGTCGAGTTCGAGGCCGGGGTACCGGTCGCCCTCAACGGGGAGCGACTCGGCCCGGTCGAGCTGCTCGAAGCCACGGCGGAGATCGGCTGCCGCCATGGAGTGGGGATCGTCGATCACATCGAGGACCGCATCGTCGGCCTCAAGGTCCGCGATATCTACGAGGTGCCGGCCGCGGCGATTCTTCTCCCCGCCCACCAGGAGCTGGAGAAGCTGGTCGGGACGATCCACCAGAACCAGCTCAAGCCCGGCCTCGATCAGAAATGGGGATACCTCGTCTACGCGGGGCTCTGGTGGGAGCCGCTGCGCTCCGACCTCGACGCCTACATGGACGCTGTCAACGCGCAGGTGACCGGGACGATCGGGCTGAAGCTGTACAAAGGAAGCGTGCGAGTCGTCACCCGATCCTCGCCCAACGCCGTCTACGACGCCGATCTCGCCTCGTTTGCCGAGTCGGGGGGCCTCTTCTCGCAGACCGCC
>DATIPC010000062.1:0-57583 GCA_035472395.1 Solirubrobacterales bacterium
CCACCACCTCCTTGATCCGCGCGTCGGGGCGGTCGACCTTGTTCACCACCAGGATCACCGGCAGCCCCGCCTCCAGCGCCTTTCGCAGCACGAAGCGCGTCTGCGGCAGCGGGCCCTCGGAGGCGTCCACCAGCAGCAGCACCCCATCGACCATGGTCAGCCCGCGCTCCACCTCGCCGCCGAAGTCCGCGTGCCCGGGCGTGTCGATGATGTTGAGCTTGACCCCGTCGTAGTTGACGGTCGTGTTCTTGGCGAGGATCGTGATCCCCTTCTCCCGCTCGAGGTCCATCGAGTCCATCACCCGCTCGGCCACGTCCTGGCCCTTGCGGAAGGCGCCGCTCTGCCAGAGCATCGCGTCGACCAGCGTCGTCTTGCCGTGGTCGACGTGGGCGATGATCGCGATGTTGCGTAGGTCGTCTCGTGTGGTCATCTCGAAGGCAGGGTAGGGGCGCGGCGGGCAAAGAAGAGGCCCGCCGGAGGCGGGCCTCGGTGACGCTAAGAGCGGTGCTCGACTAGGCGGTCTGCTGAACGCTCGCCGCGGCCGGTCCCTTGGGACCTTCTTCGGACTCGTAGCTCACTTTGGAGCCCTCGGTCAGGGACTTGAAGCCCTCGCCGAGGATCGCGCTGTGATGAACGAAGACGTCCTTCGAGCCGTCGTCGGGCGTAATGAACCCGTAGCCCTTGTCCTCGCTGAACCACTTGACAGTTCCAGTTGGCATGCATTGCCTCCACTTCATGTGCTGCGAACGCGGAGGATGCGATGAAGCAACGACGCGAGCGCTAGACACAAACTTTGTCGGATTGGTCTCCGACCTAACGCGAGGACCGTAGCAGGGTCGGTGTCCCCGGTGCCTTTACAAGCCGGGTGCCGCACCGACCGGGACGTTGCGCTGTTATTTATGTGTCCCATGGGTGCAAAACTCGCAGCGGAACCGATGGCTCGAGGTCCGAGCGCCTCCGGCCGGTACTCATGCTCGTGATCCTGCCAGGGGAGCTGCCCCGCCGCCGGGCAATTGCGGCGCTGGCGTTGGCTCTGGCCGTACTGCCGTCAACGGCGTTCGCCGCGGCGGGAAGGCGGGGTGGCGGAGATCTCTCGCCACGCCTCGCCGAGCTGGCGCAGCCGTCGGTCCGTTCGGCGCCGCCGGCTGAACAAGCGAAGGCGTTGAGCGTCGCCGCTGAAGGTCCCGGCAGCCTCTTGCGGGAAGGCAACCGCGTCCTCGTCGAAGTGCGCTTTGACCACGGCGCTGCGGCGGGCGTCGATGACCTCCGCACCGCCGGGGCGAAGGTGGTCGATGTCAGCGCCCGCTACCAGACGGTCACGGTTGCCGCCCGGGCGAGCGAACTAGAGCGACTCTCCGGGGTGCCGAATGTCGCCAGCGCCACTGAGGTCCTGACCCCGATCACCTCCGCTTCGACCTGTCCTTCCGGCATCGTGCTCTCGGAGGGCGATCAGCAGCTGCGGGCTGCGGAAGCGCGGACTTCGGTCGAAGTCGACGGCAACGGGGTGACCGTCGGGATCCTTTCCGACTCGTTCGACCGGGCCACCGAAGCAGCGGACGAAAGCGGTCCGGTCGCCACGCATGAATCGGAGGACGTCGCAAGTGGCGATCTCCCGGGCTCCGGCAACACCTGCACCGGTCAGGCGACGCCGGTCAACGTCCTCGACGACACGGATGCAAAAGGCGAGGACGAGGGGCGCGCAATGGCCCAGATCGTTCACGATCTTGCCCCCGGCGCCAATCTCGCGTTTGCCACGGCGTTCACCAGCGAAACGGCCTTCGCTGAAAACATCAAAGAGCTGGCGAAGCCCTCCTTGGAAGGCGGCGCGGGCGCGAGCGTGATCGCCGACGACGTCTCCTACTTCGAAGAGCCCTTCTTCCAGGAAGGCCCGGTCGGGGTCGCGGTGAAGGAAGTGACGGAAGGCGGCGTCAGCTACTTCTCCTCCGCCGCCAACAACAACCTGATCAACGGCGGCAGGGACATCGCCTCCTGGGAAGCGCCGGAGTACCGGGATTCGCTGGATTGCCCCGCCGCGGTCATCGCCCTCTCGGAAGCCCTGGAAGGAGCAGGTGAACCCGGGCTCAACCCCGGTCACTGCATGGACTTCAACCCCGGGCCGGGGGTGGATCGGACGTTTCAGATCACCGTTTCAAAAGGTGCGACGCTGATCCTGGATCTCCAGTGGGCCGAACCGTGGGAAGCGGTGGGCGCCGACATCGACGCCTTCCTGCTCGGCCCGGGGGGCGGGGTGGAAGCCGAAAGCACCGAAGACAACGTGTTCGGCTCCAAGCGCCCGTTCGAGCTGATGGCGTGGGAAAACGAAACCGGGGCGTCGGCGAACGTGCAGCTCGTGCTCAACCGGTACAGCGGCAGCACCCCTCGCCTGAAGTTCGCCCTGCTTCAGAACGGCGGTGGAGTGGCGTCGACCGAGTACGAATCGTCGCAGGGCGGGGACGTCGTCGGGCCGACGATCTTCGGCCACAACGGCGCCGAAGACGCGACCAGCGTGGGGGCGATCCGCTACAACGCGACCGAAGCGCCGGAGCCATACTCCTCCCGCGGACCAGTGACGCACTACTTCGGCCCGGTGAAAGGGGCGACGGCGGCCGAATCGCTGGAACCCCCACAAGTGATCTCCAAACCGGACTTGACGGCGACCGATTGCGGCGCCACCACGTTCTTTGCCTCGTTCGTCGGTGCGTGGAGGTTCTGCGGAACCTCGGCCGCCGCGCCCCATGCGGCAGCGATTGCGGCCCTGATGCTCCAAGAGGAACCGGCGGCGACTCCGGCGCAGATTCGACTGGCCCTGCAGGAAAGCGCCACCCCTATTGGCAGCTCCGGTCCCTGCGCGGTCGGGGCGGGCCTGGTGGATGCGGTCGGTGCGCTCGAAGCCCTTCTCGCTCCGGGATCGGGGTCTACGCCGGCTTGTGCCCCGCCGGTATCGGGGCCGGTGGTGGAAGGTGGCGGCTCCGAACCCCCTCCGATCGAAGCCGACAAACCGGTCAGCACCCCCAGTCCGCCAGCGGTCGCGTTGCCCCCCTTTACGCCCAACTTCGACGCGCCTCCGAGCACCTTCTTCCGCAAGCATCCTCCCCATGTGATCCGGACCCGCCGCCAGGAGGCGACGGTGGTATTCCGCCTCGGCGCCAGCGAGAGCGGGGCGACGTTCGCCTGCCGCGTGGACGGGGCCCCGTTCCACGGATGCCGCACGAGGTTCGTGGGGCGATTCGGGATCGGCGCGCACGTGCTGCGGGTGGTGGCCAGCGACGCAGCCGGAAACGTCGACCCCACCCCGGCTGTCTTCCGCTTCCGGGTGAAGCAGGGCGGATAGCGCGACGGTCCGTTCAGCGCGCCTCGCCAAAGCCGCCCCGGCGCATGATCCAGTGCCCTCCCAGCAACAGGGCCAGCAGGGCGGCAGCGCTGCCCAGAACCAGCGGGTCGGTGAGGCTGAGACCCTCGAGGCGGGTGCCGAAGTAGACGGCGAGCGCCGTGATCGGCAGGTAGCCGACGATGGTGGTCCAGGTGAAGCGCCAGACGGGCACGCGTGCCGCCCCGGCGGCGTAGGAGACCAGGCTGAAGGGGAGGATCGGGATCAGCCGTATCGCGAGCATCAGGGTGGCGCCGCCGCGCTCGATCGTCGCCTCCGTTCGTTCGAAGCGCTCGGTCCCGAACCAGCGGTCGAGCAGCGGCCGGGCCACCGATCGACCTACCGCGAAACAGAGCAGCCCGGAGAGCAGCCAGCCGAGCATCATCAGCGCCAGGGCGGGGAAGAAGCCGTAGACGAAGCCGGCTGCCGCGTCGACGATCTCCGCTGGGTAGAAGACCACCGCGTGGATCAGCGCCAGGCCGAGGATCAGCAGTGGCCCCGCCACGCCGAGATCCTCGATCCGGCTCCGCACCTCGGCCGTGTCGCCGCGCACCGCCGCCTCGAAGGCGTCGCGCAGCGGTGCCACCGCCAGGACGAGAAGCGCCAGCAGGGCGATCCCGGCCAGCGTGACCGCAACGGCGCTGAGCGAGGGCCTCGGAGACTCCACGCGGGTGAGTATCGCGGCGGTCGGCTCGAAAAGGAGACCGTTTGTCGCCTATGACGAGAGCAGGCGCTCGGCGAGGGCCGAGTGGCGGCTGCCGCTGTCGTCGCGGCGGACGGCCATCTCCAGCGCTGCGGGATCGCCGATCAGGACGCAGTTGCTGCGGGCGCGGGTGATCGCGGTGTAGATGAGGGGACGGGTCAGCATGCGGGCGTGCGAGCGGTGGCAGACGCCGACCACGACCGGGACCTCGCATCCCTGCGCCTTGTGGACGGAGATCGCGTAGGCGAGGCGCAGCGTCGCCGTCTCCCCGTAGGGAATGACCAGGGAGCCTCCCTCGTCGGTATCGACGACGATCGATTCCTCCTTGGGGTCGTCGGCGCGGAGGAAGACGATCGAGCCGTTCATCAACCCCAGCTCATGCGAGTTCCGCGTCTGGATCAGCCGGTCGCCGATCCGGAAGCGCTCGCTCACGGCGGCCTCGCCGTCGGGGTTGAGCCGCGCCTGCAGGCGCTCGTTCAGCGCGTCGATCCCGACCGCCCCCTTGTACATCGGCGCCAGCACCTGCACCTCGCGGATCGGATCGACCCCGAAGCTGGCCGGCGCCCGCTCGGCGACCACCTCGACCACCGTGTCCAGCGCCCGCTCGGGGCTCGGCCGGTCGATGAAGAAGAAGTCATGGTCCTGATCGCCTTCGGGTTGCAGGTGCGGCAGCCGCCCGCTGTTGATCTCGTGCGCGGCGGTGGTGATCATCGAGCGCGCCGCCTGGCGGAAGATCTGGGTCAGGCGGACGACGGGGGCGGCGCCGGAGGCGATCAGGTCCTCGAAGGGCTTGCCGGCGCCGATCGGTGGCAGCTGGTCGGCGTCGCCGACGAAGACGAGGTGGGTCGACTCGGCGAGGCCGCCGAGCAGCACCTCGATCAGCCGCAGGTTCAGCATCGAGGCCTCGTCGACGATCGCCAGCTCGGCCGGCAGCGGGTGGCCGGGCCTGAAGCCAGGCTCGCGGCCGGGCATCCACTCGAGCATGCGGTGGATCGTCTGCGCTCCATGCCCGGTCGCCTCCTCGAGCCGGCGGGCGGCGCGGCCGGTGGGGGCGCAGAGGGCGATCGAGACGCCGGCGCGCTCCGCCTCGGCGACGATCGCTCTCGTGCAGGCCGTCTTGCCGACGCCGGGGCCGCCGGTCAGGATCGAGATCCGCGACGCGAAGGCACCCTGGACCGCCGCCCACTGCTCGTCCGTGAGGCGCATCTCCTCCTCGACGTCTTCGGCTGGCGAGTCGCCCGGATCGTGGTCGAGGTGGGACGGCGCAGCGGCGCGGGCGGCCAGCGTCTCGGCGACGACGACCTCGCTGGCGTGGGTCGGCTCGCGGTAGGCGCGCCCTTCGTCGAGCAGCAGACCCCGGGCTCGCACTGGCACGTCGGGGTCCGGCTGCAGCCCGATCAGCTTCGCGGTGCGGCGAATCAGCTCGTCGACGGGCAGAAAGGTGTTCCCCTGCTGCTCGGCCTCGGAGAGGGCGAAGACCGCGGCTGCTT
This sequence comes from Solirubrobacterales bacterium, assembly GCA_035472395.1. GTDB lineage: Bacteria > Actinomycetota > Thermoleophilia > Solirubrobacterales > 70-9 > VRUE01. Next base: position 5,561 of record DATIPC010000062.1, read on the forward strand.
GGGCACGCCGGTCGGACTCCGGCGGCACGTCGGCCGCCAGGGCGATCTTGTCTGCGCGGGCGAAGCCGACGCCGGCGACCTCGGTCAGCCGGTAGGGATCCTCGTGCAGGATGCTCATCGAGCGCTCGCCGAAGCGGGCATGGATCGGCGCCGCCAGATGGGCCAGGCCGTGCGGTGCGAGCTGCACGTGGAGGTCGCGAATGGCGCGCGAAGCGTGCCACGACTCCGCCGCCGCGATGGCCTGCTCTTCGCTGACCCCGCGCAGCCCGGCGAAGACGCCGGCGGGGTCGGCGGCGATCGCCCCCAGCACCTCCTCGCCATGCTCGTCGACGAGACGCTCGGCGCGGGCGGGCCCGATGTGGCGCAGGGTGGTGAGGTAGGCGATCTGCCCCTCACGGTCGGCCGGGTCGAGCGGCAGCGCGCCGCGCGCCTTCAGTTGCCGTCCATAGCGCGAGTGGGTCTGCCACTCACCGCTCACTTCGGCTCGATCGCCGGCGCTCAGGTGGGCGACCGGGCCAACCAGGGCGAAGCCTTCACCCGAGCCGGCGTCCTGGACCTCGAGCACCGCGTAGCCGTCGTCCTCGGCGGCGAAGATGACCCCCAGCACCTCGACCGTCCCCGAGAACGCAGCCGCATCGGCATCGAAGAGAGTTGCTGCGCCGCTCACAGGTCAAAGCTAGCCGCATCCGAGGCGGCATGGCCCGCGCGCAGCGGTCGCGCTTTGCGGCATCACGCGGGGGCGAGTTGGCGCTCGACCGCATCACGGGCGTAGGCGAAGACGCGGCGATCCCGCGAGATGCGATAGCGAGCGTTGGCGCCCATCACCAGCGCGTAGAGCTCGAAGGCAACGCGGTCTGGCTCTTCGAGCCCGGCCAGCGCCGCCTGGCGCTCGAGCTCGTTCAGCCAGGAGTCGAGGGCGGCGGCGATCGCGTTGCGGACCGGCCCTGGCCGGTCGTCGTACTCGGCCGAGGCCGCCCCCCAGAAACAGCCGCCGGAATAGGCGCCGTCTTCGAGATGCCCTAGGTAGGCCTCCGCCATCGCCCGCAGCCTGGGCGCGCCGTCGGGAACCGCGGCAACCGGCTCGATCACGGTAGCCCGGAAGCGTTGCGCCGCCGCGCCGACGGTCGCCAGCTGCAGCTCCTGCTTGGAGCCGAAATGTGAGAAGAGGCCGCTCTTGCTCATTTGCAGCTCCGCGGCGAGGCGGCCGATCGTCAGCCCCTCCAGGCCCTCGACCGAGGCGAGGTCGACCGCCCGCTCGAGAATCGCCGCTCGAGTGGCGGCGCCCTTGCCTTGTTCCGCACCCACCGCAACCGGGGTCTTGGCAACAGCACCCATCACGCTCCAGACTACAGAAACGTACGAACGTTCGTGCAAATCAACTAGGATGCGCCGATCCGGCCCAAGCGGGGCCGCACGAACTCAGAGGAGAGGCGATGGGCACCTACGCGGTAAAGAGAATCGACGAGATGGAGGCTGTCTTCCAGGGCGCTTTCAAACGTGCCCGGGCCGAGCTCGGGGTCGAGTCGTTCGGCATGCAGATCATCGACATGCCGGCCAACTACGAGAACTATCCCGTGCACGACCACGAGCAGGACGGTCAGGAAGAGGTCTACGTGACCCTGCGCGGCGGTGGCGAGATCGAGATCGAGGGGGAGCGTTTCCCGCTCGACGGCGATCACGTCGCCCGGGTCGGCCCCGGCGTCACCCGCAAGGTCTGGCCGGGCGATGAGGGCGTTCGGGTGCTCGTGCTGGGCGGCAAGGCGGGCGAGGCCTACGATGCCCCCGACATCACCAAGCTTGGTGAGCCCGACCCGATGGCGGCAAGCTGAGCCAGCCTTCGCGCCGCTGAGGAGCGGCGTGGAGCCGACGGGCCTAGGGCGGGTCAGTTCGGCCTGGTTTAGGCCCGTCGGCGGGTGGCTCGTATCCCGCGCAACTGAGCACTGGGACGCGCGGGTAGCGCGAGTAGCGCGGGTCCTCCCGCGAGCGAAGGCAGAGGCTGAAGACGGACCCCCGCGTGTTGGGGACCAGCTGCTGGTGGACGCAGCCGTCGCAGAGCCCGTTTCCCGGAGCGGTCACTGCGTGAAGCTACCGCGGGCGCGGGCCGGAAGCGCAGGCTGGACGGCATTCGGCGGCGCGGTGCACCCTTTGCGTCGCCGCTCGACACGGACCATCGATCGATCCGGACTGGCGAACGCGGTCGATTGGCGTTAGGTTCTTAGGTCGAGGAGACCGGGAAACGACTTGTGGGAGACCCAAGTGAGCCTCGACGTCCACCTGGGAGGAAAACGGATCGGCTGGTTGCATCCGAGCGGCGGAGAATCGCTCCCACCGAGCGAGCGCGATGGCTGCAGCTTCGCCTACCTGCCGGAGCTGGTCGAGGAAGCAGCGGGTGTGCCTCTGCTCAGCTACGCGCTGCCGGTGCGGGCGGAGCCCTACGGGCCGGCGGATACGTGCCCTTACCTGGAGGGCCTGTTGCCGGCGGGCAGCAGGCGCCAGCAGATAGCTGCCGAGTTGGGGATCGATGCCGGCGACAGCTACGCGCTGATCGCCGCCCTGGGCGGCGACTGCCCCGGCGGCGTCACCTTCCTGCCCGAGGGAGAGCCGCCGGCGCCGCGTGCCCCAGACACGCTCGCCTGGCTCGACGAGGACGAACTGGAGGAACTGGTGGGAGAGGAGGAGCCGGAGCACCTCTTTGATCCCGAGCGCGAGCAGCGGATGCGGTTCCTCCTTCCCGGCGAGGGTCACAAGCTCGCTCTCATCCGCGACGAGCAGGAGGATCGTTGGGCCTGGCCCGAGCCGGGCGCGCCGAGCACGCATATCGTCAAGCCGGAGAGCGAGGATCGCCCCGGCATGGCCGTCAACGAGATGGCCTGCACGCTGGCGCTGCGCGAAATGGGATTCCCGGTCGTCCACACCGAGCTGGGGGAGATCGCCGGGCGCGCCTGTCTCGTCTCCAAGCGCTTCGATCGCTGGGGGGAGAGTGCCGGTGTGGAGCGCCTGCACCAGGAGAGCCTCTCCCAAGCGCTCGGCTATCTGCCACAGGAGCGCGAGGGTGAGGGCCTTGGCTACGCCGAATCGCGTGAGTTGCTGACGGCGCTCGGCGAGGAGAACAGCATCCAGGCGCTCTTCGCAGTCTCCTACTGCAGGTGGCTGATCGGCTCCCGCGACGACGCCCACGGGAGGAGCTCGGCGCTGCTGTATACGGGTTCGGGGCCATTGCTGGCGCCGTTCTACGACATCTCATCGGCCTCGGTCTATGAGGATCCGACCGAGCCGATCTCGCTCGAGGAGCTGGTCCGCCGCAACTCATGCCTGGTCGGGCTGGTGCAGATCGCGATCGAATGCGACTACTCGCTCGAAGGCGCGGTGCTGGCCGCGATCGACACCATCGGGCGGCTCTGCAAAGCACTCGGCGGCGTCGCCGCGCGAGCGCAGGCGGAGGACTGGTATGAGCCTGTGATCGACGAAGTTCTGCAGCGGGTTTTCGACTGCATGAAGTCCCTGCGCAACGAAATGGAGATCCTCAAGCCTCCCTCGCTGGGCGGTCCTCAGCGCCCGTCGGGGCCACCGACACCGGGTGGCGAGTGCCCATAGGGATCACCCCGGTTACGCGCCGGCACCTCGAGCCGGTCCGGTACGGGCAAGAGTTGCATTGTGGAAATCTAAGTATTAAGGTCGTCTAGTCCGTATGGCAACCGAAGCTCCAGCCGATTGGTATCGCACGAGCTTCGCTCCCAACTTCCACTCGCTGTACTTCGAGCAGGGCGGGGAGGAGAAGGTCGAGCTTGCGCTGGCGATGCTGAAGCCCAGCGGGCACGAGCGCATCCTCGACCTCGCCTGCGCCACCGGGCGGCGCACGCTGGAGCTGAGCCGCAGGGGCTTCGGGGTCCTCGGCGTGGACATTCGCCAGGAGCTGCTGGAAGTGGCCGCCTGCGAAGCCCAGCTGCTGGACCTCTGGCCCCGCTTCCTCGAGGAGGATCCTCGCTACCTGGACTTCGAGCACGAGTTCGACCTGGTTCTGAGCTTGGGCGGGGGCTCCTTCGAGCACTTCGACTACGACGGCGAGAACCTGCGCGCCTTCGAGGCTGCTGCGCGGGCGTTGCGCTCAGAAGGGCGGCTGCTGATGCAGGTGCCAAACGTCCTGCACGTCGAAGCGCACTTGCCGGAACGGACCTGGCTTACGGGCAGCGAGGCGGTCGACCTGGTCGAACAGCACTGGAACGAGCCGACCCACCGCCTCGATGGCACGAGGAAGTCGATGCTCGAGTGCGAGGACCCCGAGGACGCAGAGCCAGTGCCCTTTCAGCGGCGGCTCTACTCGGTGGAGGAACTGGCGGAGATCTTCGAGGCGGTCGGTCTCCATCTCGCCAACGTCTTCGACGAAAACGGCGCACCCTGCGCTCCGACCGACGCCCAGCAGGAGATCTACGTAGAGGCTCGCGTCTAGGAGCTGCTCGCCGAGGAGCTCTGAGCCCAGCTACTCGTCGCGCGGGGTGATGCGGAAGATCGAGACGACCTCGGCTTGGTGCGCCTCGGGGTGGACGACGTAGGCGCTGGGGCCGCCGCCGAACCAGCCGGACGCTTCGTTGTCGCCGACGAAGATCCCCGGATGGTGCTTGCCATTCCCGTCCTCGACCCAGACCTTGTCGCCCTCCTTGAACCCGTGCGGTGCGTCGCTCATGGCGCCAATCTAGTCGACGGCCGCCGGGGGCGTCGGGTCCGCGCGGGTAGGCTGGGCGGGTCGGCGACGAACGTGAGGCGGCTTTGATGCAGCAGCTCGACTTCATCGAAAAGGGCAGGCTCGAGTGGCGCGAGGCGAGCGCGCCGCGGCTGGAAGCGGAGGGCGAGGCGTTGGTGCGGCCGCTGGCCGTCGCCACCTGCGATCTCGATCTGCTCCTCGTCCGCGGGCTTGCCCCGGTCGAGGAGCCGTTCCCTTTCGGGCATGAGTGCGTGGCCGAGGTCATCGACGTCGGCGACGGGGTGCAAGGCGTCGAGCCGGGCGATCTGGTCAGCGTTCCCTTCCAAATCTCCTGCGGCGAGTGCGACGCCTGCCGTCGCGGCAACACGGGCAACTGCGAACGGGTCGAGCGAATGGCCATGTACGGGCTGCCGATGGGGACGAACTACGGCGGCTTTCTCAGCGACTCGGTTCGGGTCCCGTTTGCCGACGCGATGCTCGTCCCGGTCCCGGACGGGATCGATCCGGCCTCGATCGCCAGCCTCTCGGACAACATTCCCGACGCCTGGCGCACGGTCGGCCCGCAGCTCGCCGAGCGCCCCGGGGTGGCGGTCCTGATCTGTGCCAGCGGTGCTGCGATCGCGCTCTACGCGACCTCGATCGCCCTGGCGCTCGGCGCCGAGCGGGTCGACTTCGCCGGCGGCAACTCCTATCTGCGGGGGCGGGCGGAGGAGTTGGGCGCGAACCTGCTCGAGGCGGATTTCCCGAAGCGGTACGGTCCTTACCCGATCACCGTCGACGCAAGCGCCGACCCGGATGGGCTCGCCTGTGCGCTGCGCTCGACCGAGCCGGATGGGATCTGCACCAGCATCGGCATCTACTTCTCCGAGTCGACCCCGGTGCCCCTGCTCGAGATGTACACCAAGGGCATTCGCTTCCACACCGGCCGCTGCCACGCTCGGCCGGCGATGGAGCCCCTCATGGACCTCGTCCGGGCGGGCGATTTCAAGCCACAGCGGGTTACCGCCGAAACCGCCGCGTGGGACGACGCCCCGGAGGCGATCGCCGCTCACCGGTCGAAGCTCGTGATCAGCCGCCCCGCCTGACGGTCGCGCCAAACCCCAGACGACGGCCCGGCCCCGTGGCTGAACGAGGGCCGGGCCGCGCGTCGCCCGTCCTATGGGCAGACGACGATCAAGTGGAAGTCGGCGTCCTCGGGGGCGCCTTTCTCATCGCGCGTGCGAACTTCGATCGCGCTGGCGTTTGCGGGTGAGGTATTGGTTTGGGCGAAGCCGGCTCCCGGAGGGGTCGTGCCGGCGTTGTTGCGAGCGGAGACGTTGGCGCAGCCGCTGATGTTGACCGGGAAGGCCACCGTGACCGCACCGCCACCCTCGGCCGCGGTGATCCCGGCGTCGCTGGCACGGGCGAGCGCCGCGTTGCCGGCCCCCGCCGGGTTGTTGACGACAGCCCAGTAGGTGTCGGTGGCACGCTTGGCCGCGGGCACGACCCCGAGCTTGTTGGTGTTGATCTGGAAGCCGGTCAGCGTCTTCTGCTTCAGCTTGCCGCCCCCGATCGTCTGCTTTTTGATCGCGCCGCCGTTGATGTTCTGGGCGGCGATGGCGGTGCCTCCCAACGCCACGATCAGCGCTACGACCGAGACGACCATGGCCGCTGACGGCCGCTTGATCCTCAGCTTGCTCATCCGGGCTCCTTTCAGCGCAGGTGGGGCATGTCTGACATCTACCCCTCGTGCGGGTGGCTAACCTCAAACTGCAACTCCTGAAAGATCGCGCCCTAGTCGGATAGAGCGGCGACAAAGCGCTCGAAGGCGCCGATGTCGGTCACTTCGGGCCCGTGGCCGGGGAGGATCAGCGCCGGGTTCAGGTCGGCCAGCTTGCGGATCGAGCGACGGTTCTCGGCCGGGTCGGGAGTCAGGTCGGCGGGCGGCTCGTCGAGACGGCCGCGGAGGGTGAGGTAGGAGATGTTGCGGACCACGTCACCGCAGATCGCCACCCGGTCGGACTCACGGAAGAAGATCACCTCGCCCCGCGCGTGTCCCGGCGCGTGGACGACGCGGAAGCCGGCTACTTCGTCGCCCTCGCGCAGGGCCCGGTCGACCTTGCGGGGAGGGCCCGCCCAGAGCCGCGCATAGAACTTCGCAACTGGGTGGGAGGTCGCCGCCACCGGGCGCCTTCCCTCCATCGCATCGACGTCGGCCTCGTGACAGGCGAGCGGGATGCCGCGCTCTTCGCAGATCGTCTTGGCCGACCCCTGGTGGTCAGGGTGCACGTGAGTGAGCGCCAGCATCGAAAGCTGGAGTCCGGCCGTCTGCTTGCGGATCCGGCCTGCGTCCCAGCTGCGACCCGCGTCGATCAGGACATCCTCGGCCAGGTAGACGTTGATCACCGGCCTGGGCACTTCGTCCAGCCGCCAGAGGCCTGGCGCCATCTGCCTCATCCGTGGCCGATGCCCATCGTTCCGCGCGGGTCGCCGCTGTGCTCGGCGAGGTCCTCGAGCTCGGCGATCTTCCGTTCCCCTTCGGCCCGCGCCGGGTGGCCGGCGGGCAGCGGCTCGATCAGGCGCCGGATGCGGTTGCGGACCTGCAGCGCGAAGTGGGGGGTGGAGGCGCCGGCGAGGGCGCGGACGTCCTCGGCCGTCACCGCGTGCGCAGCGGTCAGCAGATCGGGATTCTCTGCCTCGCTCACCCTTCGCCGCCGATCTTGGCCAGCTCGGCGAGTTCGTCGATTTCGGCCTGCTCGCTCACGTCGATGGCGTCCTGGTCTCCGATTACCCACACGTGGTTGTAGAAGGCGCGCGTCGGATCGGTCGTGTAGCCCGGCTTGACGTCGAGCAGGTACCCGCGCAGCGCATCCGGAAGCGTATCGGCGCTGTCGGTGAGCAGCAGCGGGCCCCAGGTGCCCGAGGCCGAGAGCGGTGCCGCGGCGGCGGCGTCGAGCGGCGAATCGGAGCTGGCGATGACGAAGCCGTGCCCGGGATCGTTGATGTTCCAGCCGAAGTCGCCGTCCGCGTAGCGCGCGAGCTCGATCGCGTTGGTCACCGGGTCCTCGCCGGAGACGCGGCGTACGCGGTCGGCGATCTTGCCGACTTCGCGGACCACGTTCGAGGAGATCGCGGAGGACGGGCCGAGCACATAGACCGGAACGTGGGGATGGCGTTTCAGCGCCGTCGCGGTGGCCGCCGGAAGCTTGCCCTGGTTGGCGAAGAGGACCGGATCGCCGGAGCGCGCCGCCCAGGCCGCCGCCGGCATCGCGAAGGCGGGCTGGGCAGCCGGGGCGATCACGAAGTGCTGCGGCGGCCCGCCGACCAGTTTTTCGCGCAGGGTCGCGATCGCCCCCGCCGCCTCGATGCCCCCGTTGCCGCCGATCCGCCGAGCCTCGAGACCGTCGGGCAATGAGGCGGCGCCGATCGCGAATGCCCGAGCCCCTTTGGTCGCTTTGCCGCCCTGCGGATCGAGAGCGTCGAGTGCCTGGGCGGTCGGCTCGGGCACGCCGTCGGCTTCGGAGACGAGGACCGGCGCGCCGACCGGAGCCGCCATCAGCACCGACGCCGCGATCGCGCCGCGCCAGTCGTCCGCGTCGACCAGGGTGACGGCCGTCGGTCGCTGCGAGGGCTCGGTCGAGGGGTAGGTGGCGAGGGCGATTCCGGCCGCGTTGGAGGCCGGGTCCGAGCCGCCGACCCGGGTCGTGTTGGCGGTGGCGAAGGCGGGATAGCCGAGCTCCTCGGGCGTTTGGGCGGCGGGCGCCTCGGCATGGGCGCTGGGAGCTTCGCTCACGGGCGCCGGCGTTTCGCCGTTCTCGCTGCCGCCGGAGCCACCGCCGACGATCGCGGCGACGATGAAGACGATGGCGAGAGCGAACAGCCCGGCGATCGCCTTCAGCGCCCCGGGAATCGGCCTGCGACGCCGCTGCGGCCGTGGCATCGGCTTTGCGGAAGCTGGCGTTTTCGCCTCCGCCGCCGGTTTCCCGCCCGGCTTCGCGGCTGGCAGGTCCGCGTTGATCGGCCGCTCCTTGGGTGCCACGGCGGCAACGCTAGACGTTTCCGATCTTCCCCGGTTTGGCTGGTCGGTCAGCTAAGCTTTCCAGGACTGGTTGACTGACCAGTCAATCAACGACACGAGAGCGCGCGACGAGGGGGGACGGATGGATTTCGCACTTAACGAGGAGCAGCAGGAGTACAAAGATCGTGCACGGGCCTTTGCCCGCGACGTGATCCGTCCCGCGGCGCGCAAGCACGACGAAGAGGAGAGCATCCCCTGGGAGGTGATCAAGGAGGCGCGCCGGCAGGGTTTCCAGGGCCTCGAGGCGATCCAGCGCTCGGCCTCCGACGCCGACGGCCAGATGCAGGTGATCTCGGCCGAAGAGTTCCACTGGGGTTGCGCCGGCATCGCCCTCGCAATCTCCGGCTCCGGCCTCGCCGCCGCCGGCATCGCTTCCTCCGGCACCCCCGAGCAGATTGCCCAGTGGGTCCCCGAGTGCTTCGGCGCCGGCGACGAGGTGAAGCTCGGTGCCTACGCGGTCACCGAGCCGCAGGCTGGCTCCGACGTGAAGAGCCTCAAGACGACCGCCAAGCGCGACGGCGACGAGTGGGTCCTCAACGGCACCAAGGTCTTCATCACCAATGGCGGCATCGCCGACGTTCACGTCGTCGTCGCCACCGTCGATCCCGCTCTCGGCACCCGCGGCCAGGCCTCCTTCGTGATCGGCAAGGACACGCCGGGCCTCAGCCAGGGCAAGAAGGAGTCGAAGCTCGGCATCCGTGCCTCCCATACCGCCGAGATAGTCCTCGAGGACTGCCGCATCCCGATCGAGAACCTGCTCGGCGGCGAGGAGAAGCTCGAGCGCAAGCTGCAGCGCGGGCGGGAAGGGAAGAAGTCGCGTGGCGCCGACGCGCTGGCGACCTTCGAGATCACCCGCCCCCTGGTCGGCGCATCGGCCCTGGGCATCGCCCAGGCCGCATACGAGTGGACCCTCGAGTACCTGGACGGCCAGTCCGAAGGCGGCACGCCGCTGCTGCAGACGCAGCGCATCCAGCAGACGCTGGCCGATGTCGCGACCGAGATCGAATCGGCGCGCCTGCTGGTCCAGCGAGCCGCCTGGATGGGTCGCAATGGAATGCCGATGCGGGGCGGCCAGGGCTCGATGTCGAAGCTCAAGGCCGGTGACGTGACGATGTGGGCCACCACGACCCTGATGGATCTGGTCGGTCCCTACGCCTGGAGCACCGATTGCCCACTGGAGAAGTTCTTCCGCGACGCCAAGATCTACCAGCTGTTCGAGGGCACCGCCGAGATCCAGCGCATGGTCATCTCCCGCATGCAGGCGCGCGAATACGCCGAGCGCCTTGGGTATGCGGCGGAAGTGGTCGCCGAGGCGGAGAAAGCTGCTGAGAAGGAGCCGGTTGCGGCGTAGGGACGGAGGGTCCCCACCGCGAACCCGCGTCGAATCGCTGGGCGAGGGGCTCCGACCTCGCCGGCTCACAAGTTCTCGGAGGGGACCCTCCGTCCCTACGCAAGCGGGGTTGCAGGTTCTGAGCGTCCTCGCTTGATGGCACTTCGGCCCCGCTAGCCTCATCGCGATGCTGAAGACTCGCTTTGCCGCAGTGGCTTTAGTGGCTGCCGCGGTGGCGCTTGTTGTGCTGCTTTGCAGCGCTGCCGCGCCGGCCAAGGATCTCGAATCCAAGCTTGACGCCAAGGAAGCGAAGCTTTCTAAGGTGCGTGAACGCAAGGGCGTTCTGACGACGACGATCTCGCACTACAAGGCGAAGATCGAGAGGCTGACGGGCGAGGTCGCGGCGCTGCGCTCGCAGGAGGCGGCCGTGCAGGCCCGGCTCAATTCCAAGCAGGCCGAGCTCAATGGCGCAATGGCCGAGCTGGACGTCGCCAAGAAGCACCTGGCCGTGGTCAAGGCCCATCTGACGCGGGCGCTGGTGTCGCTGCGCGAGCGCCTCGTCGCGATCTATGAGACCGGCACCCCCGACATCCTGAGCGTGCTGGTCGAAGCGGGTGGCTACGACGAGCTGGTCAACCGCACCGAGTACCTCAACCGGATTCACGGGCTCGACGAAGCGGTCGTTTCGCGGGTGCGCGATCTGCGCAACCAGGTGAAGGGCACCGTTGCCCGCCTGCGCTCCGCCAAGGACCGGATCGAATCGGCCCGCGACGCGATCGCCGCCGAAGAGCAGGCGCTGTCCAGCGCCCGCTCCGCTGTCCAGCAGAGGCAGTCGGCCCTGGTCGAAGCTCGCCGCAGCCGCGAGGCCGCACTCTCCAAGGTCACGGAAACCGAACAGGACCTAGACGGCGACGTGGCTTCGATTCAGGCCGAACTCGCTGCGACCTTGGCGGGGACGGGCTCGGCGCCGCTCCCGGCCGGCCCGATACAAGGTGGCAACGGCAGTGGCTTGATCTGGCCGGTGGACGGTCCGGTCGTATCTGGCTTCGGCTCCCGCTTCGGCGGCAGCGAGTTCCACGAGGGAATCGACATCGCCGTCCCCAGCGGCACCCCGATCCGAGCCGCCGCGGCGGGGACCGTGATCTTCACCGAGCCCGAGGCGAGCAGCGGCGGCTATGGCAACTTCACCTGCATCGACCATGGCGGTGGGCTCTCAACCTGTTACGCCCACCAGGAATCCTTCGCGGTTTCCGCCGGCCAGCAGGTTTCGCAGGGCCAGGTGATCGGATACAGCGACTGCACCGGGCACTGCTTTGGCCCGCACGTCCACTTCGAGGTTCGGATTAACGGCGCGCCGACCGACCCGATGGGCTACCTCTAGGCACGGCCTTACCGAAAATCTCTCAAAAATCCAATTAGTTGGTACGTAGAGGCGGTTCGCTCCTGCGAACCTTGGGTAGCAAGCGAGACGGAGGCTAGATGGCCCGCCAAGCCCGCAACTACCTGGTAGGAGCTGTATCCGGCACGGCACTGATCGGCGCAGCCGTGGTCGTCTTCGTCATGCTCGTCTCGCTGCAGGCCCTGCGCGACTGGCCACTGGCGAGTCTGGGCGGAAGCGGGGACGACTCTGGCGCCGCGGTCGCTCCGGGACGCCCGGCTGCGGCCGGGGTGAGCGGTTCCGGGGTCGTGGCGGGCGGGGGGGCGTCCACTGTGGCGGACGGCCGCGGCGACTCGAAAGACGCGGGAAGAGCCGTCGCCAACAGAATTGGCGATGCCGCGACGTCGCCCGGTTCGACCGCACCCGTGGCCAGCGCGCCGGTCACGAGCACGCCGAACTCCGCCCCCACGGCGGGGAGCGATGGCTCTCCGCCGGCGAGCGCACCGGGCTCGCCGAGCGACTCGGCCTCGAGCAGCGGCAACTCCTCCGGAGGAGGTTCGACCAAACCGTCTGGTGGCGGTGGTGGAAGCGGTGGGGGTGGCTCAGGGGCGGAGAGCGATTCCTCGCCTTCCGAAACCGTGACCAGCACGGTCAACAACACTGTCTCCGGCGTCGACAACGTCACCAACGGAACGCTTGGTAACGCCGGTGTCACCAAAGTCACCGAAGAAGTCGTGCATGCCGTCGCCGGGCCCGAAACGCCCGTCGGCAAAACGGTCGACGAAACCGTCGGGAAAGTCAAAGAAACGATCGGTGGCCTGCTCGGCGGCGGTCACTGATGCGCTCCTGAGATCGAGCCACTGCCTTAACCGTCACAATGCCGTCCCATGCCCGAGCGCGGACAGGCAGGAGCGGTAGCCGACCCGATCGCGGGATCGGCGGTCTACCCGGCTGGCAGCCGCGTGAACGAGCGCGGTCATCTCGAGATCGCCGGCTGTGACGTCGTCGAGCTCGCCGCTGAGCTCGGCACTCCCGCCTACATCTACGCCGAGGACGACATGCGAGCGCGGGCGCGCTCCTACCGCGAGGCGTTCGAGCGCCGGACCGGCGACTTCGAGGTCCTCTTCGCCAGCAAGGCCTTCCCCTGTACGGCCGCCTACCGGCTCTTCGCCGAGGAGGGCCTCTCCGTCGATGTTGCCTCGGGCGGCGAGCTGCACATGGCCCTGCGAGCCGGCTTCGAGCCGGCGCGCATCCACATGCACGGCAACAACAAGAGCGACGAGGAGATCCTCTTCGCGGCGCGGGCCGGGGTCGGTCACCTGATCCTCGACTCCTTCGACGAGGTCGAGCGCTGCGAGCGCCTGCTCGAGGGGCCCCAGGACGTCCTGGTCCGGGTAACCCCGGGAATCAAGCCGTCGACCCACGACTACATCCAGACCGGGCAGCTCGACTCGAAGTTCGGCTTCGGCCTCGAGGACGGGCTGGCGGCGCGGGCGATCGAGCGGGTGCTCGCCTCCGACGTGCTGAACCTGGTCGGGCTGCACGCCCACATCGGCTCGCAGATCTTCGAGCTCGAGCCGTACACCCTGGCGATCCGGGCGATCGGCGAGCTGGCCGGAGAGTGGTGCCGCCTCGTCAACGTCGGCGGTGGGCTCGGGATCGCCTACACCGCTGAGGACGAGCCGCCGTCGATCGACTCCTACGTCGAGGTCAAGGTGAGCGGGGTCGCTGAGGTGTTCGGCGAGGGGGTGCGAATCCTGGTCGAGCCGGGCCGCTCCTTGGTCGGCAACGCCGGCGTCACCGCGTACCGCGTCGGCACCGTCAAGGAGATCCCCGGCATTCGCACCTACGTCGCCGTGGACGGCGGCATGTCGGACAACATGCGGCCGATGCTCTACGGCTCCCGCTACGAAGCGCTGATCGCCGACCGGGCTGGCACCGCGCCGGACACGCTGGCGACGATCGCCGGCATGCACTGCGAGTCCGGGGACGTGTTGGTGCGTGATGCGATGCTCTCCGCGCCGGCTGTCGGCGACGTCCTCGTCACCGCCGCGACCGGCGCCTACGGGCACGCGATGGCGAGCAACTACAACGGCGTCACGCGTCCCCCTGTCGTCTTTTGCCGCGACGGTGAGGCGCGGGTGGTCGTGCGGCGCGAGTCCTATGAGGATCTGACCTCGCGCGATGCCTGAGCCCGTCCGTATCGGGCTGCTTGGCCGCGGCACGGTTGGCGGTGCCTTCGCCGGGCTGCTCGCAAAACGCGCCGACGCGGTCGAAGCTGCGACCAGGCGCCGCCCGGAGCTGATCGGCACGCTGACCCGCGGCGAGGGGGATTTCGGCGAGATCCTCGAGCGCTCCGATCTGATCGTCGAGCTGATCGGCGGCACCGATCCGGCGCGTGGGTACGTGCTCGAGGCGCTGCGGGCGGGGCGGCCAGTCGTCACCGCAAACAAGCAGCTCCTCGCCCAGCACGGCGAGGAGCTGTTCAACGCCGCTCGCGAGGCCGGCGTCCAACTTCGCTTCGAGGCCGCGGTCGCCGGCGTGATCCCGATCGTCCGCACGATCCAGGAGAGCTTCGGCGTCACCGAGATCGACAAGGTGTTCGGGATCGTCAACGGAACGACCAACTTCATCCTCACCGAGATGGCCTCCAGCGGCGCGGACTACGGGCAGGTGCTGGCGCGCGCGCAGGAGCTCGGCTACGCCGAGGCCGACCCGACCGAGGACGTCAACGGGGCCGATGCGGCGGCGAAGATGGCGATCCTCGCCCGGCTCGCCTTCCACACGCCGGTCACCCTCGATCAGGTCATCTACGACGGGATCGAGCAGGTCAAGCCCGACGACCTCGCCTACGCCAAGGAGCTCGACCTCTCGCTGAAGCTGCTCGGCGTCGCCGAACGGCGAGAGGGGGGGATCAGCGTGCGCGTCTTTCCCTGCTTCCTCTACAGCGGTCACCCGCTGGCGCCCGTCGGTGGACCCTTCAACGCCGTGATGGTGGAGGCGCCGGAGATCACCGAGGTGACGATGTCGGGCCCCGGCGCTGGCGGCGTCGAGACGGCCTCGGCGGTGCTGGGCGACGTGGTCTCGATCCTTGCCGGCGATGCCCCCGTCCAGGAGGCGCGCGAGGAGCTGCCGCTGGTTGCCGACGTCACCTCGTCCTTCTACCTGCACCTGGAGGTCGCCGATCAGCCCGGCGTGTTGGCGAGGATCGCCCAGGTGCTGGGTGAGAACGAGATCTCGGTGAAGAGCGTCGTGCAGCGCGGAATCGGCGACGACGCGCGGCTGGTGATGGTCGTCCATGAGTGCTTGGAGTCGCGCTTCGCGGCGGCGCTCGAGGAGATCGGCAGGCTGGACGAGCTGCGCTCGTCACCACGCTCGATCCGGGTCATCGAGGAGGAGTTCGTTTGACCCCCGGCGCCCACTGCTGATGCCTTCCTCCCTGATCGAGCGCTACCGGGATCGGCTTCCCCTCGAGGAGGGAGACCCGATCGTCTCTCTCAACGAGGGGTCGACCCCTCTGATCGAGGTGCCGCGGCTTTCCGAGCGCCTGGGAGTACGGGCCTATCTGAAGTTCGAGGGGGCCAACCCGACCGGCTCGTTCAAGGATCGGGGCATGACCGTCGCCGTCTCGCGGGCAAAGGGACGCGGGGCGGAGGCGGTGATCTGCGCCTCGACCGGCAATACGGCGGCGAGCGCGGCTGCCTATGCGGCGCGGGCCGGGATGCGCGGGGCGGTGATCGTGCCGGAGGGGAAGATCGCGATCGGCAAGCTGGCCCAGGCGCTGATGCACGGCGCCCGCGTGATCGCCCTGCAGGGGAACTTCGACGAGGCGCTGCGGATCGTCCGCGAGCTGGCCGACCGGCACCCGATCGAGCTGGTCAACTCGGTCAACCCGTACCGGATCGAGGGTCAGAAGACGGCGGCCTTCGAGGTCTTCGAGGATCTCGGCGAGGCGCCCGGAGCGCTGGCGATCCCGGTCGGCAACGCGGGCAACGTGACCGCCTACTGGCGCGGCTTCGAAGAGCTCGGCGTGGCCCCAGTGGTCTACGGCTTCCAGGCCGAGGGTGCGGCGCCGCTCGTCCATGGCGCGCCGGTCGCCGACCCCGAGACGGTCGCCTCGGCGATCCGGATCGGCAACCCGGCTCGGTGGGAGGAGGCGATGGCCGCCTTCACTGCCTCACGGGGCCGGGTGGCGGCGGTCTCCGACGAGCAGATCCTCGACGCCTACCACTGGCTGGCTGCCAGCGAGGGTGTCTTCTGCGAGCCGGCGTCGGCAGCTTCGGTCGCCGGCCTGCTCGCCCACGGTTTGCCGGTCGGCGAGGAAACGGCGCCCCCAGAGTCGGTCGTCTGCGTCCTCACCGGCCACGGCCTCAAGGATCCCGACACCGCCCTCTCCAAAGCCCCGCCGGTGGTCAACTGCGAGAACGACCTCAGCGCCGTAGAGCGGGCGGTGTTCGATTGACCGCCCGGCGCCGACTGGTTCGCGTCCCTGCCTCCTCGGCAAATCTCGGGCCGGGCTACG
This sequence comes from Solirubrobacterales bacterium, assembly GCA_035472395.1. Taxonomy (GTDB): domain Bacteria; phylum Actinomycetota; class Thermoleophilia; order Solirubrobacterales; family 70-9; genus VRUE01. The sequence goes on from DATIPC010000062.1 coordinate 21,547, forward strand.
ACGTGATGGCCGCCGCGCTGGAGATGTTCCTGGAGCTGGAAGTGGAGGAGGTCGGCGAGTTCTCCTTCGACCCCGGGTCGCTCGACGTGCCGACCGGGCGCGACAACCTGATCGTGCGGGCCTTCGAGAGCCTGCACTCCGCCGACGGGATCGCCTTCCGGCTCAGGGAGGCGATCCCGCTCGGCCGCGGGCTCGGCTCCAGCGCGGCGGCGATCGTCGCCGGGCTCGTCGCAGCCGACCATCTCTACGAGCTGGCGCTGACCGAGGAGGAGATCCTGGCGCGGGCGACCGAGCTCGAGGGACATCCCGACAACGTCGCGGCGGCGATCTACGGCGGCTTCGTGATCTGCGACCCGGCTCGAGGCGGCCCCCCGGATGCCTCGCGATTTCCTCCCCCGGACGGGCTCGAGGGCATCCTCGTCATCCCCCGCGAGGAGGAAGTTCCAACCGCCCAGGCGCGCGAGGCGATCCCGAGCGAGATCCCACTCGACGACGCGCTCGGCAACATCTTCTCCGCCGCCCGCTTGACGCTCGGCCTCTACCGGGGCGACCTGAGCCTGATCTCCGCCAGCCTCGAGGACAAGATCCACCAGGGCCGCCGCCGCGGTCTCTATCCCCGCTCGATGGAGCTGGTCGAAGGTGCGCGTGAGATGGGAGCCCTGGGCGCGACCATCTCCGGCGCTGGCCCCACCGTCCTCGTCTGGACCACCTGGCAGGACGCCGGCAAGGTCAGCGAAGAGCTGGAGAGCCGCTGTCAGGGCTGGGCCGAGATCCGCCGCATCCCCTTCACGCCCCACGGCGCCGACGTCCCCGAGCTCTGATCCAGTGGACTGGGTGATCCGGATCGGCCTGGTCGAGCTGGCGCTCGGCGGTCTGCTTGGTTGGGCGATGGTGATCCGCGAGGAGAAGATCGAGTGGCTGCGCCGGATCGGGGTCGTCGCCCCGCAGCGGATCCGCCAGGTGCACCTCGACTACGTGATGATGGGTCTGATCCTGATCGGCGTCGGCCTTGCCGTGCCGGACCTGCCGACGGCGATTGCCATCGCTCTCGTCTTCGGCACCGCGGTCAACCCCTTCCTCTTCGTCCCGCTTGCCTTCGATCCGGACGTCGAGCGCCGGCTCTGGTACCGCTTGCTGGCCGTCGTCTCCTTCCTCGGCGTGAGCGGTGGCCTCGTCGCTGCGGCCGTGGTTGGCCCCTGAGCGCACCAAGTCACGGAAGCGCCGGAACGCCGCCCTCGCCACTACCATCGTGTTGTGCCGGGCAGACTGAGATGGGTCACCGTTGTTGGGCTGCTGGTCGCGCTCACGGCGATCCCGGCGGTTGCGCGGGCGACCCTGGTGTTCGTGCGCCAGCCGCTGCACCCGGTCGTCTGGGTCGCCAACGACAACGGCTCGCACGCCCACAAGCTCGCGGCCGGGGCGACTCCGCGGATATCGCCGGATGGCAAGACCATCGCCTACAGCCCCGTCAAAGGTGGGTCCTTTGGCTCTGAACTCGCCCTTGCGCCGGTCGATCGCAGCGCTCCGCCGCGGCGCCTGCTCGGTGACTGGCGCGAACCGTTCGTCTTCGCCTGGTCGCCCGACTCGAGCACGATCGCGGCGCTGCGCGGACCGGAAGTCGGCCCTCGCCGGCTGGTGCTGATCGACGTCGCCAGCGGTACCCAGTCCACCGTCGCCACGGGCTACTTCAGCGGCGTCAGCTTCGCGCCCGAAGGCGGGCAGATCGTCTACGCCCGGGCCGGCAGCGAAAAGTACCCGCCGCAGAGCGACCTCTACCGGTTCGATATCCCGATTGGCCAGGCGGTCCGCTACATCCCTCCCGTGCGCCTCACCCACGACCAGCGCTCGACCAACCCGGTTTGGGGCCCTGCCGGCAAGATCGTCTTCGTCAAGCTCCTCGGCGCCAAGCAGCGCCGCTACGGCCCCAAGAACGAGCTCTACCTGACGAGCCCCGCCGGCAAGCAGGTGCGGCGCCTGACCCACACTACGGTGGGGCCGCTTCTCCAGGGCCTGTATCCGACCCAGTGGTCCGCCAACGGCAACCGCCTGTTGGCTCAGTTCGGCGGACAGGACACGACCTACGCCGTCACCGTCAATCCCCGCACGGGAGCCCAGCGGCCTCTGATCGAAGCCACCGAGCAGGGTTTCGCCAGCGCCGCGCTATCCGCTAACGGCCAGCTGGTGCTCGGCGCGACGGGCGGCTTCGAACCGGGGCCGGGCCACGATGTCGCCACCGTTCCCTACGGTGGCGGCAAGCCGAAGGTGCTGGCCAGGAACGCGTTCGAACCCGGCTGGAGCAACTGACCCGCGAGGAGAGGACCGAGATGGCCGGCGGATACACGATCAGGCACCGCGACGAGTTCGAGGCGATGGAGGGCTCGGGCGATTCGACCTGGGGGCTGGCGCGCAAGGCGCTCGGCACCTCGGCCTTCGGCTTCAACCTGGTCGAGATAGCGCCCGGCGGGCAGATCCCCGAGCACGATGAGGCGCAGAGCGGCCAGGTCGAGCTGTACGTCGTCCTCGAGGGCGAGGCGACGCTGCGGCTCGACGGCGAGGACCACGCGGCCCCGGCTGGCACCTTCGCCTCGATCGAGCCACCGGCGACTCGCACCATCCTCAACCTCTCCAACGCGCCTGTCACGGCGCTCTTGATCGGCGTCGACCCCCGCGGCGGCTACGAGCCGATGGGCTGGGGCTAGACCGGCCGACCGGCCGCCCCTATAATCCGACGACTCGTCAACCCGTCGCGCGCCCGCTCGGAGAAGGTGCGGAAACCGGGAGGTCAACTTGTCCGATACCCAGTCCCGTGAGCTTCACGGTGAGAACGGCCCCGTCCGCTACTCGCCAGAGCGTGCCTACCGTCCGCTCGTCTCGCCCCCCAGCGTCGAGGACAAGGATGCGTGCGCGATCTACGCCTCCGTGCGCAAGGACGCCACGCCGAGTCACGAACCGATCGAACGCGCGATCCCGGCTCTGCAGAAGATGCTTCACCGTGCCGGCAACGTCGATGGCGAGGGTGACGGCTGCGGGTTGCTGGTCGACATTCCGCGCAAGATCTGGGCCGAGGAGGTTCGCTCCGGCGGCCACGACCCCTCGCTGACCCTCGACGACGCCTTCGCCGTCGCCCACGTCTTCATCGAGCGCTCCCAGGACCTCGAGCGCGTGCAGCACGATGCCCGCGAGCTGCTCGGGCGGGGCGGCTTCCGCATCCTCGCCGAGCGGATCGGTGCCGTCGATTCGACTGCTCTTGGACCGACCGCGCGCGAGGAGGAGCCGCATTTCTGGCAGGTCGGCGGCCTCGTCGCCGACGCGTCGCGCCGCGACCGCGTTCTCTTCGACTTGCTGATCGAGCTGGAGCAGCAGCTCGACGTCCACATTCCCTCGCTCTCGGCGACCACCTGCGTCTACAAGGTCATGGGCGCGCCGAAGATCCTCGGCGAGTACTACCCGGACCTGCGCGACGAGCGCTTCGAGACGATCGGCTGCTTCGGCCACAACCGCTACTCGACCAACACCTGGCCTTCCTTCAAGCGGGTCCAGCCCTTCTCGGTGCTGGGCCACAACGGCGAGATCAACACGATCGAGCAGCTGCGCCAGGAGGCGCGCATGCTCGGCGTCCCGATCCAGCCCGGCTCCTCGGACTCGCAGGACCTCAACCGGACGATCGACACCCTGATCAGCCGCGATCGCCTCAGCCTCGCCGAGGCGATGGAGATGGTCGTGCCGCCGATCGTCAACGAGATCCGCGCGCTGCCGGAGGACCTGCACCGCTTCTACATGTACCTGCACCAGGCGATGGGCCCCTTCGCGCAGGGCCCGGTGGCCCTGATCGCGCGCCACAGCGACGAGTGCGTCTTCTCCGCCGACGCGCTCGGGCTGCGCCCGCTCTGGCAGGTGGAGACGAGCGATGACTTCGTCTTCAGCTCCGAGCCCGGCGTGGTCGCGGTCAGCGAGATGGTCTCCGAGCCGAAGCCACTTGCGCCGGGCGAGAAGGCGATGGTCACGATCGAGCGCCAGCGCAAGCGCTCGACCCTCCACCCGCACGACGAGATGCTGCGGATCGTCCGCGACCGCTGGCTGGCGCGCAACGGCGTCGAGGAGGTGGGCCCCTACGACCGGGCGCTCGAGACCGGTGGGCCGCTCGAGGGCGACGACGTGCCCGGCTACTCCGATGCCGGCCCCGAAGAGCCGGTCAAGGTTGCCGACCGGATCCTCGCCGGTTTCGGCTGGCAGCGCGACGACGTCAAACTGGTCCAGCAGATGGCCTCCAACGGTGCCGAGCCGATCGGCTCGCTCGGCTACGACGGGCCGCTGGCAGCGCTCTCCCCGGAGCGCCAGAACCTGGCCGACTACTTCAAGGAGACGGTCGCCGTGGTCACCAACCCGGCGATCGATCGCGAGCGCGAGGTGGAGCACTTCTCGACCCGAACGGTGTTCGGTCGCCGCCCTTCGATCGACGACGCCGGCGAGGACTCGGGCACGGTCGAGACCTCCTTCCCGGTGATCCTCGGCGGTCATCACGGCCTGGCGCCGCTCTCCGACAAGACCTACCGCCAGATCGCCCGCGAGCACAGCACCTACCTGCTCGAGGACCTCTGGGAGGAGTTCCGGGGCCGCGCCGGGGCGGTCGACATCTCGCTGCTGGAGTCGGAGACGACCAAGGGGGCGATCGAGCGGATCAAGCAGGAGTCGGTGAAGAAGGTGCGGGACGGCGCCGAGCTGCTGGTGCTGACCGACCGCACCGTCTACGACGCCGAGCGCCGCTACCTCGATCCCCACCTGGCGACCTCGGCGGTCGATCAGGCGCTGAAGCAGTTCCGGGTCGAGCCGGGCGAGGAGAACCTGCGCCGCCGCTGCGGCATCGTGCTGCGCTCGGCGTCCGTTCGCAACGTCCACGACACGATGCTGGCCCTGGGCCTGGGCGCCAACGGCGTCTGCCCGTACACGATGGTCGAGGTCGTCTGCGTCGAGGATTACCAGGCCGACATCGGCAACCTCTGTGCGGCGCTGGCGAAGGGGATCGAGAAAGTGATCTCGACGATCGGGATCCACGAGGTGCGCGGCTACGCCCGCCAGTTCTCCTCGATCGGCGTCAAGCCTGAGCTGGTCGAGATCTTCCAGACCGAGGCCTTCGCCGCCTCCGAGCGCGGCGGGATCGGCTTCGCCGGCCTGGACGAGGGCTGCAACGCGCGGGCGCGCATCCTCGGCGGCGACGAAGATGCCAAACCGGCCAAGACCTTCCGCTTCTACCCCAAGGTCTACAAGGCGGCTGTCGCCACCGCCAACGGCTCCGGCTCCTACGCCGAGTACTCCGAGAAAGTGCGGGATCTGGAGCGCCAGAGCCCGATCTCGATGCGCCACATCATGGGGCTGAAGGGCGATCGGGAGCCGGTCGACCCCGCCTCGGTCGACGCCGGCGTCGGTCACCACGACTACCCGGTGGTGATCTCCTCGATGAGCTTTGGCTCCCAGTCCGAGCCCGCCTTCCGCGCCTACGCGGAGGCGGCGAAATCGATCAATGTCCTCTGCGTCAACGGCGAGGGCGGCGAGATCCGCGACATGTACGGGCAGTACCGCAAATGGCGCGGCCAGCAGGTCGCCTCGGGGCGCTTCGGCGTCTCGGCGGAGATGATCAACTCCTCCTACGTCGCCGAGATCAAGATCGGCCAGGGCGCCAAGCCCGGCGAGGGCGGTCACCTGCCCGGCAAGAAGGTCTCCGAGAAGGTCGCCGCCGCCCGTAACGCTGCGCCCGGCACCGACCTGATCTCGCCCTCCAACAACCACGACCTCTACTCGATCGAGGACCTGGCCGAGCTGATCGACGAGCTGAAGACGGTCAACCCCGACGTGCGGGTCTCGGTCAAGGTCCCGGTGGTGCCGAACATCGGCACGATCGGCCTCGGCATCGCCAAGGCGGGCGCCGACATCATCACCCTCTCCGGCTTCGAGGGCGGCACCGGCGCCGCCCGCCAGCACGCGCTCCGCCACGTCGGGCTGCCCTCCGACATCGGCACCCGCGCCGTGCACCGGGCGCTGATGGAGGCCGGTCTGCGCAACCGGGTCGAGATCTGGGCCGACGGCGGCTACCGCACCGGCCACGACATCGTCAAGCTGCACTGCCTCGGCGCCAACCGGGTCGGCTTCGGCACCCTGGCGATGGTCAGTCTCGGCTGCACGATCTGCCGCGGCTGCCAGCTCGACACCTGCCACGTCGGCATCGCGACCCAGATCGAGACGGTCGAGCAGGCCCAGCAGCACGGCCTGAAGAAGTTCACCCCGCAGGAGGTGGACGTGGCGGCCGAGAGCTGTGCCCGCTTCTTCGGTGCGATGGGCGAGGAGGTGAAAGAGGTCGTCGCCTCGCTTGGCTACGACCGCGCCCAGGACCTGGTCGGTCGCTACGACCTGCTGGAGCAGATCTCCCACCAGGAGCAGATCGACCTGGCGCCGCTGATCACGCCGCTGGAGGAGTTCCTCGACCTCGAGCCACTCGATCTGCCGGTGGCGGGAGAGATCGCCGAGGAGCGCGCCGAGGCGGGCCTCGTCGTCGCCCGTCCGATCCGGATGGAGGCGAAGCAGGCCTCGGCCCAGATCGGCTCTCTGGCCGGCGACATCTGCGCGGGGCGCACCGTTCGCAACGAGTTCCCGCGTGCGACCGACGCCAACGACCGCGTGCTCGGCACCGAGCTGTCGGGGGCGATCGCCCGCTCCCGCATCTTCGAGGACGGGCCGGAGTCGAACGAGGACGTGCTCGCCAGCCTCGAGTTCAACGGCGGCTCCGTCGCCGGGCAGGGCCTCGGCGCCTTCAACTCATACGGGGTCTCGATCCGGGTCGAGGGCGGCGCCCAGGACGGCGTCGGCAAGACGATGCTGGGTGGAACCGTCGCCGTGCTGAAGGGCAAGGGGGCGAAGGGGCAGCGGCTCAACGGCTCGGTCGGCAAGTCCTTCGCCTACGGCGCCCAGCGCGGTCGCCTCTTCGTTCAGGGCTCGGCCGACTCCCGCTTCTGCATCCGCCTCTCCGGCGCCGACGTGGTGTTGGGCGGCGAGCCGGCGGAGGAGATCGACGACAGCCGCGGCTGCCTCGTCGATCGGGCCAACGCCAAGGGCTTCGCCTTCGAGTACATGACCTCGGGCCGCGCCGTCGTGCTCGGCGACCTCGGTCCCTGGGCCTGCGCGGGGATGACCGGCGGCCGCGTCTACGTCCGCCAAAACGCCTTCGGCATCGATCGGGAAGCAATCCAGGCGCGGCTCGGCGAGGGGGCCAAAGTGGAGCTGCAGGAGGTCGACTCCGAGGGCCAGCTCGATATCGACGACCTGCTCTCCCATTACGCCGAGGAACTGCGCGCCACCGGTCAGGACGAGGAGGCCGAGCGGATGCTTGCGTTGGCCGCTGCCAGCGCTGAGAACTTCCTCATGGTCGTCCCGCACAGGGTGCAGGCGGACCCGAGCATCTCGACGGAGTAGGCGGCGGCAAGGGGACGGGTACCCGTCCCCTTGCATGCGAGCTGCTCAGTGGGTGCGAGTTAAAAGGTCTGCGATAGCTCTTACCTCGCGGAGCAGGCCGTCGAGCATCGCCTCGTTGTTGGTGTGGATCCGCCACTCGGCGTACTTGCGGTCCTGCTCTACCTGGTCGATGCGGCGTTCCAGCTTGCCGACGCGCTTGTCCATGCGCTTTTCAGCCTTGCCGATGCGCTTCTTGACGTAGCCGCGGGTTTCCTCGCGGATCGCATCCAGCTCGCGGCGCAGGTCGGCGTCGTCAACGGCGCCCTCCTGCTCGGTGAGCATCTCCTCGACCCCGGCACGTACCCGCTCTATCTCTTCGTGCAGCCGTTGACGGGCCTGGTCGGCCGCGACGGAGGGGTCCTGCCCAGAGTCCATGCTGCCCATGCTACGGGCGAGGGTGGCCGGAATTTGCGGTGAAAGCTCGATCAGCCTTCGAGCGCGAAGAGGCGGTAGCGGCCGATCGTCAACTCGTCGCCGTCCTCGAGTTTGCCCCACTCGACCGTGTCGCCGTTGACGAGAACGCCGTTGAGGCTGCGGTCGTCGAGCACCCGCAGCGACTCCCCGGGTTCGGAGACGACGAGAGCGTGGCGGCGGGAGACGCTTGGATCGTCGAGGCGGATGTCGGCGGCGATGCTGCGGCCGATCCTGGACCAGCCGCGATCGATCTCGAAGTCGAGCATCTCGTCGCCGTCGCGGCATACGAGGTGGCGACTGCCCGCGGCCAGCCCCGCTCGCACCTCTTTCAGCCAGTCAAGGGAGGCAACCTCGCTGGGAGCCTCGAATTCCGCTGTCGTCCCACCGTGCTCCTGCATCGACTCGAAGATCGAGTCGAGCCTGAAGCTCGAGGCCCCACAGCGGGGGCAGGGGGGGAGCTGGTCATCCTCCTGAAGCGAGAGCTGCGAACCGCACTCGACGCAGAAATAGGTACCCGGGCCGGGGAATGTCCCGGTGGCGTAGCTATCGGAAGCTGGGGTTGGGGTGAGACTGGTAGAGATGCTTGCTCCTTCCCGGCGCGTTCCTTCCCCTGATCCTAGCGCCTCTGTACAAGCTCGGATATCCGGGATTTGCCGCAGGCATGCTCGATGGCGCCGCCTTCCCGAGCGCCGAGCCCGCGGCAAACACTAGAATCGCGCCCTCGCATGGGCCCGGTCAGCGCAGAGATCGAGATCGACGCTCCCCGCGAGCGGGCCTTCGAGACGATCGGCGACCTCGCCAGGCGACCCTCCTTCACCGACCACTTCCTCGCTGGTTTTCACCTGACTCGGATCGAGTCGCGGGGAATCGGCGCCGGGGCGCGGTTTCGTGTTGCGCAGCCGGTGAGGTCGATCTGGATGGACACCGCGATCGCCGAGATCGAGGAGCCGCAGAGGATCGTCGAGCGGGGTTGCGGCGGTCGCGGCAACCGGATTCCGGCGTTCACGGTCTGGGAGCTGCTGGAGGGCAGCGGCTCGCTGATCAGGGTGCGCGTCTCGCACTGGACCGAGCCGTCGAACCCAATCGACAAGGCGCTGGAGACGATCAGCGGGGCGTCGTTCTGGCAGCAACGGGGTTGGAGCGAGGCGTTGCGAAGGCTGCGCGACCAGCTCGAGAGCGGCGAGCGGGCGGCGGCCCCGGTTGCGGTGGCGGGTGGCAATCCGCACGCAACCGGCATCCCGTAGGGCGGGTTGCCGAGCGCCTTTATAGACTCACGCCGCCGATGTCCCGTCACCGCAGAATCGCCCTCTCGCTGCTTGCCGCTCTTGCGCTTGCCGCGGCTGCACTCGTCATCTCCGCCTGCGGCTACTCGAGCGATTCCAAGGATGTGGTCGAGGGCGAGCCGGTGAAGCTCGGTGAGCTGCAGTACAACGTCATCTTCTCGCGCTTCCTCAACCCCAACGACAACGAGGACTCCGCCTACCTGGTCGGCCAGCCGCAGCTGCCGCCGGGGCACAGCTACTTCGGTGTCTTCTTTCAGGTCCAGAACGAAAGCGACGAACCGCAGTCGCTGCCGCGGTCTTTCGAAATCATCGACGCCGGAGGTCAGGCCTTCCACTCGCTTGCGAGCGAAAGTCTCTACGCACTTCCCTTCGAAGGCGAAGTCGAACCCGAAGAACAGATTCCGGTACTCGATTCGACCCCCCAGCAGGGTCCGATCGAGGGTTCGCTGGTCCTCTTCAACCTGCCCGCCTCCGCCTCGGAGAACCGGCCGTTGACGCTTCACATCCCAGGGCCGGAGCCGGAAGCGGCCGAAGTCACGCTAGACCTGTAGTGCGCTCAGAGGCCGGCTGAGAGGACCTGGCCGGCGATCGGGGCGGCTACTTCGCCGCCCGCCGCTTCGGCTTCGATCAGCAGCACGCCCACGGCCAGCTTGGCGCCCTTGGCCGGGGCAAAGGCGGCGAACCAGGCGTCCTTGATCTGCTCCGGTTCTTCTTCGCCTTCGGTGCCGGGCTTCGGGCCCAGCTCGGCGGTGCCGGTCTTGCCCGCCACCTGAGCCTCCGGGATCGCGGCGGCGAAGCCGGTGCCGTTGGTGACGACACCGACCATCAGTTCGGTCAGCTCGTCGGCGATCTTCTTCGACATCACCCGCACCGGCTCCGCACTGGGTCGCAGCTTGCGGTTGGCGACGACCGAGGTCGGCTCGCGGACGCCGGCGTTGCCGATCGCCTGCGCGACGTTTGCCATCTGCAGTGGGGTCGCCAGGACTTCACCCTGACCGATCGCGCTCACACCGAGGTCGAGTTCGTCGCCGATGTCGGTCGGAATCGTCGACTCCGGCGGTTCGACCGCCGCGACGATGCTCGGCGCGTAGAGGGTGGGGGGAGAGTTGAACCCGAAGCGTTCGGCTGTCGCGACCAGGTCGTCGTTGCCGATCTTCGGCCCCAGCGGTGCGAAGTCGGCGTTGCACGACTCGGCGAAGGCTTCGCGGAAGGTGCCGCCGCAGAACTCTCCGTTGGCGTTGCTGATGAAGCGACCGCCGACGTTGACGCCGTCGACGATTTCGAATTCGTCGTCGAGCGAGACGATGCCCTTCTCCAGCGCTGCCGTGGTGGTGACGGTCTTGAAGGTCGATCCGGGCGGCTGCGGCGCGGAGAAGGCCTGCCCGGCGAGAGCCCGGACGTCACCGCTGCGGGCGTCGAGCACGGCGACGCCGCCGGCCCGACCGGCGAGGGCCGAGACGGCGGAGAGCTGGAGCTCGGGATCGATGGTCGTCTTCACCGGCGCGCCGGCCTCGGGTTCGGCTTGGGAGAGGATGCGGGCTGAGCCGCCGTCGCTGCCCACGGCGAGCAGGGATCCTCCCGGCCGGCCGGCCAAGCGTGCGTTGAACGCCTGCTCGAGGCCGCTGATGCCGACCGGGGTGCCGGCCGGGAAGCCCTGTCGGGCCATTGCCGCCTGGTCTTCTTCTTCGGCCATGCCGATTTCACCGGTGACGTCGATCGCGGCGCTGCCGATCGGGTGTTCGCGGGCATCGGCGGATCCTTCGGCCAGCGCCGTCCCGTCCCTGGCGAGAATCGGGGCGCGCGGCGCCAGATCGATCCGGTTTTCCAGGTGCTCTTCGGGTTCGAGGCCAGGGAACACGAGGCTGGGATTCCAGGCGATGCCACCGTCCGCATAGGGGATGTCCACGTCACCTTCCACCTCGCCGAAGGCGACCGTGCTCGCTTCGATTGGGACCGGGATCGAGGTGGCACCGTTCTCGCTGACGGGATCCCCGGCCGATCCGGTGCCGAGATGGCGCAGGGTGGCGACTTCCGCCGCTTCGCGGTAAGCCTTGGCGAAGTCGTCTTCGCTGACCGAGCGGCGAGAGGCTTCGTTCAGCTCCCGGTACATGGCGGCGAAGTCCTTGCGCGCCCAAGCTGCGGTGAAATGCTCGGCGGCTTCCTTCCCCGGCGACCCCGGCGCGCCTGCCGAGGCGCCGATCGCGAAGGCGACGATTGCGACGAAGGTGAGGGGGAGCGTGCGGGTGACGAGACGGCGGCGCCGCTCCACCTCGGTGGGCAGAGTTTTCACTAGACGGGAATTTAGTGGTGAGGCAGGTCGAGCACCACTTCTAGCCCGTGCAGGGGCCGGTGTCGACGGGCGCCGTCGCTTCGGTGAGCGCTGCGCGGACGATCTCGTCGGGCACGGCGAATCCCCCCGGGGGGCCGGAGGTGGTGGCGGCGAAGACGGTCGCCATCACGCGGCCCCGGGAATCGATCAGGGGACCGCCTGAGTTACCGCTGCGGACGCTGCCACGTAGGAATGCGATCGACCGGTGGATCGGCCCGCTGCCGTAGGAGTCCTGGCTGATCACGGTGCTGGTGTCACCGATGCGGGCGGCGGTGACAGCGTAGGGCCCGTTCTCGGGATAGCCGAGGACTGCGCCGGCGGTCCCCCGTTGCGGGTCGGGGGCGATCGGCAGGGCGGGGATCGCGGCGCCTATTCGCAGCAGCGCGAGGTCGTTGGCGGGGTCGTAGTGAACCGGGGTGGCATCGAGCGAGGCACCATCGATGGTCGAGACCGTGGTGTCATCCTCGCCGGCGACGACGTGGGCGTTGGTGACCACCAGCCCCGGCGCCGCCACCCAGCCCGACCCCTCGACGCCGAGGCCGCAGGCGGTGCCCAGCACGCGCACCACCGACCGACTCGCCCGGTGCACGTCCGGGTCGGCGGGGATGGTCGGGTCCGGCGCCGCCACCGGAGTGGTCGGGCCGACGATCGAAGGCGCCGGATCGACCCGGTTGAGCGCGTTGAGGACAGGCCCGGACGGTGGCAGCAGGTCGTTGAGCCGGCGCAGGATCAAGGAGCGCTGCACGTCGGCTCGCAGCTGAGCGGTGCCCGGGGCATGCAGGGCGACAGCGCCGAAGACCCAGATCAGCCCCAGCGCCACAGCGGCGATCAGCGCCGCGCCCCCGGCGCCGTCGGCGAGGTGCAGGGTGGGGCCGTGGATCAGGCGCTCGCGCAGGCCGAGCGCGAGGCTCTCCAGGGTCACGGCCACGAGCGCACCGACCAGCAGCGCTCCCAGCGCCGCGAGCAGCGGTGCGTAGGGCGAGCTCGAGCCTTCGTTGAGCAGCAGCGGCGCGACCCTGCTGCCCGCAATGGCCCCAGCGGCGAACCCGAGCAGGGTGAGAACTCCGACGATCAACCCCTGCCGGTAGCCCCACATGGCAAAGGCGATGGTGAAGGCGACGATCGCCCAGTCGAGAATGGTCACGGGCAAATACAAGCAGGCCGGCCTCCGGGGCCATAACTTACGTTCAGTAAGCTGAACCCAGGTGGAGGCCATTTCCGCTCAAGAGCAGCCCGCCGGGGTCTGCCCTCACTTCCACGCAGCGATCGAGCTGATCGGCAAGCGCTGGACCGGGGCGATCGTTTGCGCCCTGACCGAGGGACCGTTGCGCTACTGCGAGCTGGCCAAGGCCGTGCCAGGGCTCTCGGACCGGCTGCTCTCGCAGCGCCTGCGCGAGCTCGAGGAGGAGGGCCTGGTCCAGCGCGAGGTCGAAGCGGGCTCGCCGGTTCGCGTCACCTACTCGCTCACCGAGGCAGGGGCGGAGCTGCGCCCGGCGATCGGCGAGCTCAAGACATGGGCCCAGCGCTGGATGCGGGCCGGATGAGCCGCGCCCCCGGCCGAATCCCCGGATAGCCTCGCTCCGTGGATCTACCCGGTCCGTTCCCCGTCGGCCGCTACGCCCGCAAGCTGGAGGAAGAGATGCGCCGCCGCGCCCGGGTCTCGCTGATCGGCGAGGTCACCGGGCTCAGCCGCAGCAAAGCCCAGGCCTACTTCGAGCTGCGTGACGCGGAGGGCGCGGTCCCGTGCGCGATCTGGCTCAACGAGCTGGAGAAGCTGGAGCTTCCCGAGCAGGGCCTTCGCGACGGCGCCGAAGTCGTCATCGGCGGTGGTCCCGACTACTACCGCGGCAGCGGCCACGCCTCGCCGAGCTTCTTCTTTCGCGCCGCTCACATCCGGCTTGCCGGCGAGGGAGACTTGCTTGCACGGCTCGAGGCGCTGCGCAAGCAGCTCCGCTCCGAGGGCCTCTTCGAGCTGCAGGGGCAGCTGACGCGACCGCAGCTGCCGAGGACGATCGGCGTGGTCACGGCCGAGTCGGGGGCGGCCCGCCGCGACCTGCTCGCCGCCCTGCACCGACGCGGCTGGGCCGGGACCGTGATCTGGGCCTTCGCGCCGGTCCAGGATCGCCGCGCCGCGCCGGCGATCGGGGGCGCGATCCAGGATCTGGCGGCGCGGCCGGAGGTCGAGGCGATCGTGGTCACCAGGGGCGGTGGCAGCCTCGCCGACCTCTGGGCTTTCTGCGACGAGACCCTCTGTCGCACGGTCGCGATGCTGCGGGTGCCGGTGATCAGCGCGGTCGGCCACGAGCGCGACTCGACCCTGATCGACGACGTCGCCGCGGTTGCCTGCTCGACCCCGACCCATGCTGCCGAGGCCGCTGTGCCGCTCGATTGCATCGCCGCACGCGGTTCCCTGGAGCGCAGTGCCGCTGCCCTGCGGCGGGCGGGCGAGGGGGCCGTCGGAATCCGCAGCCGCCACCTGGTCGCGCTGGCCCGCGGCCCGGCGCGGGCGCTGCGGCGGGAGCGGGTCGCGCTCAACCAGAAGACGCGAGAGATTCGCGCCTCCTCCGAACGCGGCCTGGCCGAGCGCCGCACCTTCCAGGGCCGCATCGCAGCCGTCGTGCTCGGTCGCGCCGCGCGCCGCGCCGCCGGGGCGGAAGCGGACAGCCGGCGGGAGGCGCTGCGCCGGGCGGAGGTGGCGTTCCGCGCCCACGACCCCGAGCGCACCCTGGAGCGCGGCTACGCGCTTGCCGAGGATCTCGATGGCGAGCCTGTGACCAGCGCCGAGGGGGTGCGAGCCGCCGATGAGATTAGTCTGCGTTTCGCCGATGGCCGAGTCCGTGTCCGAAAAGCCTGATTCCTACGAGGCCGCGGTCGAGCGGCTGGAGCGGATCATCGATCGCCTCGACTCGGGCCAGGCGGGCCTGCGCGAAACGCTCGAGCTTTGCCGCGAGGGCCGCGAGCTGGTCACCTACTGCTCGGCGGAGCTGGACGCCGTCAGCGAGGGCCTGGAAGAGCTGCGGCTGGACGAGCTCGCAGCCAAGCTCGAGCGGCCGCCGCCCGAGGCCGTCTGACCGCGCATACCGGCGTCCTTGGCCTGCTTGGTCAGGCGGCCTCGGGCTCCGAGCGGATCCGCTCGATTGCCTCGACGAGTCGCGCTCGGCCCAGGTCGATTTCCCCGGCGTCGAGCTGCACCAACACCGGTCGCTGCGGCTGCTCCAGGAAGACGTAGGCCGTCTCTACCCGATCAATCTGCAGCGACTCGCTCACGGCGAGCGCGTAGATGTCACGCTGGATCTCGTAGCGACCGGCCAGCGTGATCGGGCTGGCGCCGTCGAGCCGGTCGGTCTTGTAGTCGACGATCAATGGCGGCCCGTCCTCGCGCTCCACCAGGAGGTCGATCGAGCCTCGCAGGACGGTGCCCCCGAGCTGGAGAAGGAGTGGAACCTCGGCGCGGCTGCGCTCCGCGGGCCGCACCCGCTCGCCGAAGAGCTCGGACGCGAGCCAGGCTTGGACCGGATCCAGCAGCGCCGTGCCGGCCTCTTCTGAGCCCGGAGCGAAACCGGCGGCAGCGGCGAAGCGGCGGGCCAGCTCGCCAGGCGGCGCTCGCCAGCCGTTGTTCGCGCTCCACTCGAGCAGGTTGTGCACGGCGATCCCGCGGGCCGTGGCCGCATCCCGTTCCCGGGCAGGTCGCTCGCCCGTTGCGGTCGCATTTAGATCCGCTGAGCGGGAAGAGCTACGACCGTTCACGGTGGGGTCGGGGAGCTCGCCGTGCTTGGCGATCGCCGTGTAGGAGAGCGGCTGGCTGGGCACCGTCAGGACCCGTTGCGCGAGCAGGGGCGCCGGGCCTACGCCGAGATCGGGTACCGCGCTCTCGTCGCGCCTCACGCTCGCCAGCAGGTCGGCGCGCTCGCTCGAGGCGAGGTTGACGCGGATCGCGATCTCAGCTGGCTCGAAGCTCGCCTCCAGGCCTTCGCGGGGTTGCGCCGCCGGGATCCTCACCGCGGAGTCCTCCGTGCGGTCGATGCCGAACGCCTCGACGATCCGCTCGACCACCGGTGTCCCCGGGCTCGCCTCGCGAGCGGCCTCCGGCCTGACCACCCCGCTGAGGATGAGCCGCTCGCGCGCCCGGGTTGCGGCGACGTGGAAGAGCCGCAGCTCCTCCTCGGCGTCGCGTCGCTGTGCCTCTTCGCGAAGCTCGCGGTGGGCATAGAGGTTGAGTGAAGGGGCACCGAGGCGGCGCAGCTGCATCCCCACCCGCGGGGCCTCCGCCTCGTGTCCCAGGGTCAGCAGTGGGGTCCGCGAGCCGGACAGCAGGCTGCGGGAGAGGTGGGGGACCGCCACCACGCCGAACTCGAGCCCCTTGGCGCTGTGGATGGTCATGATCCGCACCCCGTCGTGTCCCTCGACCGCCGTCGCCGCCTGCGCGTCGCCGTCCACCTCGGCCCGCGCCGCGAGGAAGTCGAGCAAGCCGCGCAGATCGCGACCCTCGCCGGCCTCGAACTCGGCGGCGAGCCGCATCAGCTTGCGCAGGTTGGCGAAGCGCGCCTCGCCCGCGGACCTCATCAGCACCGCGAGGTCGTAGCCGGTCTCGGTGACGGCTGCGTCGATCAGATCGGCGAGGGGCAGGTACGGGGCGCGCTCGCGCAGGGCGACCAGCCGCCTCGCGAAGCGACTCAGCAGCGCCAGCTCGGCCGCTGGGATCTGCCCGAGTCGCTGCGGGTCGCTGAGCTCGGCCTCCCCCAGCCCCGTCGCCTGCTCGACCGTGCGCCAGACGCTCCTGCCTCTTCCCGCTGCTGCCCGCAGCAACCAGAGGGTGTCGGGGGCGACACCGCAGGCGGGCGAGGCGAGGGCGCCGAACAGCGCCTGGTCGTCGAGCGGATTGGCGATCGTCGCCAGCAGTGCGCAGACGTCGGAGACCTGCTGCTGGGACCAGTAGCCCCGCCCGCCAACCACGTAGGGACGCAGGCCCGCTCGCTCCAGCGAGTCCTCGTGGGCGTCGAGGTGGGTGAAGGCGCGCAGCAGCACGACCATCTCGCCGCGCTCCACGCCCGCGTCGGCGAGCTCGCGCAGGCGGGCCGCGAGGAAGCGCGCCTCGGCGAGCTGGTTGAGGGGGGTGCGGGCATCGATTGACGGCTCCAGCTCGATCCCCTCGCCGTCCCAGCCGTCGCGCCCGGTCAGCAGCAGCTCCACCGGGGGCCGGTCGCCCGGGGAGGTGTGGCTTGCGGGCAGGGCGCCGACGCGCAGCGGCCGGAAGCCGTCGCCCAGCAGCTTCTCGCCGACCGCGTTGACGGCTCCGATCAGCTCCGGCCGGGAGCGGAAGTTGCCGCTGAGCGCGATTGCCTCGCCGTCACGGCTCGCCTCGATCGCGCGGCGCTGCTCGCGAAACACGTCGAGGTCGGCATGGCGAAAGCCGTAGATCGACTGCAGCTCGTCGCCCACCACCATCAGCTTGCTGCCCGGCCCGCGCAGCGCCTCGATCAGGCGCAGCTGCAGCCGGTTCGTGTCTTGGAACTCGTCGACGAGCAGGTGGCTGAAGCGGGTCCGGTAGGCGGCGCCCGTCTCGGTTTGCTCGAGCAGCCGCACGGCGAGCAGCTGGAGATCCTCGAAGTCGATCCCCCCGCGCCGCGCCTTGGCCGCCGCAAAACGAGCCGAGAACAGCTCCAGCAGCTCTGCCAGGTGGCGGTAGGCGACACCCCCCTCGCCGGCTTCGGCGACGCGCGTTACCGCGGTGTCGATCGCCTCGCGGTAGCCCGCCATCGACTTCGCCCTGCTCTCGGTTCGCAGCGCATCGAGCTGGTCGAGGGTCAGCGCGTCGCCCTCCTCCCGGGAGAAGGTTGCCAGCGCTCGCTCGACCAGCTCGCGGTTCGGGTCGGCGGGCCGCAGCTCCTCGAGCGTCGCCGTCGCGGCCTCGGCAGCCTCGCGCAGCGCCATCCCCAGGTCGGCGGGCGGTGGCTCGGCCAGACGCGGGTCGGTCATGCCGCGGCTGCGCAGCTCTGCGTGGGCACCGAGGACCATCGCCCGCAGGCCGGCGATGTCGAACGCGGCGACGGTCGTCTCGCGTGCCTCCTCGCCGTCGGCGAGGAACGCCTCCAGCGCATCGTCGAAAGCCCCATGTGCCTCTCGTTCGGCCTCCGGCGCGTCGAGCACCCGGAAGCGGGGATCGATCCCTACCGCGACGGGGTGGGCTGCCAGCAGCCGGTTGCAGAAGCCGTGGATCGTCGTCACCCAGGCGCCGCCGAGCCCGCCGAGCAGCTCGCGAGCCCGCTCCGAGCCGGCCCCCGCCCGCAATTCCAACGCGCTGCGGATCCTCTGGCGCAGCTCGGCGGCGGCCTTCTCGGTGAAGGTGAAGGCGAGGATCGTCTCGGGGGAGGCGCCACCGTCGCAGACCAGGCGGCAGTAGCGGTCGACCATCACCCCGGTCTTGCCGGTTCCGGCGCCGGCCTCGACCAGGACGTCGCGGCCCGAGGCGGCGATCGCCGCCTCCTGCTCGGCCGTGGGCATCCGCTCGCTCACCGCTCCTCTCCGTTCTCGCCGCTGGCCTCCACCGGCGCGCGGTCGCGGCGACAGATCGGGGCGAAGTCGCAGAAGGGGGGGCAGATCCCGTGCCCCCGCAGCCCCCGCCGCGGGCCCGGATCGCGACGGATCTCACCGCGGCGCATCCGCGCCACGATCACGCCGGCCCGCCGCCGCGCGTCCGCCAGCATCTCCTCGAGCCCCTCGGCGTCGACCAGGTCGGTGCGGGAGAGCCGGTAGGAGGCGAGCTGGCCGGCCGCCTCGTCGAGGACGGCGCCGCGGGGTCGCCGCTCCGAGGTTCCGCGCAAGGGGTGGTAGAGGCCGCCGATCGCCTCCGAGCCCCAGTGCTCGGCCACCGCGATCATGTAGAGCTGCAGCTGCAGCTTCGCTTCCTGCTCCAGCCGCTCGCGGGGGGTGACCCTGCCGGAGAGCTTGTAGTCGAGCACCAGGGCGCGTCCGTCGGGGGCCCGGTCGACCCGGTCGATCGCTCCGTGCAGGCCCCAGCCGTCGATCTCGAGAACCGGCCGTTCGGTCTCCTCCGCCTCGCCGAAGCCCGCCTCCAGAAGCCAGGGCTCGAAGCCGCCGGGCTCGCGGTGTGCCTCCTCGGCGAGGAACCGTGCCAGCAGCCCTTCGACCCGGCGCACGATCGCGCGCTCGGCGGGGTGCCCACCCAGCTCGGCGGCCGACTCGCCGACCAGCTCGCGACCGCGCCCGATCCAGGCGCCGAGCGAGCCCGGGCGGGGGAGGGGGTCCCCCTGGGGCCGCTCCCGGTAGAGCCGGTCGAGCACCCTGTGCATGAGGCCGCCCTGGACGAGGGTGTCGGGCGTCGGGTCGAGCGGCCGGGGGTCGAGCTCGTGGGAGACGAACCAGCGGTAGGAGCAGAGGTCGAAGCCCTCGAGGGTGGTGCCGCCATAGGCCGGTACCGTCGCCAGCGCCTCGATCACGGCTGGGTTCGAGAGCGGTCCGGGGGCGCGGGTGGTGGCCTCCACACCCCGCGCCGTCGCCACCCGTTCCGCCACCCGCGCCGCGGGCTCCTCGCCCACCCCCGCCCGGGCGAGCAGGGAGCTCACATCCGCCGCTGGACCGTGCGCGGCGATCGCTCGCGCCAGCTCGGTCTCGGAGGGAGCCTCCGCGACGCGGTGAACGACCTGCGCCAGGTCGCGCCCCTGCGTGAGCGCGGCTTCCACCGAGTCGGCGGCCTCTCCGTTGGGGGGTGGGTCGAGCAGGCGGCGAACGTCGTCGAGCAATGGGGAGCGGGCCTCGGCCGTCCCGTTCTCGTCGCTGTCGCGATAGGAGAGGAAGAGCTGCTTGCGCGGGAGCGCCAGGCAGGCGTGGAAGAGGTAACGCTCCTCGGCCTCGGTATCGCGGCGCGGCGGCAGCCCGAGCGAGTCCCGCTGCTGCTCGGAAAGGAACGGATCGGCGCGCCCATCGCGGCGCGGGAACTCGCCGTCCTGCAGCGAGGCGACGAAGACGCGGTCGAAGCGGGTGGCCCGGACCCGGTACGGATCGGCGATTCGCACCCGGCCCTCGACCGGCCCGCTCCAGGCCCGCACCTCGATCTCCGCCAGCACCGCGGCCAGCCCCGCTGGCGCCGGCACCAGCCCGTCGAGCTCGGCCCGCTCGGCAAGCGCGTTCGAGATCGCCGCCGCGCTGAGCTGCTCCAGGTCGGCGCAATGGGCGGGCAGGAGGCCGTCCTCCCCTGTTCCCCCCGGCAGAGGGCGCGCCGCCATCGAGGCCGCGATGCGTCCTACTTCCCGCGCCAGCTCCCGCGGTTCACCCGCCGCCTTCCTGACCCGCTCGAGGTCGCGGGGTGGGTCGCCGAACCTCTCCTCCCAGAGCGCTACGGCGGCCGCAGCGCTCTGGATGCGGCGCCGGCGGACCGCCCGCTCGAAGGAGTCGATCCGCCCGGCGGGGAGGCGGGAGGCGGCGCGCAGGTAACGCAGCAGGTCGGCCGCCCGCCCGGCGCCGACCGTCGCTTCGAGCAGGGCGATCAGGCCGCCGCCGATCGCCGTCGCTCCGACGGCGATCTTCGCCTCGAGCGCAGTCGGCACCCCGTAGGACTCCAGCACCGAGGCGAGAAGCGGGCCGCGCCGTGCCGGGTCGCGCAGGACGACCGCGATCTCGGTGGGATCGGCGCCGCTCGCGATCAGCTTCGCCACCTCGGCGCCGATCGCCTCCGCCTCGCCGCGCTCGCCGGCGGAGCGCAGGATGGCGAGGCTCGGGTCGGGCTGCCGTCTCCCCGGCTCTGCCGCCCCGAAGCCCCGCTCCAGGTGGAACAGCAGGGGAGAGTCGGTATTGGCGGGGTTCGGCTCGGTCTCCGTCTCGGAAGCGACCCCGATCTCGCGCAGGCTCTCGAGCAGCGCGGAACGCGCCATGAGCGCCGTGTTGCCCTCCTCGTAGGGCAGCGCCACCGTCACCTCGGTTGCCGCCGCGAGGGCGCCGATCAGGTCGAGCTGATTGCGGGTCAGGTCATCCAGCCCGTAGAGGAAGACCGGCCGTTGCCGCCATGAGCCTTCCGAGTCGCGCAGGGCCCGGATCGCCCCCCTGGCGATGCCGTGCGTATCGACTCGGCCGAGCCGGTCGCGCACCTCCGCGTAGCCGGCGAACAGCGTCGCGATGTCGCCGAGGTAGGCGGAGCTCTCCAGGCTCCCCGCGCCCGCCGCCATGTCGGCCGGCTCCAGCCCCGCCTCCTGGAGCTCGCCGAGCAGGCGCTCGAGCGCGAGGGCGAAGCCGGGGCGCAGGGCGGAGCGCCGCAGTGGCCCGAGGGCATCGCGTCGCTCGGCGATCGCGGCCGATACCGCTCCAAGCCGCTGGGCGGGCGTCAGCTCGGTGCCGGGAGGCGCGCCCGCCGCGGTCGCCACCGCCCCGAACAGGCCGCCGAAGGTCATCACGGTGGCGCCGAGCACCGCGCCGTCCTCGCAGAGCTCCCGCTCGAAGCTGTAGACGTCATCGATCGTCGGCACGACGAGGACCGGATCGTGGTCCAGCGCAGCGCCGAAGCGCCGGCGGACGAGGCCGGCACGGCCCGAGTTGGGAGGTCCGTGGATCAGGTTCAGCGGCATATCGGCAAGCGACCCAGCATAGGTCGGCCCGCGGCGTGCCCCCGGGCAGCGGCAGGCCGCTGTGGGAAGCCGCAATTGGGGTGAATCCGGCCCCCGCTTTGCCGTCTTCCGCCCCCTCTAGATTGAGCCCAGCATATGGCTCTCTGCTTCGTAGACCCCGCCGACGCGATCCGCGCGATCTCCGACTCGATCGGGCGCGAGGCGCGCCGTCAGCTGCTCGGCGAGGCGGTCCGTTCCTGGGTCGATGAGATCCCCGACAGCGAGCTTGAAATTCACTACGCGAAAGCGCTCTCGGAGCTGGACGAGCACGATCTCTCGATGCTCGCCGCCTGGCACGGCTCTCTGGAGCTCGGGCAGCCGGTGCCCAACCGCGATTTCCTCATGGGCGCCTTTGGCTCCCTGGGTGAGAACCGCCGCGAGGCGCTGAAGCTGGCGGCCGGCTTCCGCGGTGAGGAGGCCGTCGATGCCGGGGTCACCGAAGACGATGCGCTCGAGCTGGTCCTGGGCCTGCTCTCACAGCCAAGATTGATGGAGCTCGCCGCCGAGGCGGTCGACCTCTACATCTGGGACCGCGCCGGCAGCGACAACTAGGCAAGCGCGGCCCGCACCTCGGCGATCGCCCGTTCGTTGTCCTGGAAGTGGACGGCGCGCATGCCGGCCTTTTCGGCGCCTTCGCAGTTGACCTTCACGTCGTCGACGAAGAGGCAGGCCTCCGGCGGCATCTCTATTCGCTCGAGAGTCATCGCATAGATCTTCGATTCCGGCTTGCGGCAGCCGACGAAGCCGGAATCGACGACGGTCTCGAAGATCTCGTCCACCGGCAGCATCGGGCGCCAGAGCGGCTCCCACTCGCGCACGTTGTTGGTAAGCATCGCCATCCGGTAGCCGGCGCCCTTCAGCTCGCGCATCAGCTCGATCATCGGCGGGTTCGGCTCGAGCGCCTCGAAGTAGATCTCTTTGAAGCGGTGCATCTCCGGGCGATGCCCGAGCAGCGGCTCGAGGCTGTCAGTGAGCTTCTCCAGGAAGGCGACCTCGGTGATCTCGCCCCGCTCCATTTCGTAGAGCGGGTTGTCGCCGTTGGTCTCGGTGGCCGCCTGCATCGCCTTGCCGAGGGTTTCGGTGGTGATTCCGGTCTTGTCCTGAAAGGCCATGAAGGACTGGATCAACGGCGTGGTCAGGACACCGCCGAAGTCGGAGATCACCGCGCGGATCCCGCTGTCCGACTCAGCCATCGTCGCGGACCAGCTCGTAGTGGCCGAGTCCGTCGCGCCCCTCCACCGACCAGCGGAAGAAGGCGATGTCGGCGATCATCCCGGGCCGGCGCACCTTCGCCACGCTGATCAGCGTCCCGCCACCACGTTGCGGCTGGCCTTCTTCGCTGTCGGTCCAGAGCTCCAGGGTCGCCCGCCGCTGCACCCCGTCGGGGCCGTACTCGGTCGAGAGCAGTGCCTCGGAGATCTCGACCGGTGCGCCGTCCGGGCCACAGAGAACGGCGGCAACCACCTCGTCGCCGTGCTCGCTGGACCCCTGGGGGCGCACTGCGCTGAGCGCCAGCAGGCCGCCGTCGGAGAAGACGATCCCGATCGACCGCCGCAGCACCTGATTCGATCCCTCGCTCATCCCCCGGCAGCCTATTGACGAGACCTTGAAACCCGCAACGATCCGCAGCGCCGACCCACAGGGCGATGCCGCCGCCTGCGTTGCGATCTACGCGCCCCACGTCGAAGCGGGTGCCACCTCGTTCGAGGAAGAGCCGCCCGATGCCACCCAGTTCGGCTGGCGGATCGCCGACATAGCCAGGACCTATCCGTGGCTGGTCGCCGCGCGCGACGGGGAGGTTGTCGGCTACGCGTACGCCTGTCCCCATCGGGCGCGGCCCGCCTACCGCTGGGCGGTCGAGGTATCCGTGTACGTGGCCGCGGGGGAGCAGGGGAGAGGCCACGGCGGGGCGCTCTACGGCGAGCTCATAGAGCGGTTGCGGAGGCAGCGCTTCCAGGTCGCCTGCGCGGGGATCACCCTGCCCAACGAGGCCAGCGTTGCCCTTCATGAGAGCTGCGGGTTCGTCGCGGTCGGCATCTACCGGCGGATCGGCTGGAAGGACGGGGCGTGGCGCGACGTCGGTTGGTGGCAGCTCGAGCTGGAGTCGGCGGTGGAGGGGCGCCCCGCCGAGCCGCTGCCGCCCGAGCCCTAAGCCCGGGTACCATTGGCCGATGCCCGAGAACCAGACTGAAGTGCTGACCGAGGACGACGTGATGGAGGCGCTCGAGGAGGTGATCGACCCCGAGCTGGGGCTCGACTTCGTCTCGCTCGGCCTCGTCTACAACGTCGAGATCGAGAAAGAAGACGTCTACGTGACCTTCACGTTGACCACCCCGGCCTGTCCGATCGGCCCGCAGGTGTCCGAGCAGATGAAGGAGTTCGTCGGCGACCTCCCGGGAGTCAGCGCCGTCCACCCGAAGATGATCTTCGACCCACCCTGGAGTCCCGAGATGATGACCGAGGACGCCAAGTTCGCCCTCGGCTTCTAGGCAGGGATCGCGGGGTCGCTCCTACGTCAAGAACTCCTCTGAGAGACGACAGGGAGTCGAGGATCTCCCAATCAGAGCAGATCGCAATTTTCCAGGCGACGGCTCGCCACCTCGCCGTACGATCCACCGGTGATCGTTCGGAGCATGCGCACCCACGAGCTTGATTCGGCAGTCAACGTGTGGCGCGATGCGAATATCGCCCGTGGGGCTCCATATGGGCTTGAGCGCACTGCCCGTATCCGCGCGAAACTCTCAGCTTCAGATGCGCTGCCGTTTGTTGCCCTGCGATCAGGCATCGTAGGTATGGCGCTGGCTGAGTCTGGAAGGTTCGAGGACGGCGCGGGCGAACCCGATCCGTCTCTCCTGCATCTCTCAATGGTGTTTGTGCGCCCCTCCTCGCAACGCACAGGAGTCGGGCTCCCCCTGGTCCTCTATGTCCTCGACGTCGCGCGCTCGCTGGGTTGCCAGCGTGTCGACGTCTGGACCGCCCGGGAGAACACCGGTGCCCGCAGGCTCTACGAGCGTGCCGGCATGACCTTGAGCGGCAGGAGCGCTCCCCTTCGGTCGAGCACCCAACTCCAGTACGAAAGCTTCCTCAACAATGAGGGGGCACCACCGCCTGGGGCCGCCGTATAGGCGGCATGCAAGCCCGCTCCCGAGAGACGCCGGAGACGACAGCTGCTATTCGCTCGCGCGTAGCCCTGGCATCGTGGAGCCGTGCCACCGGACTTTCCCACGCCCGGTGACCGATGTTCAGAACACCTCAGAGCACGACTGTGTTTCGGAGATCTAGCGAAAGGCCTCTTTGTTGGACTTCCCCTTGGCCCGCTTTCTTCGCCAGGTGGGCACGGGCCGGCGGGGTGCACGCGGGCCTGGGTCAAGACGACGACGTGCAGCGCCGCGAGGAGGAACCGAGGACGCTAGGCCGGTGGCTGGACGTCAATCCCGCGGCGGCTTGAAGGAGATGGAACCACCGGGTCATAGGGGGTCGTCTTCGAGCAGGAGACAGACCTCCCTGTGGCAACCCTTGCGAGGGCCGGGCGCAAGCTTCCTTGGCAGCCGCCCTTGCGGTGCTGTCTCGCGGGTAGCTCAGGCGAGGAGCTCGTAGGCAAGAAGGGCTGCGGGTGTCGGTTCCACAACCTGGTCGTCGTCCCCATAGCGGAACAGACCGGACTGCCTGAGGTCACGGATCGCCTGGGTGGCGATCTCTACCTCCTTGTCGTCGTTGGGATCGGTAACGATTCTCAGTGAAAGCTCGCCGACCGTCAGGTGCTCGGGATCAATGTCTACGGCCTCTTCGAGGATCACCTGGGTGACCAGCGCGAGGTTGTATCGGGGCGGGGTGCCGGCGTTAGAGGTCATCGTTTGTGGCCGTCCCCCAGTTTGCTCTGCATCTTCCGGCGTCAAGGAGCGCAAAATAAGCGCTCATAACCCTCCAATCATTTCGCGTAGCGACACTAAAAAGGCTGTAGCACGGCAATCGGTTCTGCTGCCGGTCCAAAGCGGGCCGAGCTCCCAGCCGCCTGAAAGCCAGGAGCCCGACCTAGCCGCTGATCTCGGATTAGCCGAACTTATTGACAGAAATGACGGGCAGGGCCGCCGGGCAAGCTGCGAGCTTCATTTCTTCACCTCCCCTCCCGAAAATGCTCAAAAAATCTAGATTAACTCTAGCGAGTAGAGCATTTTGGGGACGCTGACGGTTTCCTATGGAAAACCGCTTAGACTTCGCTCAGCAAAAGGGAAAGCAATCGAGAGGAGTCGGCGTGGCAGCAAAACTCGCTATTGGCATCAAGTCAAAAGCGCATCTCCGCCGACTTTCGGTTGTCTTTGCCGTTGAGATCCGTCTGAAGATCGTGGGCGAGCTGTATATGCGGCCGATGAGCCCGAAACAGTTCTTCGAGGAGTTCGGCGGCGGCTCTATCTCCCGAGTTACCCAGAACTTCGAAAGGCTCGTCGAAACCGGCTGGCTCCGGTATATCCGAAGCGAGGGCCCAGGGGGCAAGCGGCGCGGCGCTGTCGAGCACTTCTATCGGGCAACGGAACCGGCATTCTTTGATGTCCAGACCTGGGCCTTGGTGCCGTACTCGATGCGGGTTGCTTCCAGTTGGAGCCTCTTCAATCAGATCGCTCAGCGACTACGCGAAGCGATGGAGGCATCAACCGTCGAAGCACGCCCGAAGCGCGACCTTAGCTGCACACGGGTATTGCTCGACCAAGCTGGCTGGGAGTGTGTGATCGAGGCTGTTGACGCACAGTTCCAGTGCATCTTCGAGGAGCAAAAAGATGCGCGCCTTCGCGTCCCCTGCCCCGGCGAGGAACTGATTCGGGCGGATGTCCTTCTGCTTGCATTTGAATCGCCGATGCGAGGCGGGCAAAGTGGGCCTTGCTTGGTGGAGAGCGAGAAGGAGCCGCTGATCCCGTTCCCGGAGCGCCTCGCGCCTGTTCTAGCCGACGACGTGTGCATGCAAATCGTCTCGGAGCTAAACCGCCAGGAGATGAGCGTGACGCAGTTCCATCGCGAGTTCGGCGGGGTTACTGTTGGTGGTATTCGCCGCCGTTTCAAAAGGCTTGAAACTTCGGGCTGGTTGACGAAAGTCAAAGAGGAGACTGGGGGGCGGCGTCGCGGAGCTACAGAGTACTTTTATCGGGCAACCAGGCCCGCGATCACGGACAGCAATGCTTGGACCGACCCCCCGGATGCGCTTAGAGAGGCGGGAAGCTGGGCGGCTTTCCAGCGCCTTTCCGAGGAGGTCAAAGAGGCGATGCGGGGGGGAACGTTCGATGCACGCGTGGACCGTTATGTCACCTTGTCGTTCCTTAGCCTTGATCAACAGGGGTTGGCGAATGTGGTCGCGGGGATTGAAACGTTCTCCAAATTCCTCTCCGAGGAGCAAGGGCATGCCAAGGACCGCATGAAGAAATCGGGCGAGAAGCCGGTTGCCATGACGGTCGGCCTGGGCGTATTTGAAGCGTCAAAGGATTCCGTCAAAGCCCCATAGGGCTTATCGGGTGCTGTCATTACTGCGTACAAACTCAGGCCACACCCTTCTAAGCCGGGATCGCGGGGTCAGAGGGGTCATGGGGATCAGATCGAGGTCTCCGTCAGGCCTGGTCCGGCTCGCGACTTCAGGAGGGCGTCTCGGTTGCAGGGGCTCGCCGGGGTGACCGGGTTGCCTGCCACCTCGTGATATCCGGCCGATCCGGTGTTCGGTAGCAGCCAATTTGGGTCCGGTGCTCGATGGCTTGAATCCGGCTGCCGTCACTGGACAACCACAGCCTGTAGTAGTCGTGGCTTTGTCCAGATAGATGTCGGGTGTAGGAGGAGCCACGCGGGTACGAGCAAGGGACTTTTACGGGGGGGAATCTGGCGGTGAAGAAGCGACCGTGCCTGACGAGCCACGTCGCGCTGGGTCCGTAGAGCGTCCAGCGGAAGAACGCGATCTTGCACGTGCTGTGGCACACCCTGTGGAAATCCCAAGATCGCTTGAGCATGGCGCCCACGGGCTGGTTGGTGATCGTTCCCTGTTGGACCCAGACGACCCTTCCGGTCGCCTCCCACTCGCCTTGCGGCAGCGGGATGTTCGCCGGGCCGAGGACCGTTGCGTTGTGGGTACTTTGGACCGCCCCGGAGGGCGCTGCGATCCGCGAGCTCGAGGCGGCCACGGGTGAGCCTCCGGGCTCCCTGGCGCTGTCCCTACCCGAACCGTGAAGCGCCAGGTAGGCGACCGCCCCGAGCGCGGCAGCAACGATCAACCGCCAAAAATTCAGCTGAGACACGAACTGCATCGCCGAATTCATCGGCAGCCCGACGCGAAACCAAGAGTGTCTGCCTCTGATCGCGCCCCAGCCCTCGCGCTTTTGACTGCGCCTGTGGCCTGCCGGTGGCCGATCGTCAGCGCGGCAGCTGCGGGTCGTCCGGGTCAATCTCCTCGGCGCTGCCGTCGAAGTCGTAGGTGCGGCCGGTGGGGTCTTGGCGTGGGGGTGCGCCGCGAATGCCGCCGATGCCGACGACGACGAAGCGGTGGGCGGCGTAGGCGCGCAGGAGGCGGCGGGCGATGGCGCGGGTCGGCGGGATCAGAAGTAGGAATCCGAAGATGTCGGTGACGAAGCCCGGGGTCAGCAGCAGGGTGGCGCCGACCGCGATCATCAGGCCGTCGGCGACCTCGCGGCCCGGGAAGCGCCGCTCGGCCAGCGCGGCGTTGAAGCGCCGCCAGGCGCCGCGCCCCTGGTGGCGCAACAGCAGCGCACCGAGCAGGGCGTCGGCCAAGAGCAGCGCCAGGGTCGGCCACAGGCCGATCAGCTCGCCGACCTGGATGATCACGTAGAGCTCGACTATCGGGACGACGATGAAGAGGACTACGAGCAGGCCCACGGCTCAGGCCGTCGCGGCGGCGGCAGCGGCGGCCTCCTCCAGCTCGGCAAGCGACTCGTCGATGCCGGTGGCGATGGTTTCGACGTCCTCCATCGAGTCGTAGTCGGCGAGCAGACCGAAGCAGACGCGCCCGTTGTAGCTCATGATCGCCACCGCCATCGCGTGGTTCTCGGGCAGGAAGGCGACCGGGAAGACCTCTTCCAGCTCGCGCCCGAGCACGTAGAGGGGCATCTGCGGGCCGGGCACGTTGGTGACGATCAGGTTGAAGAGGCGGGTGGAGAAGTTGATCCGGGCCGCCTGCGCGAGCAGGGTGGGCGGGGCGAAGTCGTTGAAGCGCGAGATCACTTCGGCACCGAGGGCCTGCTTGGAGCGCTTCAGGCCCGCCATCTGCTCGCTCACGACCCGTAACCGCCGTGCCGGGTCCTCGACGTAGACGGGCAGTGGCCCTCGCATCGCGGCGAGTTTGTTGCCCAGCTGGCCGCGCTCGTCCGCGGCGCGGATCGAGACCGGCACCAGGGCCCGCATCTCCAGGCCCTCGGTGCGGATGCCGCGGGTGTGCAGCCACTTGCGCAGCGCTCCCGTCACCACCGCCAGCACGACGTCGTTGACGGTTCCGCCCAGCGTGTCCTTGATCTGTTTGAAGGTCGCCAGCTCCGAGCGCGCCCAGGTGAAGCGGCGGTGGGGGCCGATCTCCAGGTTGAGCGGCACGTCCGGCGCCGGGTCGGCAAACGCCCCCATGACCTCGCCGACGCCCTCCAGCGCCTCGACCAGCCTGCGCGCGGTGCTCTCCGGGTGCCTCACGGCGTCCACCGCGCGCTCCGCCAGTTTGATCGGCGCCGAGGCAACGTCGGTTGCCCCGCGGGCGATCAGGTCGGTCGTGCTCGGCGCCGGCTGGGGCTTCCAGCCATCTTCGACCGGGGCTGGCTCGGGCACCGGCTCGAGGTCGAAGAGCACGGTCCCGATGTCGACGCCGGCGATCCCGTCGACCGCGGCGTGGTGGGTCTTGGTCAGCAGAGCGAAGCGATCGCGCTCGAGCCCCTGCACCAGCCACATCTCCCAGAGCGGCTTGGAGCGGTCGAGCTGCTGCGAGAAGACGCGGGCGGCCAGTCGCTTCAGCTGCGCCTCCCCGCCCGGGTCCGGCAGCGCCGTGTGGCGAATGTGGTAGCTGAGGTTGAAGTTGACGTCGTCGGCCCAGAGCGGGCGCCCCGCCTCCAGCGGCGGCACGACGAGGCGCTGGCGGAAGCGCGGAACCTGCTCCAGCTTGCCCCGCACGTGCTCGACCAGGTCGACGTAGCGCGGTGGCGGGCCCTCGAAGATGAGGATGCCGCCGATGTGCATATGGCTTGCCGAGGTCTCGTTGGTGAGGAACGAGGCGTCGGTTGAGCTGAGGCGCTCGAGGTGGTCTCCGCTGGTGCGCATCCTGCAAGGCTAGCCACGCCCGCTCGCCGGCACCACTCCGCATACCGGCCGCAACTCTGCCACCGGTACCCTGGTGGTCATGTCCGCTACTCCATCAGCCGCGCCAAAGCGCGTCCTGCTCGCCGCTCCGCGCGGCTACTGCGCCGGGGTCGACCGCGCCGTGCAGACCGTCGAGCGGGCGCTCGAGCACTACGGCGCGCCGGTCTACGTCCGCAAGGAGATCGTCCACAACAAGCACGTGGTCGAAGAGCTGTCGAAGCGGGGCGCGATCTTCGTCGAGCAGGAGACCGAGGTGCCGGAGGGTGAGATGGTCGTCTTCTCCGCCCACGGCGTCGCCCCGGCGGTCCACGAGAACGCCGCCGCCCGCAAGCTGCGCACGATCGACGCCACCTGCCCGCTGGTCACCAAGGTCCACGTCTCGGCACGGCGTTTCGCCGCCGACGGCTACACGATCGTGATGATCGGGCACGAGGGCCACGAGGAGGTGGAAGGGACGACCGGCGAGGCTCCCGACAGCATCGTCCTCGTGCAGACCGCCGAGGACGTCGAGGGGCTCGAGGTCGCCGATCCCGAGCGCGTCGCCTTCATCACCCAGACGACTCTCTCGGTCGACGAAACTGCCGAGATCATCGCTGCCCTGCGGGCCAAGTTCCCGGCGATCGTCAGCTCCAAGTCCGACGACATCTGTTACGCGACCACCAACCGCCAGATCGCCGTCAAACAGCTAGCTCGCGAGTGCGACCTGGTGCTGGTGATCGGCTCGACCAACTCGTCCAACTCCAACCGCTTGGTCGAGGTGGCGCGCGAACACGGCGCTGCCTCGCACCTGATCGACAACCACACCCAGGTTCAGGAGGAGTGGCTGCAGGGGGTGGAGACGGTCGGGATCACCTCCGGCGCCAGCGCCCCCGAGGAGCTGGTGGAGCGGCTGGTCGAGCTCTTCCGCGAACGCGGCGCCGAGGACGTCTCCGAGTTGCGCACCGTCCACGAGGACGTGCGTTTCATGCTCCCCAAGAAGATCCGCGAAGTAGTCGCCGCCGGCGCATGATCTGACGCCTTTTAACCCCTATGGGGTCATCAACGCGACATATGACGGTCAGGGCACGCCGGCGGCGAAGCTGATCGACCAGATGCGCAGGCCCGCAGAGGGGCGGAGCGTGAGGCGATGGGCCTCGTGGCGAGGATGCTCGGCGAGCCTGTACAGGCCGGAGCCGTGGACCTCGACCGCCTCGCTCCCGTCACCGTCGAGCGCGACCGCGATCTCTCCTGACCCCTCGACGCTGGCGTAGGCGCCGCCCGCCTCGTAGGACAGCTCCAGCTCCTCACCGTCTTCACCGGCCGTCCACGGCCGCTCCCAGGACCCACCCGGAAGGAGCTCCTCGGTCGGTGCCATCACGGCTGCCCCCGGCGTGTCGGTGGGGCGGAGGGGCTCCATCGGGGTCGGCAGCTCGCGCAGCGCGTCCTGCTCACGCAGCTCGGCCTGGATCGCTTCCTCGCTGGCGCGGTATTCCCCCTCGCCGAAGTGAAACCAGGCGAGCGCGCCGCCCAGCTTCCAGAGGAAGAGACTGGGCCAGCCCTCACAGCCGTAGGCGTGCCAGAGCCGACGCTCGGCATCGATCGCGACCGGGAACTCGACCTCGAGCCGCTCCAGCCCCGCTGCCACCACGCCGCGCTCGGCGCCGGACGGGAAGCGCGGCGCCTGCACCCCGATCGTCGTCAGGCCATGCGGCCCGTAGCGGCGCGCCCACTCGCAGACGTAGGGAAGCGTGCGCACGCTGTTGAGCTGGGCGAAGTCGAGGAAGTGGACGAGGACGGGACCGCCGGCGGTCGCGAGCGGCATCGAACGCGGCGCCTTGCCGATCCACTCGATCCCCTCGGGCAGGTCGGGCGCAGCGATGTTCTCCCGTTCGGGTCGCATAGCCCGCGGAACCTACCCGCAGCAGGACGTGCCGGTAGTTAAGTACCTATATGGGCCTCTAACTTGCGGCACGTCCGGCGGCCAAGCGTTATGCGCTAGCTTGTTCGAGCGATGATCGAGTTTGCCATTGCGGCCATTCCGCTTTTGGTCCTGCTTGTTTCGCTGCTCCTGGGGCGCTACCCGGGCTGCGAGGCGGCGCTGCGGCTCTCTGAGCGGATTGCCTCGCGAGCTCGGTCGAAGGACACATCGCCGAGCAACTCCCGCCGGCCGCTGCCGCCGGCCTCCCACGCCGCACATGGCGGTCAGCTGATCGCCTTCGGCCTCGCGCAGCGCCCTCCTCCGCTCGCTGCCTGACGCAGCGATACGGCCCGCGCCTTGAAGGTCGCGGGCAACCCGGCGTGGGCCGGATGCCCCATGCCATTCAGCGAAGGAGTTGGCAATGAGCTCGAACACCGTGAGAGCAATGGTCGGTGCCGGAGTCGTCGTCGTGGCAATCGTGCTGCTGATCGTGTTGAAGAACGGCAGCAGCGATACGAGCGCGACGACCAAGGGCGTCACCACGATCGTCGTCAAGAACGGCAAGCCGGTCGGCGGCATCGCACAGCTGACCTACAACAAGGGCGAACAGGTCCGCTTCAAGGTGGACTCCGACGTCAGCGACGAGGTCCACATGCACGGCTACGACATCATGAAGGACGTCAATGCCGGCGGCTCGGTCAGCTTCGACTTCCCTGCGACGATCGAAGGCGTCTTCGAGGCGGAGCTGGAGGGCCGCAAAGAGCAGATCCTCGAACTCACGGTGAATCCGTGAGCTGGCTCAGCTCGCTGCTGCCGTTCGCCCACGCGCTGGTCGCGCGCAAAGACCTGCCGGTCCCGGCCTGGCTGTTCGCCTGGGGGGCGTCGATCGTCCTGATCGTCTCCTTCTTCGCGCTCTCGGTCGGCTGGCGCACCCCTCGCTTCGAGCAGGATCGGTGGCGCCCTTTCGGTGAGGACGGGCTTTCGCGGGCCCTGCTCTCGATGCCGGCGCAGATCGCCTACGGCCTGGTCGGGGTTCTCCTGCTCGGCCTGGCCATCTACACCGGCCTGCACGGCACCGAAGCCCCCGATCGCAACTTCGCCCTGACCTTCCTCTACGTCACCACCTGGCTCGGCTTCCCCCTGTTCAGCGTCTTCCTCGGCGACGTCTTCCGGCCCTTCAACCCGTGGCGGGCGATCGGCCGGGTCGTGGGCGGCGGGTTCACGGCGCTGGCCGGCCAGCGGCCGGCCCATCTGCGCTACCCGGAGAAGCTGGGTCGCTGGCCTGCCGCCTTCGGCCTGATCGCAGTCGTCTGGTTGGAGATCATCTATGGGGCGAGCGGAGGGGTCGCGGTCGGACTCGCCCCGCACGCGGCCGCTGTCGCCGCCCTTTTCTACAGCGCCTACACGCTGACGATGATGGCCCTGTTCGGCACCGAGCAGTGGTGCCGCACCGGGGAGGTCTTCTCGGTCTACTTCGGGATGTTCGGGCGGCTCGGCTGTTTCGGTGTCGAGGACGGCCGGCTCGGGGTGCGCAGGCCCTTCGCGGCGGCCACCAGCTGGGCCACCGTGCCCGGCTCGGCCGCGGTGGTGATCGCCTCGATCGCGAGCACCAGCTTCGATGGCGCCCAGGAGGGGGCGTTCAAAGGCGCCCTCGAAAGCACCTTCAATCGTTTCGTCGACAGTGGCTTCGGCCTGACCTCGGCGCTGCGGCTCACCGACACCATCTTCATCCTGCTCTGTTTCGCCGGAGTTGCCCTCGTCTACCTGATCGGGGTACGGGGAATGGCGAGCGTGCCCGGAGCACCTTCGTTCAGGAAGCTGCGCACGGGCTTTGCCCACACGCTGATCCCGATCGCCTTCGCCTACCTGGTCGCGCACTACTTCAGCCTCTTCGTCTTCCAGGAGCAGGCGCAGTTCACCTACCTCCTTTCCGACCCGCTGGGAACCGGGACCACCAACCTCTTCGGAACCGCCTCGGCGGGAATCGATTTTCGCCTGCTCAGCGCCAACGCGATCTGGTACGTGCAGGTTGGCGCTCTGGTGGTGGGCCACGTGATCGGGCTCACCCTGGCCCACGATCGCGCCACCGCCTACTGGGGCGACTACCGCCAGGCGACGCGCTCGCAGTACTGGATGCTGGCGGTGATGGTCGCCTTCACCTGCTTCGGCCTCTACCTGCTCTCGGTGGCCAACTCGTGAATCCGCAAGGACCGGGAAACATCGCGCTGCTCGGCTTTCTACCGATGCTTTGAGGAGTTACATTTGGTTAACTGGATACAGGCTGAGAAGCAAGATCTTTTCTCGCTTTTCAACTCCCATAAACAGCATCGAGGCCGCCGGCTATCAGTCACTCCGACGGTCTCGGTGTGTGCTTGGGGAAGCCGCTAGAGGATCTCGGCAAGGCGCCGCTCGAGCGCCGCGGAGATCTCCTCGCGCACCGGGCCCTCGGCCAGGCGCTCGACCAGCGACTCCAAGAACCCCTCGATGATCACCTGTTTGGCCGCGGCGGGGTCGAGCCCGCGCGAGGTCAGGTAGAAGAGCTGGTCGCGATCGATTTGGGCGACCGCCGCGGCGTGGGTGCAGCGGACGTCGTCGGCTTCGATCTCCAGGCCCGGAATCGCGTCGGCATGGGCGTCGGTGGAGAGCAGCAGGTTGCGACTCTCCTGAAAGGCATCGGTCCCCTGGGCCCCGGGATCGACCCGGATCATCCCCCGCCAGACCGCGGTCGCGCCGGCGGCGAGCACGCCGCGGAACGCCAGGTCGGAGAACGTGTTGGGGGCGGCGTGCTCCTGGGTCGTGTCGTAGTCGAGGTGCTGGCCGGGGCCGCCAG
Organism: Solirubrobacterales bacterium; assembly: GCA_035472395.1. GTDB lineage: Bacteria > Actinomycetota > Thermoleophilia > Solirubrobacterales > 70-9 > VRUE01. The sequence goes on from DATIPC010000062.1 coordinate 55,733, forward strand.
CGTAGCCGCCGGTCACCCGCGCCTCAGAGCCCGGCCCGGCGAGCTTGGTCTCCATCCGCACCTTGCCGCGCCTCGAGCCGAAACCGAGCGCGGTCCAGTCGAGGCGGGCGTCGCGGCCGACCTGCGCGCGCTGGCTGGAGAAGATCCAGGCCCGCTCGGAGATGTCCTGGGTATTGACGTAGCGCAGCGTCGCGGCCTGGCCGACGTGCAGCTCGACCACCGAGTTGAGCAGCGCATCGGTCTCATCGCCGGCCGAGGAGCAGTGCTCCCAGACCTCGGCCTCGGCGCCCTCCTCCAGCACGACCAGGGTGCGCCAGGCAACCGACGTGCCGTCCTCGTCGAGCGGCAGCTCGATCCGGATCGGGTCCACGATCTTCACTCCGGCGGGGACATGGACGAGGACGCCGTCGCGCCAGCCAGCCTCGTTGCGGGCGACGAAGGGGTCCTCGGCCGGGACGAGCGAGCCGAGTCTCTCGCGCAGCAGCGCGTCGTGCGACTCCAGCGCCCTTGCGAGCGGCAGCACAGTGGCCCCCTCGGCCCCCTCGATCGTGGCGGTGGGGGAGGCCTCGGCGTAGGAGTTGAGATCCAGCGTCGAGATATCCGTGAATTCCCACCCCTTCGCCTTCTGGTCGGGCAGGGGGAGGCTCTGCGCGAGAGAGGCGCCCTTCTGGCGCCTCTCGGAAAGCCAAGCCGGTTGGGTAGCCACCTCAGCCAATGCTTCCCTCCATCTGCAGCTCGATCAGGCGGTTGAGCTCGACCGCGTACTCCATCGGCAGCTCTTTGGTGACCGGCTCGATGAAGCCGTTGACGATCATCTTCGAGGCCTCCTCCTCGTCGAGCCCGTGGCTCTGCAGGTAGAAGATCTGCTCGTCGCCGATTTTCGAGACGGTCGCCTCGTGGCCAACGTCGGCATCGTTCTCGTCGATCCGGATCGTCGGGTAGGTGTCCGAGCGCGAGTCCTCGTCGAGTAGCAGGGCGTCGCAGACGCCCTTGGAGCGCGACTCGGTCGCCCCGTCGGCGATTTCGAGCAGGCCGCGGTAGGTCGCCCGGCCGCCGTCCTTGGAGATCGACTTGGAGAAGATCGAGGACGAGGTGCGCGGGGCGGCGTGGATGATCTTGCCGCCGGCGTCCTGGTGCTGGCCCTCGCCGGCGAAGGCGATCGAGCGGATCTCGCCGTGCGCTTCGGGGCCGAGCAGGTAGATCGACGGGTACTTCATCGTCAGTTTCGAGCCGAGGTTGCAGTCGACCCACTCCATCGTCGCCTTCTCGTGGGCGACGGCCCGCTTGGTGACCAGGTTGAAGACGTTCTGCGACCAGTTCTGCACGGTCGTGTAGCGGACCCGGGAGCTTGGTTTGGCGACGATCTCGACCACGGCGGAGTGCAGCGAGTCGGTCGAGTAGACCGGCGCCGTGCAGCCCTCGATGTAGTGGACGTCGGAGCCCTCCTCGGCGATGATCAGCGTCCGCTCGAACTGGCCCATGTTCTCGGTGTTGATCCGGAAGTAGGCCTGCAGCGGCATCTCCACCTTGACCCCCGCCGGCACGTAGACGAAGGATCCACCGGACCAGACGGCGGAGTTGAGCGCCGCCAGTTTGTTGTCGTTGGCCGGGATGATCGTCGCCCAGTACTCGCGCACCAGGTCCTCGTGCTCGCGCAGCGCCGTGTCCATGTCGGTGAAGATCACGCCCTGGGCCTCGAGCTTCTCGTTTACCTGGTGGTAGACGACCTCGGACTCGTACTGGGCGCCGACCCCGGAGAGGAATTTGCGCTCCGCCTCAGGGATGCCGAGCCGGTCGAAGGTGTTTTTGATGTCGTCCGGGACCTCGCTCCAGTCGCGGCTGTTCTTCTCG
>DATIPC010000063.1:0-9971 GCA_035472395.1 Solirubrobacterales bacterium
GGAGGGGGGAGTGCTCGAGCGCACCGGTCACACCGAGGCCAGCGTCGACCTCGCCCGCCTCGCCGGCCTCACGCCCGCCGGCGTGATCTGCGAGGTGATGAACGACGACGGCACGATGGCTCGCGTCCCCGACCTGATCCCCTACTGCGAGCGCCATGGCCTGAAGATGGTCACGGTCGCCGACCTGATCGCCTATCGCCGCCGCACCGAGAAGCTGGTGGAGCGGGTGGTCGACACCGCGTTGCCGACCGCCTTCGGCGACTTCACCGCGGTTGGCTACCGCTCGCTGGTCGACGACAAACACCACGTGGCGATGGTCAAGGGCGAGGTCGACGGGGCCGAGGACGTGCTCGTCCGCGTCCACAGCGAGTGCCTGACCGGCGATGTCTTTCACAGCATGCGCTGCGACTGCGGCGAACAGCTGGTCTCGGCTCTCTCGATGATCGAGACGGAGGGGCGGGGCGTCCTCCTCTACCTCTCGCAGGAGGGGCGGGGGATCGGCCTGCTCAACAAGCTGCGCGCCTACAAGCTGCAGGAGGAGGGGGCCGACACGGTCGAGGCGAACCTGAAGCTGGGCCTGCCCGCCGACCTGCGCGACTACGGGATCGGCGCCCAGATCCTGGTCGACCTCGGCCTGACCAGCATCCGCATCCTCACCAACAACCCGAAGAAGATCCATGGCCTCGAGGGCTACGGGCTCTCGGGCAGCGAGCAGGTGCCGATCGAGGCTGCGCCCAACTCCCACAACGAGGAGTACCTGCGGGCGAAGCGGGACAAGATGGGCCACATCCTCCACCACCAGGGCCTCGCCCTCGACGAGGAGATGATCCACGACGAGGAGGAGCGCGACGCGGAGGCCGAGGGTGGCTGAGCCGGGGGCGTTCCTCGAGGCTTTCGAGGAGGGCGAGCGCTCGATCCTCTCCACGCTCGGCTTCGCCGTCTGCGTCGGCCGTTTCTACGAGGACCTGGCGCAGCGCCTGCTGCGCGGTGCCAGCGAGGGGTTCGAGCTGGCCGGGGTGCCGGCGGCCTCGATTCGCCATGCCTCGGTGCCCGGCGCCTACGAGCTGCCCTTCGCGGCGAAGCTGCACGCGGAGAGCGGCGACTTCGCCGGCATCGCCTGCCTCGGTGTCGTGATCCGCGGCGAGACCGACCACTACGACTTCGTCTGCGCCGAGGCCGCCCGCGGGATCCAGGACGTGCAGCTGGCCACGGGCGTGCCCTGCGCCTTCGGCGTGATCACCTGCGACACGATGGAGCAGGCCCTGGAACGTGCCGGCGGCGGCAAGCGCGACCAGGGCCGCAACGCCGCTCTCACGGTTGCCCGGATGGCGTTGTTGCAGCGGCAGCTGGCTTAGATCAGATTGCCGGCAGCACCGCGATCGGATAGCGCCTCATCGCGCGGTCGGAGGTGACGAGCACGAGGTTCTCAAGCTGCGCTTGAGCGACCAGGATGCGGTCGAAGGGGTCGTGGTGGCGATGGGGCAGCGATTCGACGGCGAGGGCATGTTCCAACGTGACCGGAAGGGCTTCAAACCGGGTCTCGGCGAGCATTGGGCCCAGGGCCGACGGCATTTCAAGCCTGCCCTTGGCGCGCTTGACCCCGATCTCCCAGGCGCTGACGACGCTGACGAAGACCTCGTTGGACTCGTCCTCGATCACGTTCGCCGCCTCGCTCGACAACCGCTTCGATTCGATCAACGTCCAGATCAGCGCGTTCGTATCCAGCAGAAGCCTCATTCAGCGGCCTCTCTTTTCCACTCCTCCGGCCACTCGTCTTCAGGGCCGTAGAATTCTTCGGCGATTTCCTGGTCGACCTTCTTCATCTCCTCCTCGGAGGCCATCCAAAAGCCTTTGCCATCCCAGCCGCCGAGCTTGCGTTTCCCCTGCTTCTTCTGAGGCACCGGCACCAACTTTGCCGCCGGCTTGCCGGCACGGCTGATCACGATCTCCTCGCCTCCTTCGGCGCGCTCGACGAGCTTCGACAGATGGGTCTTGGCCTCGTGCATGTTCACGCTCTCCAAGTCCTCAGCGCTCATTTCTCTCCCCCTTTCGACGCGGCCGATCGCCGGATTTGCGGCAAGTCGTTCTTAGTCTAGTTAGCTAACTTGCGATCAAGGTACCATGCACGACCCGATGGCCAAGGTATGTCATAGCTGCGGCAAGGGGCCGGCGTTCGGCCAGTCCCGCAGCCACTCGATGGTCGCCACCAAGCGGCGCTTCGACCCGAACCTGCAGAAGGTGCGGATCGAAGAGAGTGGGCGCAAGCTGCGGACCTACGTCTGCACGCGTTGCCTCAAGGCGAACAAGGTCACCAAGGCCGCGTAGCTCCAGTAGCTGGCGGCAGGGGTCTGGTCGTCCTTCAGTCGAATTGATGTCGCACGCCCTGCGGGCTTAGCGACTGTGTTGGTGCGCGGCTGCGCCGCGCAGTCATCAGATTGCATGTCGCGGCCTTCGGCCACATTCGACTGAAGGACGACCAGACCCCTGCCACGGGCACCGATCGCGACACAAAAGCTTCCTCTACGTTTGGCGCTGTCGGCGGCAGCCGGAAGCCTCTCTCGCATTGGCGCAAGCAGTTCCAGCTAAGGACGGAGAGCTGGGTCGCGTGACGAGGGACGGTTATCCCCTCATCGGGAATGTCGCGAAGCGGCGATATGCAATCTGTCTCCGCGCGGCGGAGCCGCGCTCCTCCCCGGTCGCTAAGCGCGAAGCGCGTGCGACATCAATTCACGAGGAGGGGATAACCGTCCCTCGCCGGGCTACGCACTCTCGATGACCGGATGCTCTCCGGTCGGCGACGGATCGCCCTCTGCCGGCTCTACGTGGAGCTTCGGCAGGATCCGATCCAGCCAGGCCGGCAGCCACCAGGCGCGCTTGCCGAACAGCTGCATGATCGCCGGCACGAGGACCGAGCGGATGATCACCGCGTCGATCAGCACCGCCGAGGCGAGGCCGAGGCCGAAGAGTTTGATGATCCGGTCTTCGCCGATCATGAAGGAGGCGAAGACGGCGACCATGATCGCCGCCGCCGCGGTGATCACGCGGCCGGTCAGGGCCAGGCCCCTGGTGACGGCGAGCGTGGCGTCCTGTTTGTGCTCCCACTCCTCGTGGATCCGGGACATCAGGAAGACCTCGTAGTCCATCGAGAGCCCGAACACGATCGCGAAGAGGAAGACGGGGAAGAAGGAGATGATCGGGCCGGTGCCGTCGATGCCGATGATGCTCGCGCCCCAGCCCCACTGGAAGACGGCGACGATCAGGCCGAAGGCGGCGCCGATCGAGAGCAGGTTCATCACCATCGCCTTCAGCGGCACCAGCACCGAGCGGAAGACGATCATCAACAGCAGCGCCGAGAGCAGCACGACGACGCCGATGAAGAGCGGCAGCTTTTCGGCGATCGCGTCGCCGAAGTCCTCGAAGATCGCGGTGATGCCGCCGACGTGCAGCCGGGCACCGGTCTTCTGCTCGATCGGCGGCAGGACGTCGCTGCGGATGTGGTCGAGCAGAGCGGTGGTGTCCTCACTCTGCGGCGAGGTCGTCGGGTAGAGCTGGAAGACGCCGGTGTCCCTGGCGGGATTGAGCGTGATCGAGGTGACTTTCGCCACCCCTTCTTCCTCCTTGAGGGTCCTGCGCAGGATCACCAGCGCCTGGTCTTCGCCCTTGCCGGGCAGCGCGGCGACCATCGCGAAGGGGCCGTTGAAGCCAGGGCCGAAGCCTTCGGCGAGGAGGTCGTACGCTTCGCGCGTAGACGAACCGGCGGGGTCGGTGCCGGCGTCGTTGGAGCCGAGCCGCAGCGAGAGCGTCGGGATGCAGAGGATGATCAGCAGCCCGCCTGAGAGCAGCGCCGAGAGCACCGGCCGGCGCTGGATCTCGCGGCTCCAGCGGAACCAGCGCGTGTCTTCGGCCGTGGACGGCTCGCGTTTTCCCAGCCCGGGGATGCGCAGGCGGTCGACGCGACGACCGGCGATCGTCAGCAGCGCCGGCAGCAGGGTCAGCGCCGCGATCATCGTGAACAGCACCGCGATGGCGGCCGACGTCGCGACGCCGTAGAGGAAGCTGATGCCGAGCAGCAGCATCCCCATCAGCGAGATGATCACGGTCAGGCCGGCGAAGAGGACCGCGCGACCGGCGGTGTCGACGGCCGCGATCGCCGCGTCGCGGGATTCCAGCCCTTCGTCGAGGCCGTTGCGGAAGCGGGTGAGGATGAAGAGGGCGTAGTCGATGCCGACGCCGAGGCCGATCATCGCCGCCAGCTGCGGCGCGAACTCCGCCGTGTCGAAGACGTGGGTGCCGAGCGTGACCAGGCTGAGGCCGACGCCGAGGGCGAAGAGGGCGGTCAGCAGCGGCAGGCCCATCGCGACCACCGAGCCGAAGGTCAGCAGCAGGATCACGACGGCCGCGAGCAGGCCGATCGCGAACGAGGAGTCGCCTTCTTCTTCGGAGCGGACTTCCTCGACCGGGGCTCCGCCCACCTCGACCTGCAGGCCGTCGCTCGACGTCGCCCGGCCGAGCGCGACCAGCTTCTTGATGTCGTCCTTTTCGAGCTTGTCGGTGGTGGTGTCGTACTGGACGGTCGCGTAGGCGATTTCGCCGTCCTTGCTGATCGCGGCGGCGCCGCCGGGCGTGTAGGGGCTGGCGACTTCGCTGACGTGCGGCAGGCCTTCCGCCTTGGCGAAGACGCCTTCCATCTTCTTTCTCACCGCGGCGGAGCCCGCCCCGGCCGGCGCCTTGTAGACGATTTCCGCGGTGACTCCGGACTGCTGCGGGAACTTCTGTTCCAGCAGGTCGAAGGCTTCCTGGGAATCGGAAGACGGCAGCTTGAATTCTTCGGTGAAGGCGGAGCCGACCGAGCCGGCGACCATCCCGATCACGATCAGGGCGGCGATCCAGCCGAGGATGACGGTCTTGCGGTGTCCGGTGGTCCAGGTGGCGAAGCGTCTCATCGAGCGTCGCACGGTAGCGAACTCGGAGGCCGGGCTATTCCAGGGGGCCATCCGTGCGCGGCAGCTAGATTTCGACCGATGTCCGATCCCTCGATCGCGCGCTTCCGCCGCGTAGTCACGTCCGCCTACGCCCACCTGGAGGAGCGCCGCCAGGAGGTCAACGACCTCAACGTCTTCCCGGTCGCCGACGGCGACACCGGCGACAACATGGCGATGACGATGCGCGCGGTGATGGAGGAGCTGGACCGGCTCGGCGGGCTCGAGGTCGACGAGGTCGGCCGCACCCAGCTCGTCCAGGCGCTGGCCCGGGCGGCGTTGATGGGGGCGCGCGGCAACTCCGGGGTGATCCTCAGCCAGATCGTCCGTGGCGCCGCCGAGGAGCTCGCGAGCCGGCCCGGGGAGCTGGTCGACCCCGTCCTCGTCGCCTCGGCGTTCGCCAGCGCCGCCGATGCCGCCTACGCCTCGGTCCGCGATCCGGCCGAGGGCACGATGCTGACCGTCTTCCGCGAGATGGCGCACTCGATCGCGCGCCAGCTCGCTCACCTCGAGGCGGGCAAGCAGCGGCTCGACCAGGGCGTCAGCGACGAGCAGCAGGACGCGGTCCTCGCCGAGGTCCTCGAGCAGGCGATCGCTGACGGTCAGCGCGCGGTCGAGCGGACGCCGGAGCAGCTCGAGGTGCTGCGCGAGTCGGGGGTCGTCGATGCCGGCGGCTACGGCCTGGTGCTGATCCTCGCCGGCGTCGTCGCCGGCCTGCGCGGCGATGGCGTGGCACCGCCGGAGGTCTCCCATCACGGGCCGCCGCCGCTCAGCCGCCCGCACCACGAGGACAGCCGCTACCGCTACTGCACCAACTTCATCGTCTCCGGCACCGGCCTCGCCGCACGCGACTTCCTCCCCCGCCTCGAGGGCCTGGGCGACTCGGTGCTGGTGGTCGGCGACGAGGTGACGCTCAAGGTCCACGTCCACACCGACGAGCCGGAAGCGGCCGTGGCGCTGTTCGAGGGCGCTGGCCGGGTCACCAACCTCGACGTAGCCGACATGCGGGAGCAGATCGCGGAGCGGCGGGCGCGGCTGCAAGCCGGGCGCACGGGCGTCCTAGCGGTCGCCGCAGGAGAGGGCCTGGAGCGACTCTTCGCCGAGCTGGGTGCCCACGTCGTCCCCGGCGGCGAGACCCTCAACCCCTCCACCTACGAGCTGCTCGCCGGCATCCACGAGGTGCCGGCGGAGGAGGTGCTGGTCCTGCCCAGCTCCTCGAACGTGATCATGGCCGCCGAGCGCGCCTGCGAGCTGTCGGAGAAGCCGGCGCGAGTGGTCGCTGCGACGTCGCAGCAGGCCGGTCTGCTGGCCCTGGTCGAGCTCGACACCGGGCTCTCGGCCGAGGAGAACGCCGAGCGGCTGGCGGCGGCGCTGGAGGGAATCGTCTCCGGTGGCGTGGCGCCGGCGGCCCGCGACGACGTGCAGGGTCGCTTCCGCGCCGGGGACGCGGTCGGTTTCGTCGGCGAGGAGATCGTCGCCTGGGGTGGAGCCGGCTCGTCCCTTGCGGCGACGCTCGAACGCCTCGCCGAGGGGGCCGAGATCGTCACCGTGCTGGCCGGCAGAGATGCCCCGATCCCGCTCGAGGAGATTGACACCCACGTCCCCGATGGGGTCGAGGTCGAGACCCACGAGGGGGGTCAGCCGAGCTGGTGGTGGCTGCTCGCCTCGCAGTGAGTCGCTCCTTCGCGGGTGCCTCTGAGCTGACGCCGCAGCGGTTGCGCGATGCCCCTGTTCGTTGGCCCCGCCCCGACGCTCTCGACGTGTCGCTGGATGCCCTGGAGGGCGTCGGCTCGAAACTGGCCGAAGCGGCGGCCGATGCGGGCATCGCGACCGTCGGCGACCTGCTCTTGCGCTTCCCGCACAGCCACCGCGACCGCACGATCGTCCCAGTCTCGAGTCTCGAGCCGAAAAAGCAGGCGACCGTTCGCGTCGAGGTGCAGGGCGGCAGGGCGAGCACGTTCCGACGTCGCGGTCTCTCGATCACCTCGGTCAAAGTCGGCGACGAGACGGGCTCGGTGAGGGCTTCCTGGTTCAACCAGCCGTGGGTGGCGCAGAAGCTGACCGAAGGGACGCAGCTGCTGATCACCGGGTCGAGAGACAAACGCGGGTTCCGCGTGTCCGAATACGAATTGATGGCCCCTGGCCCGCCGGTCCAGGCGGGAGAGGCGCAGAAACTGGTTCCGGTCCACCCTGCGACCGAGCAGCTCAAAGCGCAGCGCATCCGACAGTGGATGGAGCAGGCGATCCGGTGGGTGGGGGACGAGCTCGAGGGGCTTCCCGCCGAGTTGCGGGTTCGCAGGGGACTTGCAGGGGTTGGGGACGCGATCAAGGCGGTCCACTTTCCTGAGAGCGAGGGGGACGTCGAGGAAGCTCGCCAGCGGCTCGCGTTCGAAGAGCTCTTCCTCTACCAGGCGCTTCTGACCACGCGGAAGCGGACGCACCGCACCGCTCGGCCGGCGCCAAGGCTCGGCAAGCCGGGCGAGGCGGTGGGGCGTTGGATCGAGTCGCTGCCGTTCGAGCCGACGCGGGATCAGCTGAAGGCCTTCGACGAGATCGACGCCGACCTCGACTCCGGCGAGCCGATGCAACGGCTGCTGATGGGGGAGGTGGGGTCGGGGAAGACGGTCGTCGCCCTGTACTCGATGCTGCGGGCGCTGGAAGCAGGGTTCCAGGCTGTGCTGATGGCGCCGACGGAGACTCTGGCCGAGCAGCACGCGGTCACCCTGGGGAGGCTGCTGGCGGAGGACGCGACCCCGTTTACGCTGCTGACCGGAGCGACCCCGGCGGCCAGGCGCAGGGAGGCGCTGGAGCGGCTCGCCACCGGTGAGCTCGGGCTGGCGGTGGGCACCCACGCGCTGATCGACCCCGCCGTTCGCTTCGCCCGGCTGGGCGTCTGCGTCGTCGACGAGCAGCACCGTTTCGGCGTCGAGCAGCGCCGAGCCCTGGACGAGAAGAGGGTGGAGGGGATGGTTCCCCACGTGCTCCACATGACGGCGACCCCGATCCCGCGCACGCTCTCGCTGACCGCCTACGGCGACCTCGATACGACCGCATTGCGCGAACTGCCGGCTGGGCGGCAGCCGGTCGAGACGCGGCTGGTCGAGGAGGACGACCGCGCCGCCGCCTACGAGTTCATCCGCGCGCAGTTGCGCGAGGGTCGCCAGGCATATGTCGTCTGTCCGCTGGTGGAGGAGTCCGAGAAGATCCTCGGGCGCGCCGCCGAGGTCGAGGCGGAGCGGCTCGCCGCGGAGGAGCTGAGTGGCTTCTCGATCGGCGTGATCCACGGCCAGATGCCCTCAGCCCGCAAGGGGGAGGCGATGGAGGCCTTCACCTCCGGGGTCACCGACGTGCTGGTCGCGACCACCGTGATCGAGGTCGGGATCGACGTGCCCAACGCCACGGTGATGGTGATCGAGGGGGCCGAGCGCTACGGCGTCTCCCAACTGCACCAGCTGCGCGGGCGAGTGGGGCGGGGCGCGCACAGCTCCCACTGCCTGCTCTTCCCGGAAGACGCCGGTGGAATGGCGCGGCGCCGCCTCAAGGCCGTGGAGCGCGAGCGCGACGGGTTCAAGCTCGCCGAGGTCGACCTCACCTTGCGCGGCGAGGGTGAGGTATTGGGAACGCGCCAGCACGGCCTGCCGCGTTTCGCCGTCGCCGAGCTGCCCGAGGAAACGCCGATCCTGGTTGCGGCGCGCGACGAGGTGTTGGCTTTGTTGCGCCGTCACGGCTCCCTCGACGCGCCAGAGCTGGGCCCCCTGCTGGAGGCGGCGCGCCGCCGCTTCGGCACCGGCGCCGCCGACCCGGTAGCACTCTGATCGTGAGGGTGATCGCCGGAGAGCTGAAGGGACGGAACCTCGTCGCGCCGCGTGGCTGGAAGGTTCGCCCCACCTCCGACCGTGTCCGCGAGGCGATCTTCTCGGCGCTCGGTGACGTCGGCGGCGGACGCGTCCTCGACCTCTACTGCGGGACCGGGGCGCTGGCGATCGAGGCGCTCTCGCGCGGCGCCGCCACGGCCGTCCTGGTCGACCATGACACCCGCCCGGCGCTCGGCAACGTCGAGCGGCTCGGTCTCGGTGGGCGGGTTGAGCTGGTGCGCTCCGAGGTCGGTCGCTGGCTGGCAGGCAAGGCCGAGGACGCCGCCGCGCCCGGCTTCGACCTCATCTTCGTCGACGCCCCCTATAGACTCGCCGACCGCGTGGGGCAGGAACTGAACACACATTTGCCGCGTCTCCTTTCAGAGGGAGGACGGGCAATCGTCGAGAGCGGCGCTCGCCGCCCGCTGCGGCTCGATTCCTTGGAGCCGCTGCGCCAGCGTCGTTACGGGGCGGCCGATGTCTCCTTCTACGCGAGGGCCGTCTGATGGCCGAGCGCGATGGCACCGTCGTCTGCCCCGGCAGCTACGACCCGGTCACCAATGGGCACCTCGACATCATCAAGCGCGCCTCGCAGGTCTTCGAGCGGGTCGTGGTCGGTGTCGTCAACAACCCGATTCGCAAGGAGAAGACGCTGTTCACCGCCGAGGAGCGCCAGGCCCTGATCGGCGAAGCCACCGCCGACCTCGCCAACGTCGAGGTCAAGATCTTCTCCAACCTGCTGGTCGAGTTCGCCCGCGAACAGGGGGCGAAGGCGATCGTCAAGGGGCTGCGGGCGATCTCCGACTTCGAGTACGAGTTCGAGATGGCGCAGCTCAACCGCAAGCTCGACCCCGGGATCGAGAGCATCTACATGATCTCCTCGCCCCATTACAGCTTCCTTTCCTCGACCGGGGTGAAGGAAATGGCGACCTTCGGGGGCGACGTCTCCGACCTCGTTCCGGCGCCGGTGGCGGCCGCGATGGCGGGACGCCTGGGTGAAAGGTAGGCTTTTGCCAACCGTTGCCCATGTGGGCGAGAGTTTGCAGAAAGCCGAGGAAATCACGGCTTCTTCACCGAAAATATCTCTGACACGTAGGCTTACGCCCTGCTGATGGACGTTCTGGTTCTCATAGACAAG
>DATIPC010000064.1:0-12540 GCA_035472395.1 Solirubrobacterales bacterium
CTACGCAGCTGCCAACTCATTCCTCGACGCGCTCGCCCAGAGGCGACGCCAAGAAGGGCTGCCCGCCACCGCGATCGCCTGGGGGGCATGGGAGCGCCAAAGCGAGCTGACCGCAGGGCTCTCTGAGGCAGACCGCGAGCGGATCAAGCGGGTGGGCCTGGTGGCGCTCTCCGACGAGCGGGGAATGGAGCTCCTCGACCGCGCCCAGGCACTGGCACAGCCCGTCGCTCTCGCCGTCCCGTTGGACACGGCCGCGCTGCGTCCCCTCGCCCGCGCCGGTCTGCTGCCGCCCCTGCTCTCGGGTGTTGTGCGCACCCAGGGGCGCCGCTCAGAGGCCGCCGGCACCCTCGCCCGTCGCCTCGCCTCGATCCCTGAGGTGGAGCGAGAGGCTGTGGTTCTGATGGCCGTCCGCGAGCATGTCGCTGCCATCCTTGCCCGCTCTTCTCCCGAGGAGATCGAGCCGGATCGGGCGCTGCTCGAGATCGGCCTCGATTCGCTCGGCGCCGTCGAGTTGCGCAACCGCCTCGCCGCTGCCACGGCCGTGCAACTTCCACCGACGCTGGCTTTTGACCACCCGACGCCCAAAGCCATTGCCGTCTACCTGCTGGACAGCCTCGCCGGGCAAAAGCCGGGAAGCACGGATGGCGGGCAGGTCGACGCCGCCGCGTCCCCTGGCGGGCTCACTTTCAGAACGCTCGTCTCCCATGCCCACCGAGAGGGCAGGGCTGCCGAGATCGCCCCCCTGCTCGCCCAGGCTTCGGAATTCCATCCGTCCTTCCGCTCGCTCGATGAGTTCGACGAGCCGCCGCTCGGAACACAGATCTCGACCGGCGGGGCATTGCCGCGTCTGATCTGCATTCCGTCGTTCGTGGTCGGGGGCGGTCCGCACCAGTTCGTGCGGATCGCACGAGCGCTCGAAGGTCGTAGGGGGGTGACGGCGCTCTCCCTGCCGGGGTTCCGAAGGGGTGGGCCCCTGCCCGCCTCGTGGGGCCTGGCCGTGGACGTCCTTGCCCGGTCGGTCCTAGAGGTGGTCGCCGGGGATCCGTTCGTTCTCGTCGGTTACTCGAGCGGTGGGGTCTTGGCGCATTCCCTGACGGCGAAGCTCGAGAGCGAAGGGGCGGCGCCACAGGGCCTGGTGATGATCGACCTCGACCTCGATCTCCCCTCCGAAGAGGGTATGGGCGAAATCTTCTCCAACATCATGGGAAGGCTCTTCGAGATGGATCACGAGGCCATCGCGATCGACGACGATCACCTGATCAAGATGGGCGCCTACATACGCTTGCTCTCCGAATGGCAGCGGGTTTCGCTCGACTCGCCCGAGTTGATGCTCCGCGCGAGCGAAGCGCTGAGGACAGGACCGGCGCGGAACGGCGGGTCGGCTGAGTGGCCGTCCGGGGATACGGTCGAGATCGCCGGCGATCACTTCGCCCTCGTCGCAGACAGCGCTGAAGCAACCGCCGAGGCGATCGAGGCGTGGCTGGTGACGCGCCTCCGCTGCGGCGAGGAAGCCTGAGCCTCGTCAGGCCGGTGGGAGGGCGATCGGCCTGACGATTTGCTTCAATCGGATCACCAGAGAAAGGAGGTGGTCCTATTTTGAGTCACATGCTTGAGGGGACTCTGGAGGTGCAGGGCCGCTAGGCGCCGCACTGGTTTGGGCGCCCGGCGGAATCCACCCCGGGCACCGGCGAGCAAAGGGAGGCCGGGCTTTGTCCCACTCGGCCGTGTTTTCCGCGCTCGTTCCAAGCACCTGTTGCCAGGGCCGCCTTTCGGCGGCCCTGGTGCGTTTCGGGCCCACTCCGACCGGTTGCCTCAGGCGCTGGCGTTGCTGAGTTGCTCGAGCTCCTGGTCGGAGAGCTCGATTCCGGTCGCCGCGACGTTCTCTTCCAGATGCCCGACGGATGACGTTCCAGGGATCGGGGCGATCAGCGGCGAGCGGCGCAGCAGCCACGCCAGCGCGACCTGGCCGGTGCTTGCCCCGTGGGCCTTGGCGATCTCGGCCGCGGCTCCGCCCGGCTCGGCGAGATCGCCCGCGGCCAGTGGAAACCAGGGCAAGAAGCAGATGCCCAGCTCCTCGCAGCGATCGAGCACGTCCTCGGAGCTGCGGTCGCCGAGGTTGAAGCGGTTCTGCACGGAGACGACGTTGACGATCTCGCGTGCCCTTTCGAGCTGCGCGACCGAGACGTTCGAGATGCCGACGTGGCGCACCTTGCCCTCGTCCTGGAGCTGCTTCATCGCCCCGACCGATTCCTCGTAGGGGACTTCCCGATCGGGCGAGTGCAGCTGGTAGAGGTCGATCCGATCGACCCGCAGGCGCAGCAAGGACCCTTCGCACGCCCGCTTGAGGTGATCGGGGTGGCCGTTGCGCGGCCATTTCCCGGGTCCCGTGCGCTCGAGGCCGCCCTTCGTTGCAATCGTCAGGCCCTCGTACGGATAGAGGACCTCCGCGATCAGTTCCTCGCTCACGTGGGGGCCGTAGGAGTCGGCGGTATCGATCAGGTTGACGCCCAGCTCCCGCGCCCGCCTCAGTACCGCGCGAGCGGCTGCCGGGTCCCTGGGCGGCCCCCACACGCCCTCCCCGGTGATCCGCATCGCGCCGTAACCCAGGCGACGAATCTCGGTGTCCTCCCCCAAGGTGAGAGTTCCTGCAGAGCTGTCGGTGAGCTGTTTGGTTCCCGGCATCCGATCGGGTCTCCTTCTCTGTCGCTTGCCTCGCGACTACCCGGCCGGGATGCAGTGCATGCGCGCTAGGAGCTGGCAGCGGATCCGACGACGCCCTGGTCGATCAAGCTCTGGGCGCACTCGACGATCGTCTCCTCAATGGGCCGGGGGGACCACCCGAGCAGGCTCTTGGCCTTCGCGCTCGACAGATCCCTCTTTTTGCCGAGCTGACCGAGAATCGAGCGGACGCCGGGGTCGAAGATCGCCATCCCGCGTACGAGCAGGTTGGGAACGGCTCGGCTCGGCATCTTCGCCGCCGCCTCGCCCATGCGGTTGCGCAACACCCCGGCGACGTCTGCCATCCACTGGAACGACTCCACCGCGATGAAGCGCTCGCCGCCCCCCTTGGGATCGGTCATCGCTCTGATCTCCAGATCGGCGACGTCGCGCACGTCGACGAAGCTGAACCCGATCCGGGGCACGCCGGGCATGCCCCGCAGCAACCGCTCGATCGCTTCCAACGAGAAGGAGCGATCGTCGCTCAGCACGGGGCCGACGATGGCGCCGGGATTGACCGTCGCCAGCTTCTCCGTCGCGTTCTGCTCGCGCATGAAGTCCCAAGCGGCGCGCTCGGCGATCGTCTTCGAGCGCGCGTAGGGCGTCAGCTTGGGGTTGTCGGGATCGCTCCAGTCCTCCTCGGTGAGCGGCGAGGACGAGGGTCCGAGACCCCCGGTGACCGCGGCGACCGAGGAGGTGACGACGATGCGGTCGACGCCGGCATCCAGGCTCGCCCGCAGCACGCGCAGGGTTCCATCCCGCGCCGGCACAATCAGCTCGTCGGGGTCTTTCGGCTGCTGCGGCGGGAAGGGCGAGGCGACGTGGAGGACGTAATCGCAGCCGTTTACCGCCTCCGCCCAGCCGTCGTCGCTGCGCAGGTTCGCGGCCAGCACCGAGAGGCGATCGCCGGCATCGACCTCGGCTGCGATCGCCGCCCGGACCTGCGGCTCGCGCGAGGGGTCGCGCACGGTCGTGCGCACCTCGTAGCCGCGGCGCAAGAGCTCGATCACACACCAGCTCCCGAGAAACCCGGAGCCCCCCGTGACCAGAACCGTCTTCATCTCCGCCTGCGAACCCTCCATGGAATGTCACCAGTATGAACGTGAGAGCATGCGGGTGCCGATGACCGACTTCCTCGTCAAGCGCGACGACCTGCGTGAGTGCCGCATCGCGGATCCCTCGGTTGCCACTCTCGAGCCAGGCCAGGCGCTGCTTCGGGTCAAGACCTTCGGGCTGACCGCGAACAACATCACCTACGCGGTCTTCGGCGAGGCGATGTCCTACTGGGACTTCTTCCCGGCCGAGGACGGTTGGGGCCGTGTCCCGATGTGGGGCTTCGCCGAGGTCGAGCGCAGCGAGGCTGAGGAAGTCGAGGCGGGGACGCGCCTGTACGGGTACCTGCCGCCCTCCTCGCACCTGGTCGTGACGCCGGCCGGTGCCGGTGAGGCCGGGTTCGTCGACGGCTCGCCCCACCGGGCGGCATTGCCCTCGGCATATCACCGTTATCTGGCGACCGAGGCCGATCCCTTTCATCGGGCGGACACCGAGGAGGCCCAGATGCTGCTGCGGCCACTCTTCTTCACCTCGTTCCTGATCGACGACCAGCTCGCTGACGAGGGCCTGGCCAGGCGTGGACCGGTGCTGATCTCCAGCGCCTCGAGCAAGACCGCGATCGCCGCCGCCTTCATGCTGGCCCAGCGCGACGGCGTCGAGTTGGTCGGGCTGACCTCGCCGCGGAACACCGGCTTCGTCGAGGGGCTCGGGATCTACGATCGCGTCGTCGCCTACGACGCGATCGGCTCGCTCGAGCGCGGGCCCGCCGTCTTCGTCGACGTCGCCGGCGACGGGGACGTGCGGCTCGCGGTGCATTCGCACTACGACGACGACCTCGTCCACAGCATGGCGGTGGGAGCCACCCACTGGGAGGAGCTCGGGGCCGGAGCGGGCGAGCTTCCCGGACCCACGCCGGCCTTCTTCTTCGCCCCCGATCGAGTCGTCAAGCGCGGTAAGGACTGGGGTCGCGCCGGTCTCGAGACGCGCGTGGCCGACGCCTGGCACCCGTTCTGCGAGTGGACGGGCGACTGGCTCGATCCGATCCGCGGCGAGGGCTTCGAGGCCGTCCGGGACGCCTACCTCGACGTGATCGAGGCCAGGGTGGAGCCGAAAAGCGCCCACGTGCTCTCGCTGTAAAGCCGTCTATGACTGGAGATGGTTCGGCGGCTACCTGCTCGGGGCGAGCCAGCGCCGCTCTTTCGAGAGCATCACCGGCGTGGCGATGAGGCTGCCGAGGCGCCGCTGTAGCTTGCGCGCCCGCGAGTCGTGCCCGGCCGGGAGCAACTTCGCGAGCTGGCGGTACTCGCGTGAGACCTGACTCGTGCGGAAGACGGTTGCGATCGCGGTGAGCAGGTCGGCGGGCTCGGACACCGTCATCGTCGCCAGCTCCTTGCCCTCGAGCGTGATCCTCAGCTCCGCCGGGTAGCTGCGCGCCGGTGGGGGCCGCAGCGGCGCCGCGCTCGCGGCGACGATCGCCTCGGCCAGCTCGGCGCGGGTGGCCGTGGTCTCGCGTGAGGGCGCCCGTGCCCGGCCCTGGCCCTCCTTGGTCCTCACCAGGCGGGCGCTGCCCAGCTCGCCCTCGCCGAGCTCCTCGAGCAGCCAGCGATCGCCGGCTGCGACCAGCACCGGGATCCCCTCGGCCGCCAGGCCCTGCGCGTACACCTGCACCTCGCTGAGCGACTCGCCGTCCAGCAGCACCTCCATCTCCCAGATGAAGGTGTGCGAGCAGAACCCGCGCGGACTTGGCGTGCGGGCGTGATGGCCGATCATCACGACCGCGTCGAGGGGCCCGCCATGCGCCTTCGTCAGCGAGGGATTGGCCTCGACCAGCGCCAGGTCGGCGATCGGGCGCACCTCGATCCCGGCCGGGATCCGGTCGCGTTCGATGTTGGTCCCGACCATGTGCCAGTCGCCGACCGAGATCCGCTCGGCGCCGGCGCCGCGCAGGGCATCGATCGCCGCCAGCACCTCATCCGTCATCAGCGCCCGGCCGCGCGCGTAAGCGGATGGATGCGAGGGCAGGCAGTCGCGGTAGTCGTCGATGCCGGCGATGCCCTCCATGTCAGCGGCGATCAGGACGTTCACTCCGCGCCAGCCTACCCCGCGGTCGATCCGGACCCTTTTGCCTCGCGCCGGGGGGCGGTACCCTGAGCGGGCCGCCACCCATTCGACCGGCACTGGAGGACCTCGTGATCAGCAAGACCGACTTCATCGGAATTCCCTCGCAGGACAGCGAGCGGTCGCGCCGCTTCTACGTCGAGACGCTTGGACTGCGACCGGACGAGAAGGGCCGCTTCGAGTTTTGGGCGGGGGACACCTGCTTCGGCATCTGGGAGCCGGAGAAAATGGGCATGACCTTTGCGCCGCAGAAAAACGCCCACCCGGCGCTGCACGTCGACGACGTCGCCGCGGCGCGGGAGGAGTTGGAGGCAAAGGGCGTCGTCTTCAACGGGGAGACCTTCGACTCGGGGGTCTGTCACATGGCCTTCTTCACCGATCCAGACGGCAACGACCTGATGCTCCACCACCGCTACAAGCCTCGCGACTGAGCCGGTCATGCTCCGCTTCGAGATCTCGATCTCACTCGACGGCTTCGTCGCCGGCCCCAACCAGAGCGAGGAGAACCCGCTCGGAGAAGGCGGCGAGCAGTTGCACGAGTGGGTCATCAAGCTCGCTGCCTGGCGCGAGCCGCACGGGCGTGAGGGCGGCGAGGTCAATGCCAGTACCCCGCTGATGGAAGAAGCGCAGGCCGGGACCGGCGCGGTCGTGATGGGGCGCAACATGTTCGGTGGTGGGCCGGGGCCCTGGGGCGAGGATCCCTGGAATGGCTGGTGGGGTGACGAGCCGCCCTTCCACGTGCCGGTCTTTGTCCTCACCCATCACGAGCGCGAGCCTCTGGAGCTGCAGGGCGGCACCACCTTCACCTTCGTCACCGACGGGATCGAGTCGGCGCTGGAGCAGGCGCGAGATGCGGCGGGCGAAGAGGACGTCGTTCTCGGCGGCGGCGCCGAAGCCGCCAGGCAGTACCTCTCCGCGGGCCTGGTCGATCAGATGCAGCTCAACGTGGTGCCGGTCCTGCTCGGCGGCGGCGCCCGCCTCTTCGAGAACAGTGCCGGCGCTGGCTTGGCATTGGAGCCGACGCTGGTCGTCGAGACCCCAGACGTCACCCATCTCAGGTACGACGTCAGCCGTGCGTAGCCCCCTCGGGGCGCAATGCGGCTCGTCACACTGGCTGATCAGCCAGCATGCGAGAATGGCCTCCTGTGAGTGAGGGGTCGCCCGAACATCTCGATGTGCTGATCGTCGGCGCCGGCCTCTCCGGGATCGGCGCCGCGTATCACCTGCAGGAGCGCTGCCCAGGCAAGAGCTACGCGATCCTCGAGGCGCGCGAGGACCTCGGCGGGACCTGGGACCTCTTCCGCTATCCCGGCATCCGCTCGGACTCCGACATGCACACGCTGGGCTACCGCTTCAAGCCGTGGACCGAGGCCAAGTCGATCACCGACGGCGCCTCGATCCTGCGCTACGTGCGGCAGACGGCGAGCGATCACGGAATCGAGGAGAAGATCCGCTTCCATCACCGTGTCCTCAGCGCCGAGTGGTCGAGCGACGACCTGCGCTGGGCGATCGAGGCGGAACGGACCGACACGGGGGAGACGGTGCGGTTGACCTGCGGCCTCCTCTGGACCTGCAGCGGCTACTACCGCTACGACGAGGGCTATACCCCTGACTTCGAGGGGGTCGAGCGCTTCGCCGGCCCGGTCGCACACCCGCAGCACTGGCCCGAGGACCTCGACTACGAGGGCAAGCGCGTCGTCGTGATCGGCAGCGGCGCGACCGCGGTGACGCTGGTTCCGGCAATGGCCGAGCAGGCCGCGCACGTGACCATGCTGCAGCGCTCGCCCACCTACATCGCCTCGCTGCCGGCCGAGGACGGGATCGCCAACGCGCTGCGGCGCCACCTTCCCGATCGTGCCGCATACGCGATCGTGCGCTGGAAGAACGTGTTGATGCAGGCGATCTTCTACCAGTTCAGCCGCCGCCGGCCCGATCTGATCAAACGGCTGATTCGCAAGGGCGTGGAGCGCTCGCTGCCCCCCGGCTACGACGTCGACAAGCACTTCAAGCCCCGCTACAACCCCTGGGATCAGCGCATGTGCCTGGTCCCCGACGGCGACCTCTTCCGGGCGATCTCAGACGGCAGCGCCTCGGTCGTCACCGACAAGATCGTCGGCTTCACCGAGCGGGGAATCGAGCTCGAGTCCGGCGAGGAGCTCGAGGCCGACGTGGTAGTCACCGCGACTGGGCTGAACCTGCTCTTCCTCGGAGGAATACGGCTGACCGTCGACGGCGAGGAGGTCGAGGTCCCCGGCAAGATGACCTACAAGGGCATGATGCTGAGCGGCGTCCCCAACTGCGTCTTCACCGTCGGCTACACCAACGCCTCCTGGACGCTCAAGGCCGACCTCACCTCCGAGTACGTCTGCCGACTGCTCGATCACATGGACGCGCACGGGTACCGTCGCTGCGTGCCCGAGATCACCGATCCCTCGGTCACCGAGCAGCCGCTGCTCGACTTCACCTCCGGCTACGTCCAGCGCTCGCTCGATCGGTTCCCTAAACAGGGCTCGAAGGAGCCGTGGAAGCTGCGCCAGAACTACGCCCTCGACATCCGCACGATCAGGCGCGGACCGCTCGACGATGGCGCGATGCAGTTCTCCAGCGGCGCGCCGAAACGGCGGCCGGCCGACCCGATCGTCGCCTGACCTACCCTGCCGCCTCGGCCTCGAGTCGCTCGGCGAGGCGGTTCATTCCGCGCTCGCGGGCGGCGTCCGCGGCGCCGGCCCAGTCGGTAGGGCGGTCTGGCGGTCGCTCGACTCCGGCGTCGCGCAGGGTGGCGATGTCCTTGAAGGCGAGCAGCTCATCGCGCGCCTCGAGCAGGGCCCCGCGAAGCTTGGGTCGCGGCTCGCGGATCGCGTTGTCGAGGGTCGCCTCCAGCGAGCCGTGGCGGCGCAGCAGCTCCGCCGCCGTTTTCGGGCCGACGCCCTTGGCGCCGGGCAGGCCGTCGGAGGGGTCGCCGCGCAGGGCGATGAAGTCGGGCACCTGCGCCGGGTCGATGCCGTAGCGCTCGCGCACCTCGGCTGGGCCGACCTCTTCGGCCCCTTTGCCGCCCCCGGTGCGGACGTAGAGGACGGTGACGAGCTCTCCCGCGCACTGGTACATGTCGCGGTCGCCGGTCAGCAGCAATGCCCGGCCGCCGGCCTCGGCCTCGTGGCGGGCGAAGGTGCCGAGCAGGTCGTCGGCCTCGAGCGAGTCGCTGATCGCGACGGTCCAGCCGAAGGCCTCGAAGAAGTCGCGGCTGGCGGCGAACTGCGGTGAGAGCTCATCGGGCATCGCCGCCTCGCGCTCGGCGTGGTAGGCGGGGTAGAGCTCGGTGCGGTAGGAGGCGGCATCGGGGCCGAAGCAGAGGACGACGGCGCGTGGCTCGTGCACTTCAATCTCCCGCAACACGAGGTTGGCCGTACCCAGCAGTGCGTTGACGGGCTTCCCGTCGGCTCCGACGATCGAATCGGGCAGCGCGTAAAAAGCGCGGAACAGCATCGAAGGGGTGTCGACGACAAGTAGAGGATGCCCGCTGACTGCCACCGTGGGAGCCTATCCCGGTAGGGGTGGAACGTCTTGTACTTTTTCCGCGGCGACGCTCGCGGACAGCCGCATCGGGTCTTCGGAAAAAGTTAAGTGGAACCCCTGCCGGGATAGGCTCATGGCATGGGCTTCATGCAACCCACGCCACCGCCGTTCGAGTACGAGGAGTGGCGGCGCCTTCCTCACCTCGAGCGGATCAAGGTGTGCGCGCAGGACTGGGCGCTGAACGGGTTCGGGACGCCCTACTTCGTCTACCTGCTCTACGTCGTCAAGCTCGTCCTCTACGCGGGCGGTGGGCTGCTGCTGATCTCGGCAACGTCGGGCTTGGGCGGGCTCGGCGACCTCGGCTCCTGGTGGACCGAGCCGATCGTCTTCCAGAAGGCCGTGATCTGGACGATGCTGTGGGAGGTGCTCGGCCTCGGCGCCGGCTCGTTGCCGCTGACGCTGCGTTTCTCGCCGATGATCGGCGGTGTCCTCTACTGGCTGCGCCCCGGCACTACGCGGCTGCCGCCGTGGCCCGAGCGAGTGCCGCTCACCCGCGGCACGCGGCGGACGCTGCTCGACGTCGCCCTCTACGCGGGGCTGATCGCCGCAGCACTCAACCTGTTGCTTGCCGACGGCGTCGATGCAACCGCCCTGACGGCCGGCCGGCTCGACCCGGTCGCGGTCGGTGTCCTGCTCGCCCTGCTGGTTCTCCTTGGCCTGCGCGACAAGGTCCCGTTCCTGGCCGCCCGCGCCGAGATCTACGGCAACCTGGCGATCGTCTTCCTCTTCCCGCTCACCAACATGATCGTCGCCGCCCAGCTCGTCTTCGTCTGCATCTGGTGGGGTGCGGCGTCCTCGAAGCTGAACCGTCACTTCCCCTTCGTGGTTACGGTGATGATCAGCAACACGCCGTGGAACCGTTGGCGGGCAGCGAAGCGGCGCCTCTATCGCGACCATCCCGAGGATCTACGACCCTCTTCATTGGGGGCCCTTGCTGCCCACATGGGCACGGTGATGGAGTTCACCCTGCCGCTGATCCTGCTCGTCTCCCAGGGTGGTGTCATCGGCACTATCGCGGTCGCCGGGATGGTGATCTTCCACCTCCACATCCTCTCCACCTTCCCCTTGGCGGTGCCGCTGGAGTGGAACATCTTCATGATCTTCGGTCTGCTCTTCCTCTTCGGGCACTACGGGGCGACGTCGTTCTCAACCGTCGACGACCCGCTGCTGATCGCGATCCTCGCCACCACCTGTGTCGGCCTTCCCGTGCTCGGCAACTTCCGTCCTGACCTGGTCTCGTTCCTGCCCTCGATGCGCTACTACGCGGGCAACTGGGCGACCACCCAGTGGCTGTTCAGCAAGGGCAGCGGGGCAGAGGGGAAGCTCGACCGCGACCTGGTCAAGCCGGCGCCGATCGTGACCGAGCAGCTGGCCAAGTTCTACGACCGGGAGCTGATCGAGGTGCTGATCTACAAAGGCCTCGCCTTCCGCTCGATGCACTCCCACGGCCGTGCCCTCAACGGGCTCGTGCAGCGCGCCGTGGAGAATGTCGAGGAGTACGACGTGCGCGAGGGCGAGGTGGTGGCAGGGGTCGTGCTCGGCTACAACTTCGGCGACGGCCATTTCCACGACCAGCGGCTGCTGGCGGCGATCCAGGAGCACTGCCGTTTCGCGCCGGGCGAGGTACGAGTGGTCGTGCTCGAGTCCCAGCCCGCCGGCGTGCCACGCCAGCGCTACCGGATCTTCGACGCCGCCACCGGCCTGGTCGAGGAGGGTTGGGTGAACGTCGCCGACATGGTCGAGCGCCAGCCCTGGCTGGACGGGAAGCCCTTCCCGGTCGAGACGGACCGGGTCCAGGCGACCGGGGCCGGTCGCGCCGCGACCCCAGCATGAGCGACGCGATCGTCGTCGGCGCCGGCCCCAACGGCCTCTCCTGCGCGGCGACGCTGGCCGCGCGCGGGGTGGGGGTGACGGTGATCGAGGCGGCCGAGGCGATCGGCGGCGGTGCCCGGACCAGCGAACTGACCCTGCCGGGGTTGCTGCACGACGACTGCTCGGCGTCGCACCCGTTTTCCCCCGGGTCGATCGCGCTGAACTCGCTCGATCTCGAGCGGCACGGGCTCGAGTGGGCCTGGGCGGAGATCGACCTCGCCCATCCCTTCGACGATGGCAGCGCTGCCGTGATGCTGCGCTCGATCGAGGAGACCGCAGCCGGACTCGGCCCTGCCGGGTCCGCGTGGAAGCGGCTGTTCGGCTCTTCTGCGGAGCACTTCGACGCCGTCGGCGAGGACTTCATGAGGCCATTGCTGCGCCTGCCGCGGCACCCACTGCGCCTGGCCCGCTTCGGCCTGCCAGCTCTAGCCCCGGCGGCGCTGCTGGCTCGGTCCCTGCCGACCCCGCAGGCGCGGGCCCTGTTCGGCGGCACCGCCGCCCACTCCTTCAGCCCTTTCTCGCGCCCGTTCAGCTCGGCCGCCGGAATGGCGCTGACCTGCGCCTGCCACAGCAATGGCTGGCCGGTCGCCCGCGGCGGCTCGCAGGCGATCGCCGACGCCTTGGCAGCGGTGGTGCACGAGCATGGCGGCAAGATCGAGACGGGCCGGATGGTGCGCTCTTTGAGTGAGCTGCCAGCCGCCGACGCTGTCGTTCTCGACCTCGCCCCGGGCGCGGTCGCCGATATCGCCGGCGACCGTCTGCCGCAGCGGGTGGCGCGTGCCTATCGTCGCTACAAGCACGGCCCGGGCGCTTTCAAGGTCGACCTCGCGGTCGAGGGCGGGGTGCCCTGGGCCGACGCGGCGTCGGGACGGGCCGGGACCGTTCACGCGATCGGCTCCTTCGAGGAGGTCATCGTCTCCGAGCGCGAGATCAACCGTGGCCGGGTGCCCGAGCGCCCCTTCGTCCTCGTCTGTCAGCAATACCTCGCCGACCCCTCGCGCTCGAACGGGAACGTCCATCCGGTCTGGGCCTACGCGCACGTCCCGCACGGTTATCCCGGTGACGCGACCGAGGCGCTGCTCGATCAGATCGAACGGTTCGCCCCCGGCCTGCGCGAGCGGATCGTCGGTCGCCACGTCCGCTCGACCGCGGATCTGACCGCATACAACGCCAACTACGTCGGCGGCGACATCGTCACCGGCGCCA
>DATIPC010000065.1:0-45001 GCA_035472395.1 Solirubrobacterales bacterium
GGTCGTCCCAGATCTCGCTCTGGCGCACCTGCACGTCGTACAGCCGCAGCGCATCCGGGCCCGCGAGGCCGTCCTCGTTGTCGCGCAGCGCGTGGTAGATCGTGTCGGCGGCCAGGATCCCCGAGCGGATGGCGTAGTGGACGCCGGCGAGTTCGGCGATGTTGACCATGCCGGCAGCATCGCCGGCGACCAGCATGCCGGGCACGGAGAAGCGCTTGGGCAGCGACCAGTAGCCGCCCGAGGGAATCGTCTTCGCCCCCCAGCCGACCCGCTTGCCGCCCTCGATGATCTTCTTGATGAAGGGGTGCGTCTTGAAGCGCTGCAGCTCGTCGTGGACCGAGAAGGTGGCATCGGTGTAGTCGAGCCCGACGACGAGGCCGAAGCAGACCTTGTCCTCACCCATCGGGTAGATGAAGCTGCCGCCCGCCTCCTTGTATTTGGCGCCCCAGCGCAGCGGCCAGCCGAGCGTGTGGATGACCCGGTCGAGCGGCTTCGGCACCTCCCAGATCTCCTTCACCCCGAGCTCCCACGCCTGCGGGTCAGAGCCGTGCATGTCGAAGTAGTCGAAGGCGGAGTAGGTGAGGTGGCCGATCGTGCCCTCGGCGAGAACGGTCGCCTTGGCGACGACGTCGGATCCGGGCTCGAAGTTGCCGAGCTCCTCGCCGTCCTTGCCGCGACCACGGTCGCCGGAGCGCACGCCCTTGACGATCCGGTCCTCGACCAGCAGCTTGGTCGCGGCCGTCTCGGCGAGGATGTAGACGCCGGCCTCTTCGGCTTTGTCGGCGAGGAAGCGGCCCAGTTTCGAGACCGACATCGTGTAGGTCCCCTCTTTGCGGAAGTTGGGCGGCGGCGGCTTCAGCGGGATCGCGGCCTTGGAGGTGAGAAAGTAGGTCGCGTCCTTGGTCACCTCCTGGTAGACCGACGGCCAGTCGCCCGGGTCCATGTCCGGGAACAGCCGCGTCATCGCCGAGGGGTCGACGTTCGCCCCGGAGAGCAGGTGCGCTCCCGCGACTTTCCCCTTCTCGATCACCGCCACCGGGACTTCGCCCAGCTTCTCGGTCAGCTCCGGCTCGTCCGCCAACAGCTGCATCAATTTGTTGGCGCAGGCGAGGCCCGCCGGCCCCCCGCCGACGATCGCGATGCCGACCTCGATCCGATCGTCGACCGGATCGGTCGGCGGGCCGATCACGTCGGCGGAGTCGAACGGCGGCGGGTAGTCGATCGGCTTTACGGAGGGCATCGCTTGCTCCTTTGCGGGGTCGAGAGAAGGCCGAGCCGGTGGCTCAGCCGCCCTTCTTCGCCTTGATCGCCTCGGTCAGCTTGGGGACGATCTTGTGCAGATCGCCGACCACGCCGAGATCCGAGAACTCGAAGATCGGCGCGTTCTGGTCCTTGTTGATCGCGAGGATGTTCTCCGAGCTCTGCATCCCGACCTTGTGCTGAATCGCGCCGGAGATGCCGGCGGCCAGGTAGAGCTTCGGCGCGACCGTCTTGCCGGTCTGGCCGATCTGAGCCGCGTAGGGGTACCAGCCCGCGTCGACCACGGCGCGGGTGGCGGCAACCGCCCCGCCCATCGCCTCGGCCAGTTCCTCGCACTGCTTGAAGCCCTCTGCCGCACCAAGACCGCGACCGCCGCCGACGAGGATGTCGGCGTCCTCGATGTTGACATCGGCGCCGCGCTGCTCGCCACGCTGGACCAGCTTCGCCTTGGACGACCAGGATGAGAGCTCGACGTCGACGTCGACCACCTCGGCGCTGCCGCCACTCTCCTTCGCATCGAAGGCGTTGAGGCGACCGATGATGATCCCCGGCTCGCTGACGTAGCCGACGTCGGCGATCTGGGAGTCCTGCAGGATCGGTCGCTCGACGACCAGCTTGCCGTCCTGCACCTTGACCTGCGTCACCTCCATCGTCACGCCGGCGTTCAACCGTGCGGTCAGCCCGGCGCCGATCTCGAAGCCGAGCAGGCCGCCGCCGAACAGGGCGTAGCCGAAGCCCTCGTCCTGGATCACCTTGGCCATCGCGTCGACGATCGGCTGGGCGAGGCCCTCGGGCACGCTCTTGGCCCGGTAGACCTTGGCCGCGCCCCAGTTGCCGAGCGAGGCGCAGGCGTCATCGGCGACCTCGCCGACCACCAGCGCGGCGGCCTCGCCGCCGATTTCGCCGGCCAGCTTCGCCGCCTCGGAGATTGCCCCTAGCGAGTTTTTGTTGAAGTTGCCCTCGTCGTCGTGGAGGGCGTAAACCAGGATGCCTGCCATCTAGATCAGCTTCCTCTCGTCGAGCCAGGCGACGATCTTTTCGACCGTCTCGTTGGTGTCCTCGTCCTCGATGATCTCCCCGGCCTGCTTGGGAGGCGGCGGGTTGAGCGCGAGGACCGTCGTCTTGGAGCCGGCCGCGCCGACCATGCCGCCGTCGATGCCGACGTCGCCGGTCGCCTTGCCGTCCAGGGGTTTTTTCTTCGCCCCCATGATCGCTTTGAGGCTGGGGTAGCGAGGCTCGTTGATCGCGTCGCCGACGCTGATCACGGCCGGCAACTCGACCTCGACCGTGTCGTAGCCGTACTCGGCCTGGCGCTCGCAGCGCAGCTTGCCGTCGGTGACGTCGATCTTGATCACCTGGGTCAGCGACGGCATCTTCAGGTGGTCGGCGACGACCGCGCCGATCGTGTAGCACTCGCCGTCATCGGACTGCTGGCCGAGCAGCACCAGGTCGGGGCTCTCTGACTCCAGCACCTTCGCCAGCGAGTAGCCGGTCGCGCAGACGTCGGAGCCTGCCAGCGCATCGTCGGAGAGGTGCACCGAGCGGTCGGCGCCGAGCGCCACCGCCTTGTGCAGGGCGCGGACCGCGGAGTCGGGGCCCATCGTCACAGCGACGACCTCCTCGACCGGGATCGCGCCGCCCTCCTTGATCTGCATGGCAGCCTCGATTGCATGGGTATCGAAGGGGTTGAGGTTTTTCTCACCGCTGCGGTCCACGCGCATCGTCTCGGGGTCGATTCGCTTCTGGACAGCGGCGTCCGGAACCTCCTTGACCAGGACGCAGATCTTCAAGTTTCAAGCCTCCTTGGCTGTTGCTCAGGTGGTTGACTGACCAGTCAATCAGTCTATCTATACATCGGACGGTGTGCTGCTCGGCGTGACTTCGATCACGCTTGGAATCAAGCTTCTTCCCGCTTGTGGCGCTCTTCGGAGCCAGCGCGGATGAATTCGACGATCTCGTCGGTTCCCGCTCCCGGCGTGAAGACCGCGGCGACCCCCAGCTCCTTCAGCTCGGGGATGTCCTCAGCCGGGATCGTCCCCCCGACCGTGACCAGGACGTCGTCTACTCCCTGCTCCTTCAGTAGCGCAACGACCCTGGGAACCAGGGTCATATGGGCGCCGGAGAGGATCGAGAGGCCGACCGCGTCGGCGTCCTCCTGGATCACCGTCTCGGCGATCTGCTCCGGCGTCTGGTGCAGGCCGGTGTAGATCACCTCCATCCCCGCGTCGCGGAGCGCTCTGGCGATGATCTTGGCGCCACGGTCGTGCCCGTCCAAGCCGGGCTTGGCGACGACGACGCGGATCTTGCGGGCGGTTGCTGCCTCCATCGGCTCGAAACCCTAGCGGGTGTCTCGAGCAGCGGTGACCCCTGAACGGTCATGGGAATGAGGATGCGGGGTCGACTCGCGCCGGCCCCGCCCCAGGACCCGCTAACTCAGCGGATCGACCCAAATGCTTGTCGGTTCCCCGGCCAGATTGTCGCCGGTGAATGTCGTGCTGCCCCGGTATTTCCCGTTCGTTGTGTCTTTGCCTTCCGTGCAGGCGTTGGGGGGCGTACCCGCTGTTTCGGTGTATGTGATTTTGCTGAAGCTGTTGGTGACCGAGATGTCTTTGAGTGCGCCCATATTCGCTTCTTTGAAGAGAGCGCCTGTGGCCGCATTCTGCTCAGGAATGTCGATCGTGCACTTCAGCACGCCGCCGTTCGAGATTTTTATCTTGATTTCGTCTGTGACTTTTTTCCCATCGATGGTTGTCGTCGGACATTCGATTGTTGTCGTCGTATCGAAGGCGTTGAACCAGTCGTGGATAATTGGGGATGTTTCTTCGCCTGTCTGTTCATCCGTATGGTACGTGTAGGAACAGCCGTTCGTTTCCACGGTCGCCGTATTTCCACCGATCGTCGAACAGGTGTTGAAGGTAGGCGTCACGGTGAGTGTGGTCGTTGTTTCTCCGGCCATCGTGCCGCTGTAGGTGATGGTTTTGCATTTGATCACATACGTATCGGTTTCGAATTCGTTTTCGCCAACCTGAGTGCCTGTCAGGGTGGTGGTCATGCTCCCGTCCGATTTGAACCAGTAGGGACGTTTGAGTAGACCTTCTGCGGCTGACGCCGCCGGTGTCACAGTCGCACCGACCGAAAGAATCGCGAGTGCGGCCAGACCGAGGAGCTTCGCTTTGCGAGTCATCCTGTTCCCTTCTCGTCGTCATTGCGTCTCCGGGATGGAGACAGGGAGAAGCGATAACCGCTTTCGGATCAATGCTCAAGAAAATTCTGATTTACCGCGCGCGCCAATTTGCGCGCGCGATTCTCGAGCAGCCTTAGAAAACCGGCGACTCGGTGTAGGTGCCGAAGACCTCTTGCATCGCGGAGATCATCTCGCCCTCGGTGGTGTGGGCGCGGGCTGCCGCAACGATCGGCGGCATCAGGTTGGCATCGGTCATGGCGGCTCGCTTCAGCTCGGCCAGCGCAGCCTCTACCGCCGCCCCGTCGCGGCGTGCCCTGGTCGCCGCCAGGCGGTCGGTCTGCTTGCGTTCCAGCGCCGGGTCGATGCGCAGGATCGGCGTCGGGTCTTCGTCCTCCTGGACGAAGTCATTGACGCCGACGACGATCCGCTCGCGCTCGTCGAGCTCGCGCTGGTAGGTGAAGGCTGCGTCGGCGATCTCGCGCTGGGGGAAGTTGCGGCGAATCGCGTCGACCATCCCCCCCAGCTCGTCGATCCGGGCGAAGTAGTCATAGGCCGCGGCCTCCATCTCGTCGGTCAGCTTCTCCACGAACCAGGAGCCGCCGAGCGGGTCCGGGGTGTTGGGCGCGCCCGACTCGAAGGCGATGATCTGCTGGGTGCGCAGCGCCACCCGCACCGCCTCCTCGGTCGGCAGCGCCAGCGCCTCGTCGAAGGAGTTCGTGTGCAGCGACTGGGTGCCGCCGAGCACCGCGGCCAGCGCCTCGAGCGAGGTGCGGACGACGTTGTTGAGCGGTTGCTGGGCGGTCAGCGAGACGCCGGCGGTCTGCGCGTGGAAGCGCAGTCGCATCGACTCCTCGCGCTTGGCGCCGTAGGTGTCGCGCATCTCCCGCGCCCAGATCCGGCGCGCCGCCCGGTACTTGGCGATCTCCTCGAAGAAGTCGATGTGGGCGTTGAAGAAGAAGGAGAGGCGGGGGGCGAAGTCGTCGACATCGAGGCCCCGCTCGAGCGCCCGTTCCACATAGGTGAAGCCATCCTTCAGCGTGAAGGCCAGCTCCTGCTGGGCGGTCGAGCCCGCCTCGCGGATGTGGTAGCCGGAGATCGAGACCGGGTGCCAGCGCGGCATGTTCTCCGTACACCACTCGATCATGTCGGTGACCAGCCGCATCGCCGGCTCGATCGGGAAGCACCACTCTTTCTGGGCGATGTACTCCTTGAGGATGTCGGTCTGGATCGTGCCGCCGAGCTTCTCCGCCGGCACCCCCTGCCGCTCGCCGACGAGGACGTAGAAGGCGAGCAGGATGGCCGCCGGCGCGTTGATCGTCATCGAGGTGGTGACGCCGCCAAGCGGGATCCCGTCGAAGAGCTGCTCCATATCGTCGAGACTGTCGACGGCGACGCCCTCGCGGCCGACCTCGCCGAGGCTGCGCTCGTGGTCGGAGTCGTAGCCCATCAGGGTCGGCATGTCGAAGGCGGTCGAAAGCCCGGTCTGGCCGTGGTCGAGCAGATAGTGGAAGCGCTCGTTGGTCTCCTCGACCGTGCCGAAGCCGGCAAACTGGCGCATCGTCCAGAGCTTCCCCCGGTGCATCGACTCGTACGGACCGCGCGTGAAGGGGTACTCGCCAGGCCGGCCGATCGACTCCTCGGGATCGGTCGGCGCCACCTCAGGCCCGTAGAGCGACTCAATCGGATGCCCCGACATGGTCGTGCGCTCCGCCTCCCGCTCTTCCAGCGGCTTTTGCCGCGGCTCCGTAGCCATGCGAACAGTCTAGGCCCGCGTCGAGGACGTGCCGCAAGTTAGCGGCCCATATGGGTATCTAATCGGCGGCACGTCTAGCGGCGGACGGGGAAGCGACGGGGCGCCGGCTTGCGGCGGGCCGCGATGCGGGAGGCGCCGAAGCCGGCGATGGTGGCCAACAGGGTGACCGCGAGCGCGACGAGGCGACGACCGAGGCGCTCGAAGCGCATCGTCTGCCAGCCTTCCTCACGGGCGAGCTCGGCCAGAGGTGGGTCCGGGTTGACGACGACCGGATGGCCCACCGCGCGCAGCATCGGCAGGTCGGAGAGCGAGTCCGAGTAGGCATAAGAGGTGGCGAGGTCGATCTCGTGCTGCTCCGCGAACGCCTCCATCGCCTCGACCTTGCCTGCTCCGTAGACGAAGGGGCCGTCGAAGCGACCGGTGAAAGCCCCCTCGGCGTCGACCTCATAGCGGGTGCCGATCCCGCCGTCCATGCCGAGCACGGCGGCGAGCGGTTCGACCACGCCGTTGCCGGCGGCGCTGACGATGAAGGTGGCGCGACCGGCGTCCTGGTGGGCATAGACCTCGTCCAACATCTGCGGGTAGACCCGCGGCAGGATCGCCGCCATCACCTCTGGATTCATCCGCTCCAGGCTGCGGGCGGGCACCTGCGCGATCAGGTCGCGGGCTACGCGCAGGACCTCGCCGGTGCGCTCGTCGGTCGTCCCCCGCAGGCGGTAGCGCAGATGCTCGACCGCCCAACTCGCGAGCTGGCGCCGGCCGACGATCCCGTGCCGCGTCGCGACACGGGCGAACTGCATCCCCGACGAGCCCGCCATCAGGGTCTTGTCCAGGTCGAAGAAGGCCGCGGCGCGGCTCAACCTAGGACCCGTTGACTTCGATCACGATCGCGTCGCCCTGTCCGCCACCCGAGCAGATGGCAGCCACGCCGAGCCCGCCGCCACGCCGGCCGAGCTCGTGGACGAGCGAGCCGATGATGCGGGCGCCTGAGGCGCCAATCGGGTGACCGAGCGCGATCGCGCCGCCGTTCACGTTGACTTTCTCTTCGTCGATGCCGAGCATCCGCACCGAGTTGAGCGCAACGGAGGCAAAGGCCTCGTTGATCTCCCAGAGGTCGACGTCCTCGGGGCTCTTGCCGATCTTCTCCAGCGCCTGCCTAGCGGCGTTGGCAGGGGTTTTCGCCAGATAGGGGAAGTCGTCGGCGACGGTGCCGTAGGAGAGCACCCGTGCCAACACGGGGCGGCCTTCCTTCTCGGCCCACTCCTCGGAAGCGACGACGATCGCGCCGGCGCCGTCATTGACGCCGGGCGCGTTGCCGGCCGTATGCGTGGCGTCGTCGCCACCGATCGCCCGCAGGCCGGACAGCGTCTCCACCGTCGTCTCCGCCCGGATCGCCTCGTCGACCTCGATCGTGTTTTCGCCCTTGCGCGACTTGACGGCGACGCCGACGATCTCGTCGGCGAGCCGGCCGGCGTCGGTCGCCTCGGCGGCGAGCCGGTGCGAGCGCTCGGCGAAGCGGTCCATGTCGGCCCGAGTGATCTCCAGCTCGTTGGAGACCTCGCTAGCCTCGTTGATCATCTGCTTTTCGGTGAAGGGGTTGGTGAGGCCGTCGTGGACCATCGCGTCGATCGTCTCGACGTGGCCCATGCGGTAGCCGAAGCGGGCGCCCGGCAGCAGGTGCGGCGCGCCGCTCATCGACTCCATGCCACCGGTGACCGCGACCTCGGCGTCGCCGGCGCGAATCGCCATATCGGCGATGCCGAGCGAGCGCATGCCCGAGGCGCAGACCTTGTTGATCGTCTCCGAGGGCACCTCCTTGGGGACACCGCCCTTGATCTGGGCCTGGCGCGAGGGGATCTGACCCTGGCCCGCCTGCAGGACCTGGCCGAAGACGACCTGGTCGACCTGCTCGGGAGCGACGCCGGAACGCTCCAGCGCCGCGGAGATCGCGTGGCCCCCGAGGTCGGTGGCATCGAGAGAAGAGAGGGTTCCGCCCATCTTGCCGAAGGGCGTGCGTGCGGTTCCGAGGATGACGGTGCTGGGCATCTGGCGGCCTTTCTACGTCGTTTTATGCCGGATCTCGGCTCGGGACGGGCCGCAAGGCCCTGATCGGAACGATAGCGGGCCGCCCCGGCAAGTTGTGGTTCCTTGGTCACGTAATAGTTTTGACTAAAGGGACCACGCGGCAAGAGTTCATAGACTCGCTCGCCATGAAAGTCGAAGTCAGCCAACAGCCACTCGATCAGGTCGAGGCCGACCTCATCGTCGCCGGGTTGTTCGAGGGCGATGAGCTGCCTCACCACCTGGTCCTGATGTTCGGCACCAGCTACGTCAAGGCAAGCTTCGAAAAGCTGTCCCTCCTCCACCGGGACGATCCGGGACGTGGACTGGTCGTCGGCCTCGGCAAGCGCGATGAGTCCGACACAGAGCGGCTCCGCCTCGCCGCTGCGGTCGTCGCCAAGGAGGCGGGCAAGCTCGGCGCCGCCGCGCTCGCCTGGGTCCTGCCGGATTCGGAGGATGACGGAGCGACCGCCGCCGCGATCGTCACCGGCACGATCCTCGCCGCCTACCGCTTCGATCGCTACCTCAGCAGAGACCCCGACGATCCGCCGCCGCCCCAGATCGAGTCGCTGACCCTGCTCGCCCCGGCGGGCGCCGCTGCCGCGGCCGAGGCCGCTCGCGTCTGCGCCGAGGCGCAGAACCGCGCCCGCGACCTGCAGAGCCTGCCCTCGAATGTCGCCACTCCCTCCTACCTGGCCGACCGCGCCGAGGAGATCGGCGCGGCAAGCGATGCCCTCAGCGTCGAGGTTCTCGGCCGCGAGCAGATCGCCGCCAAGGAAATGGGCGGCTTGGTCGCGGTCAGCCAAGGGACGGAGGAGGAGCCGAAGCTGATCGTGCTGCGCTACGAGGGCGGTGGCTCCGGCCCCACCCTGGGGCTGGTCGGCAAGGGCGTCACCTTCGACACCGGCGGCATCTCGCTCAAGCCTTCGGCTGGCATGCACGAGATGAAGATGGACATGTCGGGCGCCGCCGCGGTGCTGGAGGCGGTGGGCGCGATCGCCGAGCTGGAACTGGAGCTGAACCTGATCGCGGTCGTCCCCTCGACCGAGAACATGCCGTCGGGCACCGCGATCAAGCCCGGCGACATCATCATCCAGTACAACGGCAAGACGGTCGAGGTCAACAACACCGACGCCGAGGGCCGCCTGATCCTCGCCGACGCGCTCGCCTACGCGGTCGAGCTGGGAGCGGAGCGGATCGTCGACCTCGCCACCCTGACCGGCGCCGTGATGATCGCGCTCGGCTCGACCTACGCGGCCGTGATCTCCAACGACGACGATCTCGCCACCGAGGTCGCGGCAGCAGGCGAGACGACCGGCGAGCTGGTCTGGCGACTGCCACTGCACCCCGAGTACAAGGAGCTGACCAAGGGCACGGTCGCCGACCTGACCAACGCCTCGGCGAAGCGCAAGGCCGGCACGATCTACGCCGGTTCCTTCCTCGAGGAGTTCGTCGGCGATACCCCGTGGGCGCACGTGGACATCGCCGGCACCGCCTGGGACGTCGGCCGCGCCTACACCGGCAACGACGCCAGCGGCTTCGGCGTCCGCCTTCTGGTCGAGCTCGCCCGCAGCCTTTCGGCGTAGCCGTCCTCGCCGCTCAGAGCTCGAGGATCATGCAGGTGGCGACGCCGTGGGCAAGCAGCTTGCCGCTCTCGGCAGCGGTCAGCTTCGCCTCCGCGGTCGCCTGACGGCGACCGCGGTAGAGGACGTTCGCCTCGCAGAGAACGCGACCGGTGTCGCGGGTGATCGGCCGCACGTACTTGGCCTCCAGGCCGAGCGAGGTATAGGCAACACCGGCCGGCAGAGTCGTGTGCACCGCGCAGCCGAGCGCCGAGTCGAGCAGGGTCGCCGCGTAGCCGCCGTGGACGACGCCGATCGGGTTGTAGTGCTCCTCGCCGGGCTCGCCGGCGAAGACCGCCCGCCCCTCACCCAACTCGATCGGCCCCATGCGAAGGGTCACGGCGATTGGCGGCGGGGGCAGCTCGCCGGCGACGATCGCTTCCATGTACTCCATGCCAGTCATCGTCGCCCCTGCGGCCGCGGTCGGGACCGGGTCCTGCCAGACCAGGGTGCGAGTGCGGGTCGTCTCCGGACTCGACTCGGCAAACAGCTCAGCCGCCTCGACCGCCGTGCCCCCATTGCGGGCAGCCGCGACGATCTTGGCAGCGACGTCGTTGTTGGAGGTCTCGGTCTCAGTCACCGACGCGCTCCATGAGCTGCCTGGCCGGCTGCTCTGCCGGGCCGGCGACTCGCCGGATAGTGAAGGTCGGCGGCGATCTCAGCCTGGCTGACCGAGATCCGCGGGGTCCTCGCTCGCCTCTGGTTCCTGTGCTTGGAAATCAGCCTCATCTTGCGCCTCCAATCGGCCATGGTTGCTTCAAGCAACCGTTGATTGGATCAACCCTAACCGACTCGGTTGCTTCACGCAACCTTGTGTGCGAAGATCACTTTCGTGCTCGGTCATGAATATCCAGGGCAGGTCTGCTCGATCGCCAAGGCACTCGAGGTGGTCGGTGAGCGCTGGACCCTTTTGATCGTCCGCGACGTGATGAACGGCAACCGCCGCTTCGGCGAGCTGCAGCGTGGCCTCGGGATCGCCCGCAACGTGCTCTCGGCGCGCCTGCAAAGACTGATCGAGGAGGACATCCTCGAACGTCGCCCCTACCAGACCCACCCCGAGCGCTACGAGTACTTCCTCACCGAGAAGG
Source organism: Solirubrobacterales bacterium (assembly GCA_035472395.1). GTDB lineage: Bacteria > Actinomycetota > Thermoleophilia > Solirubrobacterales > 70-9 > VRUE01. Next base: position 10,969 of record DATIPC010000065.1, read on the forward strand.
GGCTCGACCTCTGGCCGGCCCTCGTCGCCCTGCTCGCCTGGGGCGATCGCCACTCGCCCGAGCCGGCCGGACCGCCGATGCTGATCGTCCACAAGGAGTGCGGCGGCGCGGTCAATGACCGCGGCACCTGCGAGCGCTGCGGCGAGATCCTGCATGCCCGCGACGCCCGTGCCATCCCCGGGCCCGGCGTCGAGACCGCTGCCTTGGCCGGCGTTTGAACGCCCGACCACCCCAAGGTGTGGTCAACTACTCAAACGACGATTCGGCGGGCTAGCGACTAGGAGGAGCGAGATGGCGACGGCGGCTGAGATTCAAACCCGGGACAAGATCTTCATCGGCGGCAAGTGGGTGGAGCCGCAGGGGACGGAGACGATCGAGGTGGTCAACGCGACCACCGAGGAGATCATGGCGACGATCCCGGCCTGCACGCCCGAGGACGCCGACCTCGCGGTGCGCGCCGCCCGCGATGCCTTCGACTCCTGGTCGCAGACCTCACGCGAGGAGCGAGCCGGCTACCTCACCGCGATCGCCGCCGGGCTCGGCGAGCGCTCCGAGGAGATCGCCGCGACGATCGCGCAGGAGCTGGGAATGCCGATCAAGCTGAGCCAGATGATCCAGGCCGGCCTGCCGATCGCCCAGTTCGCGGCGATGCCGACCCTGATGGAGGAAGTCGCCTGGGAAGAGGAGATCGGCAACTCGCGGGTGCTGCGCGAGCCGGCCGGCGTGCTCGGCGCGATCACCCCCTGGAACTACCCGCTCAACCAGATCGCCGCCAAGGTGGCGCCCGCCCTGGCCGCGGGCTGCACCGTCGTCCTCAAGCCGAGCGAGGTCGTCCCGCTCAACGCCTTCATCCTCGCCGAGGTGATCGAGGCGGCGGGCCTGCCGGCGGGCGTCTTCAACCTCGTCACCGGCACCGGCCCGGTCGTGGGCGAGGCGATCGCCGGGCACCCCGGCGTCGACATGGTCTCCTTCACCGGCTCGACTCGCGCCGGCAGGCGCGTGAGCGAGCTCGCCTCGGCGACCGTGAAGCCGGTCGCGATGGAGCTCGGCGGCAAGTCGCCAAACGTGATCCTCGACGACGCCGACCTCGCCCGGGCGATCCCCGACGGCGTCGCCAAGTGCTACCTCAACTCGGGCCAGACCTGCAGCGCACTGACCCGGATGCTGGTGCCGCGCGAGAAGCTGGCAGAAGCCGAGGAGCTGGCGAAGTCGGCGGCCGAGGCCTACACGCCCGGCGACCCGTTCGAGGACTCGACCCGGCTCGGCCCGCTCGTCTCCGCGGTCCAGCGCGAGCGCGTCCGCGGCTACATCGAGAAGGGCGAGGCCGAAGGGGCGAAGCTGGTGACCGGCGGCGCAGCGCCTCCCGAGGGGCTCGAAAGCGGCTACTTCGTCCGCCCCACCGTCTTCTCCGAGGTGACGCCGGAGATGAAGATCGCCCAGGAGGAGATCTTCGGCCCAGTGCTCGTGATCCAGCCCTATGAGGACGAGGACGACGCGGTGCGGATCGCCAACGACACCGTCTACGGCCTCGCCGGCGGCGTCTGGTCAGGCGACCAGGACCACGCGATCTCCGTCGCCAAGCGGATCCGCACCGGCCAGATCGAGATCAACGGCGGCGCCTTCAACCCGCTGGCGCCGTTCGGCGGCTACAAGCAGTCGGGGCATGGGCGTGAGAACGGGCGCTACGCGATCGAGGAGCTGTTGCAGGTGAAGTCCCTGCAGCTTTAGCGCGAAGACGCGGCGCACCCCCTCGTCGGACGCAGCCCTTCGGGCTGCTGGAGTGTCCGACGAAGGGGGCACCCCGCGTCCTCACCTCATAGGCTCCGTCAAATGAACTTCGAGCTGTCTGACGAGCAGAAGCTGTTGCAGGACACGGTTCGGGATTTCGCCCGGAACGAGGTCGCGCCCGTTGCTGAGGAGCTCGATCGGACCAAGTCCTTCCCCTACGAGATCGTGGAGAAGCTCGGGGGGCTTGGGCTGATGGGGATTCCGTTTCCGCAGGAGTACGGGGGCGGCGGCGCCGACACCCTCTCTTACGTCTTGGCGGTGGAAGAGCTGGCGCGGATCGACTCCTCCGTCTGCATCACGATGGCGGCCCACACCTCGCTCGGCACGATGCCCATCTACCTCTGGGGCAGCGACGAGCAGAAGGACGAGTGGCTGCCGGTTCTCTGCAGCGGCAAGAAGCTCGCCTCATTTGGGCTGACCGAGCCCGAGGCCGGCTCGGATGCCGGCAACGTGCGGACGACGGCAAAGCTGGCCGATGGCGAGTGGGCGATCGACGGCGCCAAGCAGTTCATCACCAACTCCGGCACCGATATCTCCGGCTGCGTCTCGATCACCGCCGTCACCGGCGATGCGAACGGGCGCAAGGAGATCTCCAACCTGATCGTCGCCACCGGCACGCCCGGTTACGAGGCCGGCACGCCCTACCGCAAGATGGGCTGGAACGCCTCCGACACCCGCCCGCTCAGCTTCGAGGACTGCCGGGTCCCCGAATCGAATCTGCTCGGCCGCCGCGGCGACGGCTTCAAGAACTTCCTCCACATCCTCGACGGCGGCCGCATCGGCGTCGCCGCGATGGGGGTCGGGCTCGCCCAAGGCGCCCTCGACGAGGCGATCTCCTATGCCAAGGAGCGCCAGGCATTCGGCCAGGCGATCTCCAAGTTCCAGTCGATCCAGGCGAAGATCGCCGACCTCTCGGCTCAGATCGAGGCCGCCCGCCTGCTCACCTGGCGCGCCGCACTGGAGAAGGATGCCGGCAAGTCATTCACCCTCACCGCCGCACAGGCGAAGCTGATCACCGGCCGCCTCGCCGTGCGGGCCTGCGAGGAGGCGGTCCAGATCCACGGCGGTTACGGCTACATCGAGGAGTACCCGGTCTGCCGCTTCTACCGCGACGCCAAGATCCTCACGATCGGCGAGGGCACCGACGAGGTCCAGCAGATGGTTATCGCGCGCCAGCTTGGCTGCTGATCATCGTTTGAACACGCTCATAATCATAACGGGCGTATACCCAAAAGTCATTAGGCTGAATCAGCCCGGCGCTAACTGCTCCTGAGGGTGAAGTGGACGCGGGTGCCAGGGGTGGCGCGCTCGAGCCAGATGCGTCCCCCGTGCGCCTCGACGATCGCCCGCGAGATCGCGAGGCCGAGGCCGGCGCCGTCCCCGCCCAGCGCCTCTGCATCCCCACCGCGATAGAAGGGGTCAAAAGCCTGCTTTCCGTCAGCGGCCGAGATCCCTTCGCCGTCGTCGGCGACCTCGACCTCGACTCCGCCCGCCGCCGTCCGCGCCCGCACCGTGACGCTGCCGTCAGCCGGCGTGTGGCGGATCGCGTTCTGGATCAGGTTGAAGAGGACCCGCTGCAGCTTCTCGGCATTTGCCTTCGCGACCACGTCGTGTGCGGGTAGGTCGGCCGCGAGGGCGACGCCGCGCGCAGCCGCCGGCGCCCGCATCGCCGCGACCGTGTCGCCCACGAGCTCGCGCAGCTCGACCTGGCCCATCGTCCAGGAGATGTCGCCGGCCTCGATCCGCGAGAGCTCGAAGAGATCGTCGATCAGGGCGCTGAGCGCGGCGACGTGGGTGCGGATCTCACCCAGATAGCGGTCGCGGGTCTCCCCGGTCACCACGCCGTCGTCGATCGACTCGACCAGGAGCCGCAGCGAGGCCAGCGGCGTACGCAGATCGTGCGAGACCGAAGCGACGAGGCGGCGGCGAGCCGCCTCGATCTCGCGGCGCGAGCGGTCCTCGACCGCGAGGCGCGCGGCGAGGGCGGCGGCGATGGCGGCGCCCGCCGCGGCGAGGGCGAAGAGCGCGAGCTGCGCGGTGCCCATCCGGTGGGGAACGGTGACCGCCGCAGCACCAGCCAGGAAGGCGGCGAAGGCGATGACGAGAACGCGCTTCACGGCCGCAGCCTGTACCCGACGCCCCACACCGTCTCGATGAAGCGCGGCTCGGCGGGGTCGTCGCCCAGCTTCGCGCGCAGGCGGCGGACGTGGACGGTGACGGTGCTGGTGTCGGTGAAGAACGGGTATTCCCAGACTGCCTCCATCAGCTGGTCGCGGGAGAAGACGCGGCCGGGGTGGGCGGCGAGGTAGGCGAGCAGGTCGAACTCGCGCTGGGTCAGGGAGAGCTCCTCCCCAGCCAAGGTGACGGTGCGCGAGGCGGGCTCGATTCGCAGCGGGCCGTGCTCGATCGGCTCCATCTCGGCATCGGCAGGCGGCGAGGCGCGACGCAGGACCGCGTCGACCCGCGCCACCAGCTCGGCCGGCGAGAACGGCTTGACCACGTAATCGTCGGCGCCGCGACGCAAGCCAACCAGCCGGTCGGCCTCCTCGCTGCGGGCGGTGAGGAGGATCACCGCGGTTCGCTCCCCGGGCCCCTCGTGCAGCTGCCGCATCACCTCGATCCCGTCGAACCCCGGCAGCATCACATCGAGCACGACCAGGTCGGGCCGGTGCAGGCCGGCCAACCGCAGCGCTTCAGGGCCGTCATGGGCGCTGTGGGTCTCATAGCCGGCCCGCTCCATATAGCGCGCGACTACCTCGACGATGGTCGGCTCGTCGTCGACGACCAGGACCGTGCCACGGGGCGAGTTACTCACGCCACCCATTGTCGCGGCGGGACTAACCGAAGGTGAAGGCATAGCCCATCACCCCCGGTTCCGGCACCAGCCGCAGCGTCCGGTGTTCGACTCTGGGCAGATCGACCAGGTCGTAGAGCCGCTGCCCGGTCACCTCGACCACGCCGTTCTTCACGTCCGACCCGGCGAGGTCGTCGGGGATCGGGCGGCCGTCGAGCAGCACCCGTACCCGCCGGCTGTGCCCGGGCGAACCCAGCACCAGATACACGCGGCGGGCGCCGAAGGAGAGATCCAGCGCAGCACCGCTCTCCGCCGTCGCCGAGTCGAGAGTGATTCGCCAGCGACCACGGTAGGCAAATTCGTTGTCCGGCGGCACTCCCGGGTCGCCGAAGTCGTGGCTGCCGGGCGAGAGCATCGGATTGACGAAGCGTTCGGCGCGGGCGGCCCCGAGGTAGGTCTCCGGCGTGGTGACCTGCGCCGAGGGAGCCACGGCGCTGACGTGCGCGTCCCCGCCCGTCGGTGCCTTCCCGGCTTCGGCGAGCAGCGCGCGAATCACCTTTTCTTTCTCGCCGTATTCGCCCTCACCGAAGTGGGCGAAGCGGACCCGGCCCCTGGAGTCGATGAAATACTCGGCGGGCCAGTACTGGTTGCCGTAGGCGCTCCAGGTCGCGAGGTCGTTGTCCTGCGCCACCGGGTATTCGATCCCGTTGCGTTCGATCGCTTCTTCGACGTTGCCGGCGTCTTTCTCGAAGGGGAACTCGGGCGAGTGGACGCCGACGATCGTCAGGCCGTCCTTGCGGTAGCGCTTGTCCCAGGCGGTCAGGTAGGGCAGCGTGCGCAGGCAGTTGATGCAGCTGTAGGTCCAGAAGTCGACCAGCACCACGCGGCCGCGCAGCGAGCGCAGCGTCAGGGGCCGGTCGTCGGGCGTGTTGAACCACTGCTGGTTGTCGACGAATTCGGGGGCTCTGCCGAGCACAGGCAGGCCCGACCCCGGTCCGTCGTTGGTCGCCGGCAGCGGCGCCGCCTCGGCGGCCGTTTCGCCGAGCCCGCCGCTCGAGCCCCGCACGTCGGCGAGGGAGCTGCGCACCCCGTCCATATTCTCGAGCCCATGGGTGGGATTGACTAGGAAGCTGGGCAGGTCGGCGGCGATCCTGTTCTGGAATTTGACGTCGTAGTTGCCCAGCATCGCCAGCGCGACGACGACCATCACCCCTCCCATCGCAATCTGAAGACCGACGCCGCGCCGGGCAAGGGGGGCGATGACACGGCGTCCCCCCAGCATCAGGAAGTAGAGGACGACGGCCGAGCCGATGCCGTAGCTGAGCGCCACCGCCAAGCGACCGGTGGTGAACGACTGCGAGGCGGAGACCGTGATCACTCCAGCGAGGATCGGCCCGGCGCACGGCGCGTAGACGAACCCCAGGCTCCCTCCGACCGCGACGCCTGACCAGAACCCGTCGCCGCCGCTGCGCGGCCCGCCGGCCATGCCGGCGAAGCGGCTGAGCCAGGCCTCGAGGCGGGCGGCAAGCGGCGGGATCATCAACGTGATCCCGAAGGCGAGCAGGACGAAGATCGCCAGCTTGCGCAGCAGGTCGTCGGGCAGCCCCAGCGCCGAGATCACGTAGACCAGCGCGACGGTGGCGAAGGTGAAGGAGACGGCGAGGCCGGCAACGATGCCAAGCGGCCGCCGCCGGCCGCCGGTCGCGCCCGCGGAGAGCGCGATCGGCAGCACCGGCAGCACGCAGGGAGAGAGCGCGGTGGCCGCTCCGGCGAGAAACCCGAACAGGATCAGCAGTGCCATCGGCTCGAGCTTGGCAGCTGGGGATTACGTGGAGATAACGGTTCCCGCTCAGCCTTCGTCCTGCATCGAGTCGTCGTGCTTCATCGCGCCATCGCCGTGCTTCATCGAGTCCTCGTGCTTCATCGAGTCGCCCGAGTTCTTCTTCTTCGCGTCGTCGTGCTTCATCGCGCCATCGCCGTTCGTCGTGGCGGCGGCGTTCTGCGCGCCCGAGGTCGTGTTACCGGCGCTTGCCGAGTCGCCGCCACCACAGCCGCCCACTGCCAGGCCGCCCGCGACCGCCAGGGTTGCAATCGCCGGCAGTGCGCATGCCCTTCGTACACGTGGATGCATCTCTTCCCCTTCGTTCGTGACCAGATCGGATTCGGCCGCACGCTAGGGAGCAAATGTGACGGCGAGAGAAACTCAGGCGGGCTGTGCGGTGACGGCTCCCTCGGGTCGCCCCGCGACCTCGGCATGGCGGCCGATCCGCTCGCCGACGCCGTAGTGGGCGCAGATCGCCGCCTCGTGCTCGCGCAGCAGCGGCCGCGTCGGATCGACCGCCGGCGCTTCGCCCAGCTTCGCGCGTTCCTGGGCGGTCCAGGCTCGACCGCCGCCGCCAGCGCATTCGCGCATCGGCACGGCGACCTTCTTCGCGCCGCGACGACCGAGAGCCACGACCAGCCAGACCGGCTCGCCACTCGTGGCGTCGACGAAGGTGCCCTGGACGCGGCCGACCCGAGCGCCGCCGGCGTCGTCGAGGTCGAAGCCCACCCAGCTACTCACCGGCCTGCCTCTCCATCAACTCGCTCGCGGCGCTTGCCGGGTCGAGCTCGCGACGCACCACCCGCTCGAGCAACGCGGCGGTCTCGGGGTCGGCCGCCGCGATCGCCTCCATCCGCCGCCGCGTCCGCGAGGTCGCGATCCCCAGCACCTCGTTGCGCAGGTTGCGGGCGCGGCGCTCCTCGAGCGTGCCGGCGGCCTCGATGTGGGCGCGGTGCTCGTCGATCTTCACGGCCAGCTCCTCGACGCCCTCGCCACGCGTCGCCTCGGTGCGCAGAATCGGCACCTTCCAGTTGCCGGGCTCGTGGGAGAGCGCCAGCACCCCGCGCACCTCGCGCACCATCGTGTCCGTCATCGGGTGGTCGGCCTTGTTGACGACGATCACGTCGGGGATCTCCATCACGCCCGCCTTCAGCGCCTGGATCGAGTCGCCCGATCCCGGCATCAGCGCCAGCACGATCGTGTCGGCGTGGTCGACGATGTCGATCTCGGCCTGGCCGACGCCAACCGTCTCGATCAACACGTCGTCCTTGCCGGCGGCGTCCATCGCCAGCGCCACCTGCAGCGCCGCCTCGGAGAGGCCGCCAAGCGCGCCCCGCGAGGCCATCGAGCGGATGAACACGCCTGGGTCGAGGAAGTGGTCGGAGAGGCGGATCCGGTCGCCCAGCAGGGCGCCGTGGGTAAAGGGGCTGGACGGGTCGATCGAGAGCACGGCAACCTCGCGCTCGGCCTTGCGCAGCTCAGCCGTAAGCGCCCCGATCAGGGTGCTCTTGCCGACCCCCGGCGGCCCGGTGAAGCCGACGATCCGCGCTTTGCCGGTGCGCGGGTAGACCTCGCGCACCAGCTCCCAGCCGGCCGGGTCATCGGACTCGATCAGCGTGATCGCCCGCGCCAGCGCTCGCTTGTCCCCAGCGATGAGGCGCTCGGCGAGCGAGACGGATTTGGCGGCGTCGGGCATGCGGCGCGGAGTCTAAAGTGCGCCCCGCCGTGATCCGCCTCCTCCGCTTCTACGCCCGCAACGGGATGCTGAACCCACCGTACGCGCTGCTGGCGCTGCGCTACCTGTGGCGCCGCCTGTTCACGCGTGCCGGCTGGCGCTGGCGCACCGACGGTCCGCTCTTCCTCGGCAGCGGCCTCGAACTGCAGATCGCCCGCCGCGGCCGGGTCGACTTCGGCCGCTTCGTCTGGATCGGCGAAGGCACCAAGATCCGCTGCCACGAGGGCCGCGTGGAGATCGGCGCCAAGACCGTGATGGGACAGGAGTGCACGATCTCCGCCTACCGGCTGGTGCGGATCGGCGAGCAGTGCGTGATCGCCGACCGGGCGATGTTCATCGACTTCGATCACGGCGTGGTCGAAGTCGAGCGGCCGATCCGCCAGCAGGGCATCTACATGCGCGAGGTCGAGGTCGGCTCCAACGTCTGGATCGGCTACGGCGCCTGCATCCTGCGCGGCGTCCGGGTCGGCGACAACTCGATCGTCGGCACCAACTCCGTCGTCACCAAGGACGTGCCGGCCAACGCCGTAGTCGCCGGCATCCCGGCCCGGATAATCAGGATGCGCGACGCCCCGGAGCACCTGCATTGGGCCAACCCGGTCGAACCCGACCCAACCGCGTGGACGACCCTCCCCCAACCCTGACCCCGGCGGCAGAACAGTCCCAAAAAGAGCTTCGATGTGTATTGTCTGTATGACATAAGCATCCTCACGGATGCAAGAGACGGCGGCATCCCTGCAGACGTCAGTGGAATGTTTTGTCAGAGACAGGAGAATGCTGCCGGTGGATATCGCCACCCTCTTTGGGCGGAATTTGAATCGCGCGCGCAGCCGCGCCGGCCTCTCGCAGGAAGAGCTCGCCATCCGCGCCACCCTCCACCGGACGGAGATCGGCCTGCTCGAGAGAGGGGAACGCCTGCCCCGGATCGACACAGTGATCAAAGTGGCGGGCGCGCTCTCCATTCCCCCGACCGAGCTGATCAAGGGCATCGAATGGTCGCCCGGCAGCACGACGCTCGGCGAGTTCAAGCTCGGCCCGGAGCAGGATCCGCAGTCGGACTAGTGGTGTGACCGGCAACATTGCCGGTCACGCACACCCTTCCGACATTGACCCCACCCCAGTGTGGTCAATGTCGGCTACGCCGCCGAGCAGCCCTGGGCGCCACCCGGGATCTCCGGGTGGCAATGGATCAACGACTCAGGTCAGTAGATGATTTCCATGGCTCGGCGGCCTGATTGGGGATGGCGGGTGCGCTTCTGCGGGAATTGACACCCAAGGCAGAGCTCTTGGGTGTATTGGTGCGCGGCCGTGGGCCGCCCTCATCGTTCACCCCAAGAGCGAAGCTCTTGGGGTATCAATTCGGCCGGAGACCGGCCAGGCTTCGCTCCCACCTACAGGGTCGTGGGATCAATCGTCCAGCCGCTCAGGCCGGGCTGGGATCGCCGGCCAGCTCGGCGTAAACGGCGGCGGTCTGCTCGGCGACGTCGCCCCAGTCGAAGCGGCGCAGGTGCTCGTAGGCTTCGGCGACCAGGCTCCGGCCCAGCTCGTCGTCGCGGAGGACGCGGATCGCGACCTCGGCCAGCGCTTCGGGGTCGTGGGAGCGGAAGCGCAACCCGACCTCCTCGTGCGGGACGACCTCGCGCAGGCCACCGGTGTCGGCGACGATGCAGGGGCATTCGGAGGCCATCGCCTCCAGCGCAACCAGACCGAAGGGCTCATAGATCGACGGGACCACGGTCAGGTCGGCGATCCGGTAGAGCGAGTGCAGAACGTCGTCGCCGATCCAGCCGAGGAATGTGCCGTGCTCCATCAGACCCAGCTCCTCGGCCTGCCGGTGCAACTCCTCCTCGTGGGTGCCCGAGCCGGCGACCAGGAAACGGGTCCCCGGCGCCTCCTCGATCACCTGCGGCATCGCCTCCAGCGCCAACTGGAAGCCCTTCTCGTAAACCAGCCGCCCGATCAGCAGCACCAGCTTCTCCTCGGGCGCGGCGAACTCGGCTCGCAGCCGCTTCAGCTCGGCCGGGTCCTGGGCCGGCAGGTCGTCGGGGTCGATCCCGTTGGGGATGACGCTGACCCGCTCCTCCTCGACGCCGAATATGTCGACGATCTGCTCGCGCATGTAGTGAGAGCAGGCGATCGTCCGCTCGGAGCGGTTGGTGATCCAGCGCTCGACCCCGTGGATGTAGCTCTGCGGGTGCTTGTCGACCCAGCCCTGGTGGCGGCCGTGCTCGGTGGCGTGGATCGTCGTCACCAGGGGCGCCTCGAAGCGCTTCGCCAGGTGGTCGCAGGCATTGGCGACCAGCCAGTCATGGCCGTGCACCAAGTCGAAGCTGTATCCGTCGCCCAGCTCGACCCCGGCGGCGAGCATGTCGGAGTTCATCCGCTCCACCCAGGCGACGAACTCGCCCAGCTCTGTGGGGCGCCGTGGCTCGCGGATGCGATGGATGTGAACGCCGCCGCGGCGCTCCTCTGCCGGCGACTCCTCACCACCCCGGGTCAGCACGTGGACCTCGACCTCGCGCTCGACCAACGCCTCGGAGAGCTTGCGGACGTGCCGCGCCAGGCCGCCCTCGATCAGCGGCGGGTACTCCCAGGAGAGGATCAGGACGCGCGTCATTCCGCTCGGGCTAGGGCTCCAGTAGTGGAGCGAGGCTCAGATCCGGGGCTAGGGCGCGCATACTCGGGTCGCTGCAGGCGGCAGAGTCTATGGCCTCCAGCATCGCCTCAGCGTGATCGGTGGCGCGCTGGAAGGCGTAGTCCCCCGCCTGCCCCCGCTTGTCGAGGAAGGCCCAGTCGCTGGCCTGGACGGCGAGCAGCTCGCGTGCGGCGCGAAGCGCGGCCGGCCCGCGCCGACCCTGCGAAAGCGATCGCAATAGCCGCAACTCCAGCCGCCGCGCCCCCCAGGCGAGGTCGGCGACCTCGGGCGAGTCCCAGGTCCGCAGGTCCTTTTCCTCGCCCCAGGTCGAGGCGGCCAGCGGCCTCGCGACCGGCTCGTGCTCGGCCAGTGCTTGCGGAACGGTGAGCAGGCGCACCCCGGCGGCGGCGGCACCCGCCAGCACCTCGCGCAGCCAGATCGCCCCCTCCGACCACCAGTGACCGAGCAGCTCGGTATCGATCGCGAAGACCAGCAGGCCGCGCCGCCGGCGCTCCGCGGCGAAGCGACGCAACCGGGCCGCGACCGCGGTCAGGAACTCCTCTGCCTGCCGCCGCGTCGCCGCCTCGGCGACAGCGGGCTCATAGGCGCCGCCCCCCACCTTCCAAATCCTCACCCCACGCAGAGACTTGCCGGCGAACTGGGCGTGCGCCGGATCGGAGGGATAGCCGTCGAGCGACCAGAGCCAGTCCACCGCCTCCCAGTCGATCGGCAGCGCCACCGGCCCCGCTGCCGTCGCCACCGGCGTCAGCGCCGCGAACGGCTCCTCGTGGGCGCTTTGGTCGACGCAGAACCAGCGCACGCCGTGTTCGGCCAGGCCCCGCTCCAACCCGGGCGCGTAGGCGCACTCGGGCAGCCAGAAGCCCCCGTCCCAGCCGAAGCGGCGCCGGTGCGAGCGAATTCCAGCGTCGAGCTGCAGGCGCAGCCCAGCTCGGGTCGCGAGCAGCGGCAGCACGGCGTGGGTCGCGGCCGACGCCGCCAGCGCCACCCGCCCTTCGGCGGCGGCAGCCTGGAAGGGGCGGAGCGGGTCGCCGCCCGCCGCGTCGAGCAGCTCGAGGGCATGCCCGTAGCGCTCCGCCTCTGCCTCACACGCGGCCCGGCACTCCGCCGGCACCTCCCCCGCATCCGCCTCCGCGGCACCGATTCGCCACTGCAGCAGGAACTCGCGCAACCGCTCCCCCGCGCCACTGTCCTCGAGCTGATCGGCAAGCACCGGCGTCACGGTCATCGTCAGGTCCCTGGCCACCTCCAGCACCGGTAGATAGGAGCGGATGACCGCGTCGAACAGCCACTCCTCGCCGAACGGGTAGGTGCCGAAGCCCTCCACGTACGGCATATGCGAGTGCAGGACGATCGCCAGGTCGCCGGCGCTCGCCTCAGCCATGACAGACGGCGAGGAAGTCCAGCGCCCGGTCGAGATCGCCCTCGCCGAGCCTGAAGTCCGCGGCGGAAATTGCCGGGGTGAAGCGGTCGTAGAAGGGCTTGGTCAGCCGCAGGGCCTTGTGGACGCGGTCCCAGCCGAGGCGGATCGCGACCTCGTGGACATGCAGGTTGCGGGCATGGAAGAGGCCGAGCAGCTCGACCCGCTCGAAGTGCGCCTCGCAGAGCGCCCGGAACTCCGCCGCCCGGTACTCGCGCACGTGCCAGGGGTTGTCGGACTTCTCGGCTCCGGGCGGGGCCAGGGTCAGCAGATTTGGGGTCGAGACATAGACGATGCCGCCCGGCTCCAGCATCGACTTGAAGTGCTCGAGGATCGCCCCGGCGTCCTGCACATGCTCGATCGTCTGCAGGAAGACGACGGCGTCGCAGGGCTCCGCGAAGCTCTCGACCAGATCGCGCTCGTAGCGCAGGTTCGGGCGCATGTAGCGCAGCCGGGCGTGCTCGTGTGCGTCGGGATTGGCGTCGACCCCGACCACGTTCGCCGCCCTGACCGCCAACACGTCCGAGCCGTAGCCCTCGCCGCAGGCCATGTCGACCACCCGCTTTCCTGCGACCCGCGCCGCGATCCATTCGTAGACCGCAAGGTGGCGGCGAAACCAGTAGTTCTCCTCGGGCACGTCGGGCAGCGTGCGCTCGCCGGTGAGCGGCAGCGGCGGCACCCCGGGGGGCTGGTTCTCCTGCAGGTATTCGCGCTCCATGCGCCGGGGACCGTATTGGAGCGGTCGCGGTCGCACTTGTTGCCGCATACCGGGAAGAACTGCGACCGCAGGGGCCGCGGGCTAGAGTTCCCGGCCCGATGCCGGCCTCGCCCACCGCCACGCCCGACCACATCAAGGACGTCAACACCCGCTACCACGACGCGGCCGCCGACGAATACGACGCCAAGTGGGGCATCGACTTCGGCGCCACCGGCCAGCGCCAGGTGCGGCTGAAGCTCGCCAAGGCGCTGGGCGGGCTCGACGGCCTCAGCTTCGCGGACGGGCTGGAGATCGGCTCCGGCACCGGCTACTTCTCACTCAACCTGCTGCAGATGGGGACGATCGAGCGGCTGACCGCGACCGACATCTCGCCGGGGATGCTGCAGCGGCTCTCGGCGACCGCCGAGTCACTGGGGCTGGAAGCGGAGACGGTCGCGACCGAGGCCGAGGAGCTCCCCTTCGCGGACGAAAGCTTCGACCTGATCTTCGGCCATGCGGTCCTTCACCACATTCCCGATCTGGAACGCGCCTTCGCTGAATTCCGCCGCGTCCTGCGGCCGGGCGGGGCGATCGCCTTCTGCGGCGAGCCCTCCCGCTACGGGGACCGCCTGGCGGCGCTGCCGAAGCGGGCGGGGATGATCGCCGCACCGGCCTGGCGCCGCGCCGTCGGTGCGCGGCAGCGGGCGGTGCCGGAGGCCGAGCAGTCGGGTGGCCACGCGCTGGAGGGCGAGGTCGACGTCCACGCCTTCGCCCCCGCCGACCTGCGGCGCCTGCTGAGCGCGACCGGCTTCGAGCAGCGCCGGGTCGGCGGCGAGGAGCTGCTCGCCAACGCCTGGGGCTGGGGACTGCGCACGGTCGAGTCGACCGCCGAGCCGGAATCGGTCTCCTGGGGCTGGCGCCGCTTCGCCTTCAACAGCTACATCGCGCTACAGAAGGTCGACACCCGCCTGCTCGAGCCCCGCCTCCCCGCCGAGCTCTTCTACAACCTGCTCCTCTCAGGCCGCAAGCCGGCTTAGCGGTCCGCGCGGGGCCTGCGTGCCCGGAACAGCTTGATGCCGGAGTCGATGCCTTTGACGCGGCGCTCGCCGGCGAAGGAGTAGGAGAAGCCCTCCCCCACCGCCTCCTTCATCGCGGCGTCGACGAGGACGCTTCCCGGTCGGGCGATGCCGGTGATCCGGCTGGCCAGATTGACCGAGCGGCCGTAGTAGTCGCCGGTCTGGGCGAGCGTCGGGCCAAAGGCGAGGCCGGCTCGCAGGAACGGAAACTCCTGCCCTTCCCCCTCGGCCGCCTCGATCAGCTGCAGGGTCGCGTCCAGCAGCGCCTCGGGCTCGGCCGAGACGAGCATCGCCGCGTCGCCGATCATCTTCACCAGCCGCACCGGCGACGTGGCGACCTCCGTCGCCATCTCCTCGAAGCGCCCGGCGACCGAGCCCAGCTCCTCGGGCGCGATCTCCTCGCCGAGGCGGGTGAACTCGACCATGTCGGCAAAGCCGACGGCGAGGTCGGCGGTGCCGCGAACCTCCCCCGAGGCGAGATCGGCAGCGCCGATCACGTCGCGGCGAACCTGCTCGAGCATGTGGGCGCGCAGCGCGTAGGTCAGCGTCGGCTCGAACAGCGGCATCATCTGCTCGGCGGCAGCGGCGAAGCGCAGCGCCAGATCGTGCTCGGTGTCCCCTGGCTGCATCAGGGCGCGCACGACCAGCTCGCGGTTGGCCTGGGCGATCCGTGCCGTGCCCATCCCGATCGTGCGCGCCACCTGGAGCAGGCCCTCCTCGGGGAGGCCGGCGTCGCGGAACGCCTTCGTCCGCTGCGCCGCCGCCAGATCGGCCTCGGTCAGCGTCCGCTCGTCGGGGTCGGGGTTGTGAATTCCGAGCGCCGCCGTGGCGCGCTGGAGGAGCTCGAGATCCAGGCCGGAGAGCTCGGCGATCTCCCGGCTGGTGTAGCGAGGGCCGTCCCCGGCCAGCGCCCGCTCGGCCGGCAGCAGGGTAAGCCGAGCAGCCTCGACGGCTTCGCGCAGCTCCTCGAGCGATACGCCTTCGCCCGCCAGGCGCTCGAGGAGCGCCAGCCGCGCCTCGCGCGCCTCCCCTTCGAGCTCGTCGAGCAGCCCCTCGGCCTCGAAGTCGATCGTCATGCGGCCGCCACGCTACCGCCTCGGCGCGGATCGCCGCCGCCGCTGAGGGCACCGCTCGTGCGGTCGCGGGCGACCGCCTGCACGCCGCCGAAGAAGAGGTTGATGCGCGGCCGGCGCAGGACAGGAATGCCGCGCGCCTCGATCCGCCTGAGCGCCTCCTCGTCGATCCCCGGCTCGGCCTGAACCAGGCCCTGCTCGACGTGCAGTCGCGGCGCCCGCACCGCCTCGCCCACGCTCATCCCCTGCTCCACCGCCCGCACCACGGTCTGCACGATCGCCGAGCGGATCCGGTTGGAGCCGGCGCTGCCCAAGCCGAGCTCGATCTCGCCGTCGCGCCGCACCACGGTGGGCGCCATCATCGACGGCACGCGACGGCCCGGGGCGATCGCGTGGAAGCCGAGCGGGTTGAGGTCCTCCTCGCCGAGCATGTTGTTGAGGATCACCCCAGTGCCGGGGACGAGGACGCCCGATCCGGAGCCGTTGGAGCAGGTGACGCTGGCGCACATGCCGTCGCCGTCGAGCGCGGCGATATGGGTGGTCGAGCCGAGCAGGTCCCCGGCCTTGAGGTCGAGCCGGGTCGGGTCGAGCAGCATGTCCTCGAGCCCTTCGCCGTAGAGCGCTTCGGCGAACTCCTCGCCGCGGGCGCCGTTGGCGGCGTCCATCGCGGCGACCAGTTGCTCGGGCCCGCTGCTCTCCCCCAGTCGCTCGAGCAGGCCGAGCGAGTACGCGATCAGGATCCCGCCCGAGGAGGGCGGCGGGTTGGTCAGCACCTCGGTTCCGCGGAAAGGTGCATAGATCGGCTGCCGCTCGATCGCCTCGTAGCCAGCCAGGTCCGTCGCGCCGAGGGTGCCGCCGTGCTCCGCCACATAGCCGCTCAGCGCCGCCGCGACCTCACCCCGGTAAAAGGGTTCCGCGCCCTCCGCACCGAAGCGTTCCAGCGCCTCGGCCAGCGCCGGGAAGCGGAAGACGTCCCCCTCGCTCAGCGGCCGTCCCTGCGGCGCGTACAGCTCGCGCGTCTCGGCCAGGCGCTCGTGGATCGGCCAGAGGATGTCGAGGATGTAGCCCTGCTCGGCGTTGATTGGAGCGCCCTCGCGGGCAAGCCCGATCCCGGCGCCGGTCAAGCTGGCCAGCGGTACCGAGCCGAAGCGGCGCAGCGCCAGCTCCAGGCCCGCCGCCGTGCCCGGCACCCCGCAGGAGGCCGGGCCGACGTAGAACGTCTGGGTCGTGTCGGCGTCGAAATGGACCGGGACCGGGACCAGCTCTGCCCCGCGCTCGATCCCGTCATTGCCTGGCGCCGCCACGAAGAAATCGAGCAGCACCGTCTCCTCGCCGCGGCTGACCATCATGAAGCCACCGGCGCCGATGCCGGTCAGGGGGCTCTCCACCGCAAAGGACGCCAGTACGGCGGCGACAGCGGCATCGACCGCGTTGCCGCCCTCGCGCAAGATCTCGGCCCCCGCCTCGGCGGTAAGGGGATGCCCCGCCGCCACGACGCCGGTCATCGGCGAATGGTCAGCCGGGGAGGAACTCGGGGACGTCGAGCGAGCTCAGCTCGCCCGCCTTCTCGTTGCGTGGCGCCCGGCCCCGGCCAGCGTCCGCGGTGCGGCGGATTGTCGGCTCGGCAGCTCGGCGCGGCGCCGGGCGACCGTCGAAGCGGGTGGCGACGACGGTGACCCAGATCTGGTCGCCCAGCTCCTCGTCGATGTTGGCGCCGAAGATGATGTTTGCGTCGGGGTGCGCGGCCTCGCCGACCAGCTTCGCTGCCTCGCTCACTTCGACCAGCGAGAGGTCGGCGCCCCCGGTTATGGAGAGCAGGATCGCGCGAGCGCCCTCCATCGAGGTCTCCAGCAGGGGTGAGGAGATCGCTTTTTCGGCGGCCAGCAGCCCCCGGCCCTCGCCGCTGCCCATGCCGATCCCGAGCAGCGCCCGGCCAGCGTCGGACATGATCGTCCGCACGTCGGCAAAGTCGAGGTTGATCACGGCCGGCAGGGTGACCAGATCGGAGATCCCCTGCACGCCCTGGCGCAAGACGTCGTCGGCGACCTGGAAAGCCTCGACCATCGAGGTGTGCTGATCGAGAACCTCGAGCAGGCGGTCGTTGGGGACGACGATCAGCGTGTCGACCTCCGCGGCCAGCTCGTCGATTCCCTTGCTGGCCTGGTTGCTGCGCCGCGAGCCCTCGAAGCTGAACGGCTTGGTGACGATGCCGACCGTCAGCGCGCCGACCTCACGGGCGAGGCGGGCGATCACCGGGGCGGCACCGGTACCGGTGCCGCCGCCGGCTCCGGCGGCGATGAAGACCATGTCGGAGCCCTTCAGGAGGCGCTTGATTTTGTCCTGCTCCTCAAAGGCGGAGCGGTGGCCGACTTCGGCGTCGGCGCCGGCGCCAAGCCCCCGCGTCTGCTCTTCGCCGATGTGGACGGTCACGTCGGCGACGCAGAGCTGCAGCGACTGAAGATCGGTGTTGACGGCCATGAACTCGACCCCGGGCACGTTCGCCTCGACCATCCGGTTGACGGCGTTGACCCCGGCGCCTCCCACTCCCACGACCCGGATAACGGGCTGATGCGGCTCACCGCTGCCAGGCGGCTCATAGGCAGGTTCCTCGCGCCCATAGCGCGGCGTTTCAGCAGGCGGTTCAGCCCGCGGCGCCGGCTCCTCGGAAAAGACCCTTTTCAGCCTTTCGGGAGCAGATTCGGTCGAACCGCCTTCAGCGGCGGAGGTCTCATGCTGTTCAGCTTCAACCGGGGAGGCTCCTCCCGCGGGTGGCGTGGAGGGTTGTCCCTCCCGCGGGTGAGCGGGAGGGCTGCCCTCCGCGACAGGACCCGCGGGCTGAGGGCCCGATGCCTCCGGCGGATCAAGCGGGGCGTCCTCAGACGTACTGCGGAAGAGGTCGGAGAGGGGACCCTCTCGCATGCTCGCCCGCTTACGCCGACTCATTCGCCAAGACCTCCTTCGCCAGCTCCCGGTAGTAGCCGGCCGCGTTGCTCTGGGAATCGTACTTGAGCACGCTGGCGCCTTTGACCGGGGCCTCGGCGAATTTGATTGCCTTGCGAATGCGTGACTTGAAGACCAGGTCGCCGAAGTTCTCTTCGAGAATCTCCACCGCCTCCTTGGCGTGGACGGTGCGGGTGTCGAGCATCGTCGGCAGGATGCCCTCGATCCTGACGTCTGGGTTGAGGTTCTCCTGAATCATCTTCAGCGTGTTCTGGAGCTGCACCAGTCCGCGCATCGACAGATACTCGCACTGAACGGGGACAATCACCCTGTTCGCAGCGGTCAGCGCGTTGATCGTCAGCAGCCCGAGGCTGGGCGGCGTGTCGATGCAGACGAAGTCGTAGTCGCCGGAGACCTCCCTCAGCGCTTTCTCCAGCGAGCGCTCGCGGCCGATCTTGGTGCTCATCGCGATCTCCGCCCCGGCCAGGTCGATCGAGGCGACGGCGATGTCGATCTCACGCTTGACGATGATCTCGCTGATCGGC
Source organism: Solirubrobacterales bacterium (assembly GCA_035472395.1). Lineage (GTDB taxonomy): Bacteria > Actinomycetota > Thermoleophilia > Solirubrobacterales > 70-9 > VRUE01. The sequence continues at coordinate 29,512 of DATIPC010000065.1, forward strand.
ATGTCGTGGACGAGCACGTCGTAGAGGCTCTTCTCGACCTTGTCGGGATCGATCCCCTGGCTCATCGTCAGGTTGCCCTGCGGGTCGAGATCGATGCAGAGCACCCGGTGCCCGGACTCGGCAAACGCAACGGCAAGATTGAGCGTGGTGGTCGTCTTGGCGACTCCACCCTTCTGGTTTGCAAAGGCGATCACCTCGGCATGCTTGGTGGGCACCTCGGCGGCGGGCTCTTCGACCACGGCTTCATGGCGCGAGGGCGCAATCAGGTCCCTGGGCATGAACCGAACTGGCCCCTCGTCCTCTTCCTCAGCATCCGGATCCACGGCCATGCGCCCCGCGGGCGCTTCGTCCCAGTCTTCAGCTTGAACCGGCGCGATGGTCGGGGCCACGGTCTCAGACGCTCCTCCCGCGGGTGGCGTCGGGGGTTGTCCCTCCGGCGGGTGAGCCGGAGGGCTGCCCCCGACGACAGGACCGGCGGGCCAGGGGTCTGAAATCTCGGCATCCCGTCGCTCGGGCACGGCCTCCTCCATCGCCTGCAGCTCCTCTACGATCGGATGCGGATCGTCGGTCGGCACGGGCGCGGACTTTTTGTTCTTGCGGCTAAGGAATCCCATTGCGCGGGTATTCGCATGAGCACCCGCTTTTCCTGCCGCGCCCGGAAATTGCTAGGAATCACCCCGATCCCAGACATTCTCGACAAGCGACTGGTCTTCGTGACCGGCAAGGGAGGAGTCGGCAAGACCACCGTCGCGGTCGCGCTGGGCCTGCGCGCTGCCGAAGCCGGCAAGCGCACGATCGTCTGTGAGGTCTCCTCGCAGGAGAACGCCTCGCGGATCTTCGACCACACCGAGGTCGGCTTCCACGAGATCGAGATGACCGAGAACCTCTGGTCGATCTCGATCGACCCCGACGAGTCGATGCGCGAGTACGTGCTGCTGCAACTGAAGGTCCGGGCGATGCGCGACCTGCTCTTCCGCAGCCGCATCTTCTCCTACCTCGCCGCCGCCACTCCGGGCCTCAAGGAGCTGGTCACGATCGGCAAGATCTGGGAGCTGGCGCAACTCGACCGCAAGGTGAAGGCCGGCCGCAAATATGACCTGGTGATCGTCGATGCGCCCGCCACCGGGCACGGGATCGGCTTCCTGCAGACGCCCCGCACCTTCGCCGCGATCGCCCGCGTCGGGCCGATCCACTCCCAGGCGCAGCAACTCGACCGGCTGATCACCGACCACGAGCACACCGGCACCGCGATCGTCGCCCTGCCAGAGGAGATGCCGGTCAACGAGACCGCCGCGCTGGAGCAGGAGCTGCGCTCCGAGGTCGGCGTCGCCGTCGACCGCATCTATCTCAACGGGCTCTACCCGGAGCGCTTCTCCAAAGAGGAGGCCGAGCGGCTCACGGAACTGGCTGGCGGTGAGAACGGGGCCGTGCGCGCGGCCGCCCGCGCGGCGACCTCGGAGCACAACCGCGCTCGCTCCCAGCGTGCCCAGCTCGCCCGCCTGCGGCGCCGGGTCGAGACTCCGATCAAGACCCTCCCCTTCCTCTTCGAGCCGGAGCTCGGCGTCGAGGCGGCACAGCAACTGGCCAAGAGGCTGCACTGATGCCCGCCGTCGACGAGATCCTCGAAGGCAAGGACATCTGCATCTGCGCCGGCTCCGGCGGGGTCGGCAAGACGACCACCTCGGCGGCGATAGCCGCAGGCATGGCGGCCCGTGGGCGGCGGGTCTGCGTGCTGACGATCGACCCGGCCAAGCGACTCGCCGACTCGCTCGGGCTGCGCGAGCTGGGCAACGAGGCAAGCCGGGTCGACCCGGAGCTGTTCGAGCGCCACGGGATCGAGATGAAGGGGGAGCTGTGGGCGATGATGCTCGACGCCAAGGCGACCTTCGACGAGCTGGTCGCCCGCCAGGCACCGGATGAGGAGTCGCGCGACCGCGTCCTCGACAACCGCATCTACCAGCAGATCTCCAACGCGCTGGCCGGCTCGCAGGAGTACATGGCGATGGAGAAGCTGTTCGAGCTGCACACCGAGGGCCGCTTCGACCTGCTCGTCCTCGACACCCCGCCGACCCGCAACGCACTCGACTTCCTCGATGCGCCGCGCCGCCTGACCCAGTTCATCGAAGGCCGCTCGCTGCGCGTGTTCATGCGACCGACGGGCATTGCGGCGCGAGTCGCCGGCCGCGGCGCCACCGTGGCGCTGGGGGTGCTGAAGCGGATCGTCGGCTTCGACCTGCTCGCCGACCTGGCCGAGTTCTTCAACGCGTTCAGCGGCATGGTCGACGGCTTCCAGGCCCGCGCAAAGCGGGTCAACAACCTGCTCGCCGACCCTCACACCTGCTTCCTGGTCGTCTGCGGCCCGCAGGGCGAGCCGGTCGAGGAGGCCGTCTACTTCCACCGCAAGCTGGTCGAGGCGAAGCTGCCCTTCGGCGGCGTCATCGTCAACAAGGTCCATTACCCGGCGGAGCGCTTGCGCGGCGATGGCGCCGACCTGGAGGCTTCGCTTGCCGCAAAGCTGGGCGATGGGGACCTGGCGCGCCGCGTCGTCGGGAACTTCGCCGACTACCAGGCGCTGGCGGAGCGCGACGCGCACAACATCGAGCACCTTGCCGCGGAGCTGCGCACGAAGGGCGTCATCCGCGTCCCTTATCTAGACGAGGACGTCCACGACCTCGGCGGCCTCGCCGAGATCAACCGCTACCTCTTTGCCAGCTCAGAGGAGAGAATCGAGCTCGCGGCAGGCCGCGGCGCCGTCTGACCAAGCAGATCAAGGACGCAGAGGGCGTGGCGTGCTCTGCACGCAAGCGACCGAGGACGCCGATATGCGCCGGGTCAGCCGGCGCCGCGGTAGTGGTCGTACTTGAGCTCGCGAACCTCCCAGTCGGCGTCCTCGGGCACCGGGAACAGGTGCCGGACGCGGGGAGTGTCGATCCGCTCGCGGTGTTCGACGTCGCTGCCACCCGCCGGCCACTCGATCGTGCCGGCATCGTCCTCGGCCTCCACCTCATGGAGCCAGTCGGTCGCGGTGATCCGGATCTCGTTCTCGGCCGGGACCGGCTCGAGGATGCGGGTGTCCTGGTTCATGTCGTGCTCCTCCTCGATTGACGGCTCATTGCTCGCCGCTGCCGACTTTTCCGGTGCTATTGCCGGGGTAAAGTCGACTTCGGGCTCAGCAAGCGGCTTGGACTGGGGCTCCTCGGCGGGCTCTTGCGCAGCCACGGCAATCTCGATGTCGCCGGCGTCGAGGCCGGTGGCGATCAGGGTCTCGTCGGCAGCCTCGTTCAGGTCGGCGCCGAGCTCGCCCAGGGCGGCTTCGCGGAGGATGCGTCGCACGCTCTCCTCTACCCAGCTGGCGAGCTCTCCAGCCCCCTCCACCGGGGGGGAGCCGGACATCTGAGCACGCTCCAGCTCCAGCGCCGCTTCGATCCTCTCGCGCGCGCCGAGCCGATCGGTCGAGCCGTCGGCGATCAGGGCCGCAGCGCGCATCGGCAGCGAGGCGCCCACCGGGCCCTGTCCGTCGAGCACGGCTCGCAACGCCAACAGGTGATCGCTCAGCCCTTCCAGGGCAGACGGGCGCTCGCAGCCCAGCTCGAAGCGGCGCACCGCCCAAGCCAGTGGGCCGGCCGGATCGGGCCTGGCCTCGAGCGTCTCGGCAAACTCGGCCAACTGCGCGGTCTCCTCTTCGCTCAACTTGTAGCCATCGCCGCGTGGTGCGGGGGCACCGGTCGATATGCGACGCCAGCGGCCCTCTCCGCTCGGCGCGAAGGCATGCGGGCCGAGCCCGACGCCACCCTGCCTGAAGAGGCGCATGACGCTGACCAGCTCACGCAGCTGGCGTAGTGCCGCGGCGGCGCTGTTGGCCCCCTCGCCCTGTTCGGCGATTGCCAGGAACTGCGGTTCCCAGGCGGCGCGTCCCATTCCCTCGCTGCGCATGGCTTCGATCGGGGCCTCGAAGGTGTCGGCACGAACGAGCTGCGCGCCGTGCGGCAGCTGCAGGCGCGCCAGCGGCATCTGCAGGCCGGCAACCGGGACGACCACGACGTCGGCTTCGTCGATATCCCCCGCCTCGGCGTCGAGAACGGCGAGGGCACCGTCGAGGCGCTCGCGGTCGAGTGAGAACTCGGTGCAGCCATCCCAGAGGGAGGCCATGAAGACGGTCAGCAGCCGCGCTGCGCGCTCGCCGGGCTCGGCGGGGACAGCCTCGCCGCGCTGCTCCAGGTAAGGCGCCGCGACGCCCGCCTGCGCTACCGCTTCGCGCGCCGGCTCAAAGCCAGGCAGCGAGCGCAGCTCCGCCTCCCGCTCGCGAACGTAGCGCGCGGTCAGGGGGACGTAGCTGTGGAAGAAGGCGTCGTCAGGGTCGGGCCCCGCCTGCTCGGCGACGTCGAAGGGGATCTGGTCGCCAGTTGCAACCAGGGTGCTGAAGCGCGTCGCGGTCTCGGCGGCGAGCCGCCGCAGTGCCTCGTTGAGCAGGAGATCGCGCACGCCCCCCGCTTCCCCCCCACGCCTAGCGCTCCTGCGTATGCATGGCGCCTTGCAAGGGACGCTAAGCGGGAACGGGCTCTGTCTCTTCTTCGAACAGCCAGCGCTTGCCGTAGCGGCGCATGTCCTCGATCAGCGGCACCAGCGCTTCGCCCTTCTCGGTCAGCGCGTACTCGACCCGGGGCGGCACCTCGGGGAAGGTATTGCGGGCGACGATGCCCTCTTCTTCAAGCGCCCGCAGGCGCAGCGAGAGCGTCCGCGGGCTGATCCCCTCCAGCGAGCGCTCGAGCTCGCAGAAGCGACTGCGGCCTTCGGCGAGGTCGCGGATCACGAGGAGGGTCCACTTACCGCAGACGACGTCGGCGGTACGGCAGACAGGGCATCGGGAATTGCTGGCAGCACTCATCTTCAGGGCAAGGCGGTTGTGTCGATTGCCTCGCTCTAGCGAGTCTAGCGCTATTGCTTCACTTAATGAAGCTTTGGGAGAAACCGTAGTCGCGCTGCCGCTGCACTGCCGAGGTGTGGGCGGCCTTCGGCGGATCGACTTCGATGAAGTCGATCCCATCGACGGCGAGCCGGAAATCGCGGTTCGGCGCGCCGGTGAGGAGATCGACCGCCTGGCCGACGCGCAGGAAGAGCAGGTCGCAGCTCCGGTTGCCACCGGTGCAGTCGCCGGGCCCCCGCACCAACGCGACTTCATTGGAGACATGGAAGGCCGCGCGCTTGCCGTCTTCAGAGACGCCGAGGAGGACGACGACCGGATCTTGCTTGGGAAGCGCCTGTCCAATCGGCATGTCGGGGTAGCTGTTCAGCTTGCTGCTGCCAGCGACGCCGAAGCGCACATCCGGCCGTAGGCCAAAGAAGTGAAGGCCGGGAGCAGTGGGGTCGACCTTGCCCGACGGGGCGCCACCCGAACCGCCGCCGTGCGACGAGCCTCCAGGGGAAGCGTCACCAGATTCAGCTTCGGCCGGCGCGCCTTCGGCCGGCGCCGATCCTTCGCTGAACGCCGGCGAGGAGGAGGACGGCTGAGAGCCGGAAGATGACGTGGCGTCTCCAGACGAGCTCGATTCCGAGCCACCGGTAGGCGCGGTGAAGCGCTGCTTGAAGGGATCGGTGGGCACGCGGCCCCGCAATCGCTTGTGGTAGTCGCGCAGGCCTGGCGTGGCCTCGACCACGGTGAGGTGAGAGGTCTTTTCGCCTGATTCGAGCGCCGCAGTTTCGGCCCCACCGACCGGCAGCGATGGCTGTTCGACTTCACCGCCGAGCAGGAAGGGGACGGCGACGATCGCGACCGCCACCAGGGCGACCAGGGGCAGCAGGCGCCGGTCGCGCAGGTCGTAATAGAGATCCGCCAGGAAGGCCGGCACCTTCAGCTCGGGCATCTTCAAGTCGGGCTTCTTCAGCTCTGGTCCAAGCCTCTTCATCGCGCCGTTCCAATCGTGGTCGAGACTGGAGCCGCTTCGGTGGTGGCTGGACTTTCGGGCAATGCGCCGCCGGTCAGACCCTCACCCGGCGGGGTCAGGTAAGTAGTGACTGAGAAGGTCGCCTCCAGAGAAGGGAAGCCAACCTTCGGTGCCCCGTGCAGCGAGAAGCCGTTGATCGTCAGCAGGCGCCCGTCGACATTCACCTTTTCCTTCTGCGTCTTGACCAGCGCGTCGAGGCCCTTGATGAAGTCGGCGACCCCGAAGTAGCTGCCGTCGAAGGTCAGGGTGTAGGGCATCACGCCGAGGCCGGCTGGACCGATCGTCGCCCCCAGTGACATAGTCGATGCGGCCACCTCGGTCGGGGAGATCGGGGCGCCTGAGGCTTCCGGAGCCGGAGCTGCCGCTTCGGCGGTTTCTTCGGACCCTGCCGACGACAGCGTCAGGTTGCTGAAGCGGACCTTCGCATGGTCGGCAATGTGATTGACCTGGACCAACAGCGAAGCCGTGTCGTCATCTCCGGGCACCGCCTTGCCCAGCACCACGAGCCGCTGGTATTCGGCGGGAAAGTCGTCACGCGCTTCTTCACCTGCAGCGATTTCGGCTTGGTGCTGGGCGAGTGAGGACTTCACCTGTTCGACCTGGGTGCCGAGTTTCGCTGCTTCCTCTCGCTTCGGGCTCAGCGCCAGAGCCCAGAAAGCAATGCCGAGAACAACAGCACCGAACACCGCGATCACAGCCAGGTTGGATGACTTCAGCTTCACTTCAGCCGCCTTCCGTGCTTTCGGAAGATTCCGAAGAGGATTCGGCGGATTCAACCGGCGCGGCCACTGTGGCTTCCGACGATTCTTCCGTCGGCACCGGCGCCGCATCGAAAGCGACGACGACCGCAAATTTGGCAATGAAATCGCGGGTGCGGCATTCGTCGTCGGTCGAACCCATGGCCGCACCGATTTCGGTCGAGCTCGCGGTTTCTTCTTCTTTTTCGGCGAGTTCCGAGGACTGGACTCCGACCCGGGTCACCCCGTCGATGTCCTTGAGCGCGGTCACAAAGCCCGCCACCGCGTCCTGTCCGGACGCGCAGCCGTTCAGTTCCAGCGCCGGTCCCGGCACCTGGGCGCGCAGTGCCGCCCCCGAAGAGGACGCGCCACTACCGCCATCGACGGTGACAGCGGGTGAGGCGGTCGCGGTAAGTCCGACCAGCCAGACGCTGCTCGGCAGGACCAGGGAGAGTTCGCGCATCACCCGTTCCCAGTCGAAGCGGCTGTCGGCGAGGCTGTTCACCGTCACCACCCGCTGTTCGCTCATGTTGCGGAATTGGGTGTAGGCGGCAAGGCGCTGAGCCTGGGCGGCCGCCGTCGCGTCTTCGCTTTCGAGCGTCGCGACTTCGGCCTTGCTTTCGGAGATCTGGTTGCTGACCAAGACCATCGCCGTGATCCCAACCAGAACGGCGACCAAAGCCCCGAGCACGATGTAAGGAAGCGGTCCCGTGCGCAGCGGCGCCTGTTCTCCACGGCGATCCTCGGGCGGAATCAGATTAACCGGGCGCACTTCTCAGTCCTCCAATGCGAGGCCGAAGGGAAGGGTCAGCCGCGCCGCCGAGGCGTCATCGAAGCCGCCCAAGGCACTCGGGCGGGAGACGGAGATCGGCAGGCCGAGGCCAGCCTCCATCTGCGCCGGAAGACCCGGGATTGCGCTGCCAGGGCCACAGAGGACGATCCGCTCGACCGGCAGCGCCGCCTCCTGAGCGCCGTAGTAGTCGAGCGAGAGTCGCAGCTCGTCGACCAGGGAGCCGACGCCCTCTTCCAGCGTGCGACGTGCCTCGACGACCGTCTCGGCGTCGCCCTCGAGGCCTTCTACAGGGGCTTCCAGGCCAACGTAGGAGAGCCACTGGGCGGTGTGCTCGGGGCTGAGGCCGCGCGCGCCGGCGAGGCGAGCCGAGATCGCCTCCAGGCCGACATGGGAAACGCGGGTAAAGAGGCAGGCTCTGCCCCGCGCGACGGCGAGGTTGGTGACATCGCCGATGCTGCAGTAGAGGACGGCCCCGGTCTGGATCTCACCGGACTCAGTGGCGCCGTTCGACACTTGGACAGTGTCGGCGAGAGCGCGGATCATCCCGAAGGCAGAGAGGTCGACCCCGACCGGGTCGAGGCCGGCGCGGCGGATCGGCTCGACGAAGGAGGCGACCATCTCGCGGCGGGCGGCAACCACGACGACATCGACCTGGGCGGAGCCGCCCTCCTCGGCCGCGACGCCACCGACGACCTGGTACTCGAGCACCGCCTGGTCGAGGGGCATCGGCATCTGCTCCTGGGCCTGGAAGCGGACAGCCGCCTCCATCTCCTTCGGATTCTCGATCGCCGGCAGCCGCATCGTCCTGACGACGAGGCGCTGGTTGCCGATCCCGAGTCGCACCCGCTTGGAGAGCTTGTGCTCAGCGAAGAGAGACTTAAGCGCCGAGGCGAGGCGGCCCGGATCGAGCACCTCGCCCTCGTAAAAGGCACCGGGGTCTAGCGATCCGATCGCCGAGGCGGTAACCCGCGCCGAGCCGTTGACCGCGACCTCGGTCGCGGCGATGCTGCCGGCCTCGATGTCGAGGCCGACCACTGGGCCGGTCTTCTGCTTGGTGAGGGTGAAGGTAGGCACGCCCGACCTCAATCGACAGAAAAGCCCAAGACCTTTCGTCCTGCAAGTACTCAGTTATAGGAAAACCTGGACGGGCTAGGAGAACGTGCCCAGATACCAATCGACCAGCTGGTCGCCGGCAAGCAGGCCGATCACGCCGCCGAAGGCGAGAAACGGGCCGAAGGGGACCGCCTGCTTGCGCGCCGTCGTCCCGTGCCGCGCGATCAGCGCCAAGCCGAAAAGCGAGCCAGCGAGGAAGGCGATCAGCAGGGCCGGCGCGACTGAGCGCCCTAAGTAAAGCCCCATCACGGCAGCCAGCTTCACGTCGCCCATCCCCATTCCTCGTGGGTAGGCGAGTGCAACGGCGAACAGCAGCCCACCCGCTGCCGCAGCGGCAATCGCCCGTTCCGGCAGGCTGGAGGGATCGAGAACAGCAGCCAGGATGACGGCTGAGACCGCCGAGACGATCAGCACCTTGTTCGGGATCACCCGCAGCTCCAAGTCGGTGAGGGTGATAGCCGCCAGGGTCGCGACGAAGACCAGCCCCAGCACCAGCTCGGCGGGGTCGTGGCGAAGGACCAGCACCGTCACCGCAAAGAGCAGCCCAGTGGCGAGCTCGATCAGGGGGTAGCGAGGCGAGATTCGCTCGCCGCAATGCCGACAGTGGCCGCGCAACAGGAGCCAGGAGAGGATCGGGATGTTGTCGTAGGCGGCGATCTGGGCGCCGCAGCTCGCACAGCGCGAGCGTGGGCCGACGATCGACTCACCGCGCGGCACCCGGTGAGCAACCACGCTGAGGAAGCTGCCGGTAACCGCGCCGCCGAGGAATCCGAAAGTAGCTATTGCCGCCATCTGCACGGGATGGGATCGGCGTCAGGACGACGCCACTTGAGTGTTGCTAGGGATAGTCGAGCGTCTCGCGCTGGATGTGCCAGGCCGGCTCGACGGGGTCGAGGAAGTTCGGCGGCTCCATGTATCGAAGGCGATCGTCGTATTCGTAGTTCTTGATGTAGCCGGTGCCGCCGGTGGTGCCGACCGCGCCACGGAATTTCTGCGCGATCGCCCCCTTTACGGTCAGCGTGCCAAGTTCTTCGCCGCAGTCGTAGTGATCCACGATGAACGAGTGGTCGATTGCGAGAATCGCGGCTTCGATGCGCAGGTTGCCCAGCGAGGCGCTGCCTTCGCTCGACACGCACTGGTCGCCTTGTACGCCGGAATTGCGGCCGGTCTGTGCTGGATAGGGATGCCAAACCCGTACGAAGTTGTTTGCGATCAGGCCCAGCAACCCCTGGCCGGTTTTTTCGATGTTGCCGGTGATGATGATGTTGTTCTCAGCCGCAATCGTCAGTTCGCCCGAATAGGTGCCACTGACCTTGACGGTCCCGCAATCCGAACCACTGGGATAGGTCGCTATGAAGGGCGAGTACGCCGACGAGCAAGAGGGCCAAGAGCTACCTGGACATGACCCGTTCTGGACGTAGACCACCCCGCTGGCCGGAAAGGCCACGGTGTTCGTAGTGGTGGTGTTCGAGCCGGAGTTCGTCGTGACTTTCATTTTCGTGCCTTCCAGCACGATGTTCGTCTGACATGAATAGACGTAGGTTTCGGGGATGTCTTTCAATCGCGAATTGGTCGACGGTGGTTTCAGCACCGGCGCGGTGGTGACCAGCGGACCGACAAAGGTCGGGCTTGCGCCGCTTGGCGACGAGCATTCACCGTTGATCCAGCCTTTGGGCGGAGCGCCCACCTCGATCACATCGGCGCCGGTACGACCGAATTTCGGCGTGCCGCAGATCGCCAGATCGTCGTTGGTATGCAGCGGCCCCTTGATCTGGTCGCCGGTGACGAAGACGATCCGAGTGCAGGGGCTTCCATTGGGAAGATTTACTTTCTCGCGCCCTTCGCGACGGAATTTGGTGCACTGGTCATAGGCGGCTTCGATCGTTTCTTCATTTTCGTAGGTAACCGGGTCCGAGGTCTCGTACTGAGTGAAGTAGATGTAGTCGAGAAGGCTCGCTCGCTTGTAGGTGGCGACGATCGATGCCTTCGCCTTGCCGGCGAAGCCAGTCGAACGGATGCGGAAGGAGCCGGTGTTGGTTCCGCTCGACTCGAGCATCGTTTCCACCGGTTTGGTCGGATCGCAGTTCGCCTTTCCGGTCGCCGGCAGCAATTCGATCGCGTAGCTCTCGCCGGACGGTCCGGGCACCGAGCGCCGGTTTGCCGTTGAGCCAATCTGATTGACCGCGTTGGGGCTCGGCACACCGGTGCAGCGCGACCAGTAGCTGTTGTCGTTGTTGAGGTGGAAGGAGTAGTCGGCTACCCCGGCCTGCGCCGCAGCATGAGCGCGTCGATGGTCGATGTCGCGTTGGACCTGGTTGAGGTCGCCTTTGGTAGCGGCCAGGGTCGCGGCGGCAAGCATCGAGACCAGCGTGATCGCGCCGATCACCGCGATCATCGTGTAGCCGCCCTCCTCCCCAATTCGAGCGTGCGCATGCCTTAGACGCATGGCAGGTTCACTTCCGCGCTGTCCTCGCTGGCCGGTTCGATCCGCAGGGTCGCCGAGTCGGTAAGGGTAACCATGGCGGCAGCACCGGCTCGAGGCGCAACCGTGAAGGCGATATTGACCTGAACCGTTTTTGCCGCGTCTTCTTCGTTGAGCGGAGTGGGCAGCGGGGTGGCCGCAACCTGGCCACCTTCGTATGCGAAATAGCGGAAGAGCGGCGCGCCCGCCGGCGGTTCGCCCACCGCGGCGGTGCCAACGCCGTTGACCAGTAGTACCGGACTCGAGGGCGACCCAAAGGTCCATTTCGACGGTTCGCTACCGCTGCCCACAGAGTCGGTCTCGGTGATAGCGCCGCCCGAGAGGGAAATGACGTACTTGTCGGGCGTGGGGCTCACCGCGGAGCCGCTCTTCGAGTAGAGGATCATTGACGTGTCGGTACTACCTTCACGTACAGGGGCGAGCCCCGGCGAGACGCAGGCCGAGTGGAGGCGGTCGACGATCCGGTTCATCACTGGCCGACCACGCTGGTTGGAAAAGACGCGCTCCGTCGTCCGGTCTTGATTACCGGTCGCCACCTTGACCATGCCGAAAATCGCCGTGAGCACGACCATCGAGATCATCATTCCCACCACCAGCTCGACCAGGGTGTAACCGCCCTCGTCGCTCATGGGCAGATTCCCGATTCAGCGGAGGCACTGCCCAGGTAGACGGTCAGGCTGGTCCCGGCCGCCAGGTTTTCGGGGTTGGTGGGGACGGCGAGGCTGGGGACCCGGACGCGTTTGGTGCCGTTGGAGACGCAGAAGTTATAGGTGCTGAACGGCAATCCAGGGTCGGTGAGACCACCCGCTTTGTTCGTCGTGAAGGTGCGCACCAGCGGACTCGCCGGGGTGCATTTCGTATCGGAGACGGTCACGGTCGCGTTTTCGACAGCCGTACCCGGGTTTGACGACTTGGTCCCGCTCAAAGCGGTCAGGTACAGCGCCGGGAGTTCGATCGTCACTGGCGTGCTCCCCCCTGGTGAGACGAGCGGCTCGGCAATCGCTTCCGGGGAGGTCGGTTTGCCCGAGAGATTGGGGTCATTGCCCGTGCAGGTCCCGGCATATACCGAGTAGGTCGAGGGCGAGGCGAAGGGAAACAGCGGCGTCGCCGTCACTTCTGCTTTTCGCGTACCGGGCGTGCCGAACGCCCTGGCTACTTTCATCCCGCTGTTGAAGGCCACGATGGCATCTGCGCTGGAGGGGACCAGTGTGCCAGCCACCCAGGTGGTGAATTTGGCAACGACTTTCCCGGGTTCGTCGTACTGCAGGGCCAGCGTGTTGGTGCTCTCGGCGACAACGCTCGTACTCTGGGACTGAGGAGGTTTGCCATCGCGGTCGACCAGCGACGGAGCCGCAACGTTCAGCGTGTAGGTGCCATGTGGCAGGTCGCCGAAGATCGCGCAGCCATTGGGGCCGGTGTCTCCGCTGAACGTTCCCGCACCGGTACCGGAGAGAGCGATGCCTTCGATGCCGGCGTTTTTGGCGTTGACGACTTCGATTGCAAGTGAGCCGCTTTCGGCCGAAACCGACCCGTTGGGCGGGGCGACGAGACTCTGGTCAATGACGGGGTCCCGGCTGCCGAGCGAGGGCCAGGTAATCGTCGAGCGGATCTGGATGTAGTCAGCGGAGGCGGTGCCTTTCTGACACGATGCAGTGCCGGTTTTATCGGTCTCGTATTCGGCATCCGATTCGACCGTGTACGGCGTCTTTTCGATGGTCACGACTTTCGTCTGGTGGAGGTTGGCCAGAGCTGAGATCCGCATCGTCCGCAGCCGGGCCAAGTCCGCTTGGGCCAGACCCTCCCCTTGCGCCCGATGACGCTCCTCGGCGGTCGAGCGTGCCCCGGCGTCGAAGGCGCCGAACACCCCGACAGCGGCGATCACCAGCAGGATCGAGCTGACCAGCACCTCGATGATGATGCTGCCCTGCTCACCTTCTATCCGGTCCATGGCGCGGCGCACCTCCTCCCTATCGGCGCACCATCTCCGCTTCTAAAGCCGGAAAGGCAAGAACATTGGACGTTTGATGATGGCGGTCCGGAACAGCCAGATCCAGCATGCGAAAAGGCGGGCCCGAAGGCCCGCCTTTTCTCTTCCCAATTGGCAGTAATAGCCGGACTAAATTGACTGCGGGGACCTATTTACTCCAGTCCCCTGGACTCGCCGGACAGCCACCGCTGCTGAATGGCAAACAGCTAAACGTTACGACTCCACCCGCTCCACGGGAGATCGTGAAGGTGTGGGCGGGGCTGGTTCCAGACGAGGAGGTAACTTCGAATTCAGTGGCAGTCGCTTTTGGAATCGTGATGGCGTTGGCTCCCGCCGTCTGCAGCGTCGGCTCGATCCCCTTAAGAATCACCGGCGTGGCATTTAGGTAACTACCGCCGTTTTCGGTGGCATACGTCTCCATCGAGGTCTCAGCGGTCCGGGCTGCGGCCTTGGCCTGAGCGTCGGTCGCCTTCTGTCGCTGGTTGAAGAATGCGGGGATCGCGATTGCGGCGAGGATGCCGAGGATGAGCATGACGACGAGAAGCTCGATCAGCGTGAAGCCGGCCTCGCTGTCGCCGTTGAGCCGGGCGCCTACTTTGGCCCGGAGATTCTGGAGAAACATTAGTGACCTCCTATGGTCCTAATCGTTTGCGCCAGAGCCCCGTCGCGTGAAGCCACGTGGTGTCTGTCGACCCCGGTGGTAGCCCGGCTGGTTCCCAAGAGGGAACCCCACAAGCTTTGCGCCCCCACCTCACAGTGGGTTTGCCTTTTGCACCGAGGCACTGGCAGATTCATCACAGACCCCTAATCGGCCATCCACCGGATCCCTAAATCCTCGAAATTTGGGCTTCATCGGACAAAAACTCAGGTTCCTACCCAATTACCTGGACTCGGCGCGGCAAACAGGCCCCATCGGACCTGCCACGCTTCGGCTCGCAGAGCAGACCCTCCCCAATGCGTACTCGCGCTGGCTAAACCAGCTTTTGTTAAGCCTCCGGATCCGGGAACAGTGGTTCCGATGGAATTCCCGTAACGATGACCGGGGTGACCGGGATGGGGGGAATGCTCAAGGCGGGACAGGAATATATGGAGAAGGGAATGGTATTGTCAGCACCGTACAAGGAAGCGGTAAGTGACGCCAGGCTGGATGCGACACCAAAGAGCGGGCCGTATTCTTCCGGTACTAATGCTTCCACGACACTGGCAATATCAATACTGGGAGCTGGGTATCCGGTTTTGCCAAACCAGTCACCCGAGGCACTAACGAACCGCATATACGGAGGAAGGCAAAAAAGCGCGTTGAGGGGAGAACTTTCCGCAGTTTCTTCGACTCCAATTGCCGCTTTGTTGTAGACGAAATCGCTGTTGGAGATTGCCATTGACGCAAGGAATTGAACATCGAGTGCGGTTTCCGCATAGCGCAGATCCAGGTAGCCCAGTTCAACGCCTTCTGCAACGGGATACACAATGCCTTTCCAGTTCCCCGGAGCGGGTTTAGAGGCTGAACCATCCCCATTCGTGTCTCCGCCGACCGAGTCGTCCTTGATCGAAGTGAAGGTAATCGGGTCTTCTTCGGTGCCTTCGGCAACCAAAGAACCGTTGACGGTCAAGCTCGTGTTGTCGGCCTTGATGACGAGCCCGGGGTCGAGGGTGAGGGTGGCACCTTTGTCGATGGTGATGCCGGCCCAGGTGGAGACGATTGGGTATCCGCGATCTTCCCAGCTGACCGATTTCGGAATGGCGCCGCTGACCCAGATGCCGTTCTGGCCATTTTCGCTCAGCGAGTTTTCATCGATGTCCGGGGGAAGGGTGGGCCCTTGGAAGTAAATGGCCTGGCCGGTGTTTTCGTTGACTTCGTTGTCGCTGAAGGCAATGTGTTCAAGCGATGCCGCTCCAAAGTTGGAGACCCGGATCCCCGTGGATGCATTGCGCTCGACCAGGTTGTCGTGAATGTTGAGCTGATTCGAGGTTTCCGTGTAGGAATAGCTGATGCCGGTGTTGCCGTTGTCGGAGACCTCGTTATCGGCGATTTCTGGAGCGCCGCCGCTGGAGACGGAGATGCCGGTTTCGCCGTTGTGGACGATCGAGTTGCCCGCGATTTCCGGTGAGCCTCCCCCCAGAACATTGATTCCCGAGTATTGGCTGTAGCTGATCACCGAGTTGGTAATGGACGGTGGCGTCGGACAGGGGCACTTGATCGAGACTGCCGTGTAGTCTCCGCCGTAGCTGGAGAAGCCCCCGTAGCGGATTTTGGCGTGGTCGAGGATGCCAGTTCCGGAGGTGGTGAATTCGATCACCCGCCAGTTCCCCGGAGCGGGTTTAGAGGCTGAACCATCCCCATTCGTGTCTCCGCCGACCGAGTCGTCCTTGATCGAAGTGAAGGTAATCGGGTCTTCTTCGGTGCCTTCGGCAACCAAAGAACCGTTGACGGTCAAG
>DATIPC010000066.1:0-6056 GCA_035472395.1 Solirubrobacterales bacterium
GCGGCCTGCTGCTCGAAGCGGCGGCGCTGCTCATCCGGGTCGTTGAGCTCGCTGAACGAGTTGGCGATCTCGATCCCGCCGACGAAGGCCTCCCAGCGCTCGACCAGGCCGGGCTCGGAGCGGTGCGCCTTGGCGAACGGCGAGAGCTCGACCGGGTAGTCGACGACGAAGGTCGGCTGGATCAGCTCCGGCTCCACCGACTTGGAGAGCAGGCCGTCGACGAGCTTGCCCCAGCCCTCGGCGGGGTCCGGCTCACTTCCCATCGCCGCGGCAAGCGCCTCGCGGGTCGGGTGCTCGGCGACGTCGATGCCGGTTCGCTCGCGCACCGCCTCGCGCAGGGTCACCCGCTTCCAGGGCGGGGCCAGGTCGATCTCGACCCCGTCGCGCTCGACCTTGGTCGTCCCCAGGACCCGCTCCGCCACCTCGGCGACCAGCAGCTCCAGGTCGTGCGCGGTCTTCTCGTAGTCGGCATAGGCCTCATACCACTCGAGCATCGTGAACTCGGGGTTGTGCTTGTGCGAGACGCCCTCGTTGCGGAAGTCCTTGCCGAGCTCGTAGACGCGGTCGATGCCCCCGACGACGAGGCGCTTCAGGTAGAGCTCGGTCGCGATCCGCAGGTAGAAATCGCGGTCGAGCGCGTTGTGATGGGTGACGAAAGGGCGCGCCAGGGCGCCACCGTAGAGCGGCTGCAGCACCGGCGTCTCGGCCTCGACGAAGCCGTGCTCGTCGAGCCAGCGACGCACCTCGGAGATCGCCCGGGCGCGGATCGCGAAGGCGCGGCGGCTCTCCTCGTTGGCGAGCAGGTCCAGCTCACGCTGGCGGTAGCGGGTCTCGACGTCCTCGAGGCCGTGGAACTTGCCGGGCGGCGGCCGCAGGCTCTTGGCCAGCAAGCGCCAGCGGTCGATCGCCAGCGAGAGCTCGCCGCCGCGGCGGGTCGCGAGCGCCGTCCCTTCGACGCCGACGAAGTCGCCGAGGTCGAGGTCGACCAGCTGCTCGAAGGCCTCCGCGCCGAGCGTGTCGGCGCGGGCATGGAGCTGGATCTGGCCGCTGCCGTCGCGGACGTCGAGAAAAGCGGCCTTGCCGTGGCCGCGGCGGGCGACGATCCGCCCCGCAACCCGGTGGCGCGAGTCCGTCTCCATGCCCGCCGCCAGGCCCTCGTGGGCGGCGCGCACCTCGCCGATCTCCTCGCGATCGGCAAACCCGTGCGGGAACGGATCGACCCCAGCCGCGCGGATCCTCTCCAGCTTCTGACGACGGTCGCGGAGTACGTCCGAGAGCTGCTGCTCCTCTGGCTCGCTCATCGCCGCGAGCCTATTCGACGCTAAGCCGACTCGATCTTGGTGATTTTGAGCTTCTTCTTCGGCCCGCGCGGCACCTCGACGGTGACGACGTCGTTGCGTTTGTGGCCGAGCAGCGCTTTGCCGATCGGCGACTCGTTGGAAAGTTTGTGCTCGAGCGGATTGGCCTCGGTCGAGCCCACGATCTGGAATTTCTGCGAGTCGCCGGTTTTCTGGTCTTTGACGTGGACGACCGAGCCGAAGCTGACCTCGTCGGTGTCGACGTCTTTCTCGTCGATCACGGTGGCCCGGCGCAGCCGCTCTTCTAGCCGGGCGATCCGCCCCTCGACCAGCGCCTGCTCGTTCTTGGCATCGTCGTACTCCGCGTTCTCGGAGATGTCGCCGAACTCGCGTGCCTCCTTGATGCGTTCCGCAACCTCGCGCCGTTTGGCGGTCGACAGGTACTCGATTTCCGCTTTGAGCTTCTCGAGTCCTTCGGGGGTGATGACGGCTTGACGGGTCACTTTGCGATGCCTCGCTTTTGCTTGCTGGGAGTTTGCAGTTCGGTCCTGAGACCAAAAAACGCCCGAGTGCGACGGCTTTCACCACGCCACACCTGGGCCCGAAGTCGCGGGATTATAGCGAGGGCGTCAGTCGGGCACTCAGGGGAATTTGGGCGGCGATCAGCTCCCTGGCGCGGGGCAGGTCGGCACTGCGCTGGAGCTCTGCCGCGACCCCGTCCGGAGCGCCGAGCGCCTCGACGTACCAGGGGTAGAACTTGCGCAGGTAACGGGCCGCCCGCTCCGCTCCGAGGTGCTCCTCGGCGCGGTCAACCGTCCAGAGCAGCTCGGCGACCACCTCCTCACGGGACGGCGGCACGGTACGGCGCCCGGTGAGCTCCTCGAACAGCCACGGATTGCCGAGCGAGCCCCGCGCCAACATCACGGCGTCCGCACCGGACTCGCGATGGGCGCGGCGCACCGACTCGGCGTCGTCGAGGCCACCGGAGACGATCACAGGCACCCCGATCCGCTCGACCAGCTCACGGGTGAGGGCGTAGTCAGGGCTGCCCTTGTGCTTGGTCGTCGCGGCGCGCGGGTGGAAGCCGATCGCTGCCGCGCCACCTTCCTCGGCGAGGCGGACGGCGAGGTCGAAGCCGGAGCGGTCGCCGGGGCGCAATCCCGAACGCAGCTTGACCGTGACCGGTAGACCGCTGCCCTCGGCGGCACCACGGAGCAGGGCCAGGGCCAGCTCGGGGTCGGCGAGCAGCTCGACCCCAGCGCCCGTCTTGCGCACCTTGCGCACCGGGCAGCCCATGTTGATGTCGATCAGGTCGGCGCCGGCCTCGGCGGCGATCGCGGCGCCGGAGCGCATCACCTCGGGGTCGTGGCCGAAGAGCTGCACCGAGACCGGGTGCTCGTCGGGGTGGATCCGCATCAGCTCGCGCAGGGTGCGCTCGTTGCGGTAGTGCAGCCCGAAGCTGGAGATCATCTCCGAGACCGCGAGCCCCGCCCCATGCCGTTTCGCCTGCAGGCGAACGAACCAGTTGCCGATCCCCGCCAGCGGCGCCAGCAGGACCCGATTGGCGATCTGCACCCCGCCAATCTCGAAGGGATCGGTCAGCTCATGCGTTTCTCTCATAGATCAACCGTAGGCCTTTGAGCGTAAGCATCTCGTCGACCTCGTCGATCGTCTCGGTGAAGGGGACGATCGCAGCGGCCAGCCCACCGGTTGCCAGCAGGCTGACCTCGCCCAGTTCCTCCTCGATGCGGCGGACGACGCCGTCAATCAGGCCGGCGAAGCCGAAGACCACGCCGGACTGGATCGCGGCGCGGCTGGAGCGGCCGATCGCCGTCTCGGGCTCCGCCAGGTCGATGCGGGGTATGCGGGCGGCCCGTTCGACCAGCGCGGTCAGCGAGATCTCCAGCCCCGGCGCGATCGCCCCGCCGAGATATTCACCGGCATCCGAGACTGCATCGAAGTTGATCCCGGTGCCGAAGTCGACAACGACGCAAGCGCCCTTGAAGCGCTCGTAGGCGGCAACCGAGTTGACCAGCCGGTCGGCGCCGACCTCGAGCGGGTTGTCGATCCGGATCGGCATCCCTGTCTTCACCCCCGGCCCGATCGCCAGGCAGGTGGCGCTCATGTAGCGCTCGGTGAGCTGTTCGTACTGGGTGCCGAGCGGCGGCACCACCGAGGAGACGCAGACCGCGTCGAGATCGCCGAAGCCCATCTGGCTGAGGGCGAGCATGCCGGCGATCCGCTCCGCCAGCTCGTCGCCGGTCGCCCCGGCGCGGGTCTGGAAGCGCCAGTGCTCGACCAGGCGCTCACCGTCGAAGGCGCCGAGGTGGGTCTGGGTATTGCCGACGTCGATCGCGAGCAGCACGCCGGCGATTATCGCCGACCCTCGCCCCGGCGTCCGCCGCCATCGGGAACAAACGCCTAAGATCGCTTCGAATGGGAGCGCGTCTCTATGTCATTCCGGCCTCGCACCCGAGCATCTGCTCGGCGTTGATGCTCGAGCACAAGGGGATCGAGTACAAGCGCACCGACCTGATGCCGGTGGTCTCGAAGGGCGCCCTGCGGGCGCTCGGCTTCCCTCGCAGCACCGTGCCGGCGATCAAGATCGAGGGACAGCGGGTGCAGGGATCGCGGGAGATCGCGCGCGAGCTGGAGCGACTGCGACCAGAGCCACCCCTGTTCCCCAGCGACCCCGAGAAGCGGGTCGCGGTCGAAGAGGCGGAGCGCTTCGGTGACGAGGAGCTGCAGCACCCGATCCGCCAGCTTCTCTGGTGGTCGATCAAGAAGGACAAGGCCCCGCTGCGCAGCTACTCCGAGGGTGCCCGCCTGGGGATCCCGATCGACCTGGCGATGATGACCGCCGCGCCTATCGTCGCGCTCTCGGCCCACTTCAACGAGGCCGATGACGAGCACGTGCGCCGCGACATCGCCGCCCTGCCCGACCTTCTGAACCGAGTCGACGCCTGGATCGGGGCGGGCGTCCTAAATGGCGAGCAGCTCAACGCCGCCGACTTCCAGATCGCCCCCAGCATCGGGCTGGCGATGACTCTCGATGACCTCCGCCCCGCGATCGAGGGGCACCCGGCGGGAGAGCTGGCGAAGCGAGTGGTCCCGAAGTACCCGGGCAAGACGCCGCCGATCCTGCCGCCCGCCTGGCTGCAGCCGCTGCGCCCAAGCGCTGCCACCACCTAGATAGGGCCAAATCGTTCTGCTCGCTGGCCCGGGCCGAGGGAGTTGAGGACGTCGACTAGACGTGTGCCGTCTGGCAGGGTCAGGTTCTGGTCCAACTCCAACAGCGGAGCGAGGACGAAGCGGCGGCTGCCGACCTCGGGGTGAGGCAGGGTGAGGCGATCGGTGGAGAGCTCGACCTCGCCAAGCAGGAGCAGGTCGACGTCGAGCGGGCGGGGGCTGTGGCGGGGGGCGTCGAGGGCGCGGCCGCGCTCGGCCTCGATCTCCTTGCAGAGGTCGAGCAGCTTCTCCGGCACCAGCTCGGTGCGGATGCGGATCGCGGCGTTGAGGAAGTCGGGCTGGTCGAGCACCTCGCCAACCGGCTCGGTCACGTAGGCGGAGGAGACCGCCTCCACCTCTACCCCCCTCTCGCCCAGCATCTCGATCGCCGCCCGCAGGTGCCCGGCACGATCGCCCACGTTGGAGCCCAGTCCCAGGTAGCCAGTTCGCATCAAGCGAATTTAAGACGTGCCGTAAGTTAGCGGCCCATATGGGTACTCAATTAGCGGCACGTCTGGTCAGGACTCCTCGCCGTTCTCCTCGTCCTCTTCCTCACCGCGCTCCAGGGTCACCTCGACCCCGACCTCCTGGATCGCCAGCATCAGCGGCGGCTCGGGCTTCGAAGCGCGTACCCGCACCGACTCGCAGCTGTAGCGCTCGATCAACCGCTGGCCCACCACCTGGGCCAGCCGCTCCAGCGTCCGGTAGCTGCGCTCGGTCGCGGCGAGAGCGACGATGTCGCAGACCTCGCTGTAGTCGACGGTGTCCTCGATCCGGTCGGTAAGGACGGCGTCGCAGTCGGGCACGTCGAAGGAGATGTCGAACTCGAGCCGCTGGCCGATCTCCTGCTCGGCGTCGCTGACGCCGTGATGGGTGTAGATCGAGATGCCACGCAGCTCCACCTCGACCCGCGACTCGATCCCGTTGCCGTTGGGCTCGTCCATAGGTCGCAAACCTAGCCGAGGATCGCGTCCGCGACCTTGGCCGCCTGCGCCGTCTCGGCGACGTCGTGGACACGGAGGATGTCGGCCCCCTCAGCGGCAGCGAGGATCGAGGAGGCGATCGTGCCGCCGAGGCGATCGCCGACCGCGGAGCCGTCGATCTTGCCGATGAAGCTCTTGCGGGACGTACCGATGACGAGCGGCCGGCCCAGCTCGCGCAGCTCGCCGAGCCGGCGCAGCAGCTCGAGGTTGTGGTCGAGGCTCTTGCCGAAGCCGATCCCGGGGTCGAGCCAGATCCCCTCCTCGGCTACCCCCACGGCAACCGCCGCTTCGAGCCGCTCCGCGAGGAAAGCCTTGACCTCGTCGACGACATCCTCGTAGCTGGGGTTCTCCTGCATCGTGCGCGGCTCGCCCTGCATGTGCATCAGCACCAGCCCGGCGCCCCGCTCGGCGCAGAGCGCCCCGATCTCAGGGTCATGGCGCAGCGCGGTCACATCGTTGACGATCGCCGCGCCAGCATCGAGTGCGGCTCGCGCGACGGCTACCTTCGAAGTGTCGATTGAGGCGGTCGCCGTCTTCGCCAGCTCCG
>DATIPC010000067.1:0-7489 GCA_035472395.1 Solirubrobacterales bacterium
AGCGCGACCTTCACCCCCGAGAGATCGAGCGGGAAGGCGACCTCGAGGGCACGCAAGTAGTCCTCGGCCCCACCGTTCAGCTCGCGGACGCGGCCCGGCGCAGACAACGCACTTGCGGTCGCACTTCTCCCCGGATAGCGGGAAGAAGTGCGACCGCACTCGTTGAGCAGGGCCTCGATCCTGACCTCGGCCTCGTCACCAAGCTTCGTCCCGCCGCCGTTGAAGAACTTGATGCCGTTGTCCCTGTAGGGGTTGTGGGAGGCGGAGACGACCGCGGCGAGGTCGAGCCCGAGGCGGCGCGCGAGGACAGCCGCAGCGGGGGTCGGCAGGACCCCACCGAGCAGCGCGTCCCCCCCGGCCTCGGCGACCCCGGCGGCCAGCGCCGCTTCCAGCATCGGCCCCGACTCACGCGTGTCCCTGACGATCAGCACCTGAGGGCGCTCGGCCTCCAGGGAGGCCGTCACGGCCCGGCCCAGAGCGAGGGCCAACTCGGCGGTGAGGAACGTCCCAGCCTCCCCTCGGACCCCGTCGGTTCCGAAGAGCTTGCGCTCCGTGGTCACACCGACCTCGTCAGCGCTTGGAGAACTGCGGCCGCTTGCGGGCCTTCTTCAGCCCCGCCTTGCGCCGCTCCTTGGCGCGCGCGTCACGGGTGAGGAAGCCACGCCGCTTCAACTCTCCACGCAGCTCGGGGTCGACCTCGATCAGCGCCCTGGCGATGCCGTGGCGCATTGCGCCGGCCTGGCCGCTGACGCCGCCGCCATGGACCCTGACGCGGACGTCGACGCTGCCCTCGTAGCCGGTGATCACGAGCGGCTGGCAGGCGGTCGTCTGGTGCAGGGGCCGGGGGAAGAACACCTCGAGGGGACGCCCGTTGATCTCGATCTTGCCGCTGCCGGGCAGCAGAGTCACGCGAGCAATCGCGTTCTTGCGTTTGCCGGTCGCCAGGTAGCGCGCGTCGCCCTCCATCTTGGCCGGGGCACGACTCGCCGCCTGCCCCTCCTCCTCGGAGTCGGCGGTCAGCGCCGCCTCGCGCCGCGCCCGCTCCTCCTCCTCGGCTTCCTTGCGCGCCTTCTCCTCAGCGCTCAGCGGCCGCTCGTCCGACTCAACCGCGATCGGCTCCAGGTCGGCCCCGGGAATAGCGTCCTTCTTCTTCTCAGCCTTGGGCTCCTCCGGCTCCTCGACAAGCTCAGGCTCCTCCACGGTCTCGGTCTCCTCCGCAGGGGCGTCACCCTGGCCGTCCCCCTGCTCAGCGACCGGAAGCTCAGCAAGCTCCGCCTCTGGCGCGTCGTCCTGAACGTCCTCCTCAGTGGTATCTCCCGCGGGTGGCGTGGAGGGTTGTCCCTCCGGCGGGTGAGCCGGAGGGCTGCCCTCCGCGACAGGACCCGCGGGCTGATCGCCCTGATCCTCCGCGACAGGACCCGCGGCTGAGGCGTCCGAACCCTCGGGGGTCGAGTCTTCCTCGGGCGTGTCCGAAGTCTGGTCCTGGGGCTCGTCTATCACTTGATCTCCATCGGCTGTGGTTTCTGCGCCGCGTGCGGGTGATCCGGGCCAGCGTAGACCTTGAGCTTGGTCAGCTGCTTGCGGGCGAGGCGGTTGCGAGGAAGCATCCCCTTCACCGCCTTGCGGATCACCTCCTCGGGGCGACGGTCGAGCATCTCGGCCAGGGTGCGGGACTTGATCCCGCCCGGGTAGCCGCTGTGGCGCCAGTAGCGCTTCTGCTCCATCTTTTTCCCGGTGACCCGGATCTTCTCCGCGTTGACGACGACGACGAAGTCGCCGGTGTCGACGTGCGGGGTGTACTCGGGCTTGCGCTTGCCGCGCAAGGCGTCGGCGATCCGCGTCGCCAGTCGCCCCAGAGTCTGGCCCTCGGCGTCGACGATCAACCAGTCTCGCTGGCGGTCGGCGGGGGTGGCGACGTAGGTCTTCATCGTGCAAAAACCGCGCGGAGCACCCAGCGCGGCCGGCGGATCATAGCCGTACGAGCGTTTATACTGCCGCGCCAGCAACAGCCTAATCCCGCCCGGCCACCGGACGGGAGCGGAGGAACCGCAGGGACCCTTGCAGGTCCCAGGGGCGAATCGGACGAAGAACGGTCCGTAGCGCATCTCTTTCAGCGCGAGCCCGACAGCTAACTCCGCAGGCGAACGAAAGAGAGGGCACGTTTGGCACGCAGTGCTTGGCTGGCTGTACTTATCTCGACGATCGCGATGGCGGCGGTCTCGATCGGCCCTGCCGCCACGGCCTCGGCCCTGACCGGCGGCGCACCCACCCCGAGCGGCAGCGCACCTCCCCCGCCCAGCCAGAGCGGCTCGGCCGATCCCGCCCCCAGCGCCGGCACGCTCAGCCTGATCTCCGCCAAGACCTGGCCCCGGAAGTCCTTCTATTACGGCGTCCGCAACCCACGCCTCAGCTACGAGATAGGCAGCAGCCAGCCCAGCAACGATCTCCGCGTCGACGTGGTCGCCGCAGGCGGCGAAGTGATCCAGAGCTTCTTCCGCAACGACGTCGCCCCCGAAACCCCCGACAGCGTCCGCTGGGACGGGACCACTGCCGACGGCCGCCCCGCCCCGAACGGCCATTACTCGTTCCGGATCGCGCCACAGGCGGGGGGCAGCATGGCCCGCCGCGCCTCCTCCTCGACCTCCTCGCAGCCCTTCAGCCTCGGCTTCGACCTCTACGGCTACGCGTTCCCGATCCTCGGAGCCCATGACTACGGCGGTGCCGCGGGGCGCTTCGGCGCGAGTCGTGCGGGGCACACCCACGAGGGTCAGGACGTGATGGCCGCCTGCGGGACGCCGCTGATCGCCGCCCGCGGCGGTCGTGTCCAGTACTCCGGCTACCAGAGCGCCGCCGGCAACTACCTCGTCATCGACGGCAAGGGCACCGGTTTCGACATGGGCTACATGCACCTGCTCGAACCCTCGCCGCTGAAGGAGGGGATGACGGTCCGCACCGGCGAACCGATCGGCCTCGTAGGCCAGACCGGCGACGCCACCGCCTGCCACCTTCACTTCGAGCTCTGGACGGCCCCTGGCTGGTATGAAGGTGGCAGCCCGATCGACCCGCTGCCCTACCTCGAAGCCTGGGACAGCTACAGTTGAGAACGAGTCTCATTATCTGATACGTTGCCGGCCGTGGATTGGGCCGAACATGCAATCGAGCGCCTCGATGAGGCTGGCTACCGCAGTGGAGCGGCGCGCCGGAAGGTAATCGCGCTGCTCGCCACCGAGCGCTGTGCGCTGACCGCGCTCGAGATCGACGCACGCGTCGATGCCGGCCGAGCAAGCGTCTACCGGACCCTCGACCAGCTCGAGCAGCTCCGCCTCGTGCACCGGGTCGAGATCGGAGGCGACGCAGCTGGCTACGAGCGCGTTGACCCCGAGCAGCACCACCACCATCTGGTCTGCGAGCAATGCGGCAGGCTCGATCCGTTCGCGGATCCCTCGCTGGAGGAGGCGATCGAGGCGATCAGCCACGCGGCGGACTTCGAGGTCGCCGCCCACGATGTGGTGCTGCGCGGCAAATGCCCTGACTGCAAGACGGCGACCTAGAAGAGAGTCATATGCCCGCGGTCGCCATACCCCTCGCTGGGCTCACCGTCTTCGCCACCCTGATCGGCGGTTGGATCGGCCTGAGGCTTGCCCACAGCCTGCCGACGGTGATCGCGCTCACCGGCGGAGTCGTCGTCGCCGTTGCCTTCTTCGATGTGCTCCCGGAGGGAATCGAGAACGTCGGTGATCCCCAAAGGGCGACCGCGCTCGTTGCCGTCGGCTTCCTCGCCTTCTTCTTCGCCGAGCGCGCCCTGGTGCTCCACCATCGCGACGACCCATCCGAGGCCCGTGCCCACGAGCGTGTCGGCGTCCTCGGCGCGCTTGGCCTCTCCATCCACAGCTTCATCGACGGGCTCGGGATCGGCCTGGCCTTCGGCCTCAACAGCGCGACCGGCCTGCTGGTCTTCGTCGCCGTGATCAGCCACGACTTCGCCGACGGTCTCAACACCGTCAGCTTCGTGCTCAGCCAGTCGGGCGACCGCAAGCAGGCGGCGAAATGGCTCCGCATCGATGCGATCGCACCGCTGTTCGGCGCGATCGTCGGCTCGCTCGCAAGCGTCTCCGACCAGACCCTTGGCTACATCCTCTGCATCTACAGCGGCTTCTTCATCTATATGGGCGCGACCGATCTGCTGCCCGAGGCACACGCCCACGCCTCCTGGCGGAAAGTCGGGCTGACCGCGTCCGGGTTCGCCTTGATCTTCGCGATCACGCGCGTCGCCGGGGTCTGATCAGCCGAGAAAGCGGCGCAAGCTGCGACGCGCAGCCGGCAGCCGGCGACCGGCATCGAGCTCGCGGATCGCGATCTCTGCGGTCATCGCCGCGAGCAGGTGCGAGGCGGCGGTCGCGTCCGGCCACCCCATCGCCTTGAAGCTGGGTGCGGCCGTCGCCGCAAAGCGCTCGTGCCGCGCCGCCATCGAGCCCGCCAGGTCCGGATCGGAGCGGGCCTCGAGCGCGAGGGCCTTGACCGCGCGGTCAGCGAGGCAGGTGTCGAGATAGGCCTCCACGCCAAGGACGATCCGCTCGGCGCCCGGGGGCACCCCCTCGGTGGCCTGCACGACCGCGTCCTGAACGCGGGCGTGGAAACGCCGGTGGAGAGCGTCGACGAACGCACCTCGATCGTCGAAGTGGACGTAGAACGTGCCCTTGGCCACTCCGGCCCCCTCGACAACCCGATTGACGCTGAGGCCGGTGAGCCCATGGCGCTCGGCGACGGCGACGCCCGCGTCCAGCAGCGCCTCGCGGGTGCGAGTGCCGACTGCCGTGACGGCTTGGGCGGGCACGATGGAGAGGTTACCTGACCGGTCGGTCACCAAATATGACCGACCGGTCAGTCATGTGCTAAGGTCGCCACGAATGGCGCTCCTGGAGACCCAGTCCGGACCAATCGCCTACGACGAACGCGGCGACGGTCAACCGGTCGTGATGCTGAGCAGCGGATCGCACGACCGCCATGACTTCGACGCCCTGCGCGACCTCCTCCCCTCCGGCTTCCGTTCGATCGCACCTGACTGGCCGGCGCACGGCGAGTCGCCGCCGGGCCAGGGCCCGGCCACCGCGATGCGGTTCGCCGACATCGCCGAAGAGCTCGTGGAACAGCTCGCGCCGAGTGGCGCAATCGTCGTCGGCAACTCGGTCGGCGGCTTTGCCGCGGCGCGCCTGGCGATCCGCCGGCCGGAGCTGGTTCGAGCCCTGGTGCTGGTCGACAGCGGTGGCTTCCTCGGACGGCCGCCCCAGGTCCGCGCCTTCTGCGCGCTGATGTCCCAGCCGCGTTTCCTGCGGGCGATCTACCCCTGGTTCGCCAACCGCTACATGCGCCCGCGCAGCGGCGCCGACCGCCGCGTCCGCGACGTCGGCATCGCAACTACCCGCGCGGACCCGGGTCTACGAGCCGTCAGCGAGCTCTGGCGGAGCTTCGCGTCCCCCGCACACGATCTGCGCGCCGAAGCGCCTTCGATCTCCGCCCCTACCCTGATCGTCTGGGGCAAGCGCGACCCGGTCATTCCGCTGAAGATCGGCCAACGCCTGGCCGCAGCGATCCCGGCTGCCGAGCTCGCCATCTTCGACACCGGTCACGCACCGCAGGTCAGCGATCCGGAGGGCTTCTCGGCGCGCCTCATTCCCTTCGCGGAGGCCGCTCTGCAGGGATCGGCGGCGAGCAAGGCGAGATGAGCGCCGCACACCGCTGGCGCTCGGACCTGCTCGGCGAGCGACGCACGGTCGAGGTCAGCGGCGGCGCGCTCGACTGCTTCGAGCGTGGAGAGGGGCCCACGCTGCTCTTCACCCACGGCTGGCTGGCCAACGCCAATCTCTGGCGCAAGGTCGTCGACCTGCTCCACGGCGACTTCCGCTGCCTGGCCCTCGACCTCCCGCTCGGCTCGCACCGCGTGCCGATGGAGGCCGAGGCCGATCTCAGCCCCGCCGGCGTCGCCGAGCTGATCGTGGAAGCGATCGAGCGCCTCGAGCTGAACGGCGTGACGCTGGTTGGCAACGACTCGGGCGGCGCCTACTCGCAGATCGCCCTCGCACAGCACGGCGCCCGGATCGGAGACCGCGTCTCCGGGCTGGTGCTCACCTCCTGCGAGACGCCGTACGACGAGTGGCCGCCACCGCCCTTCGACGGCCTGCCGGCAGCGGCGCGCGACCCGCAGCTGCTCGGCCAGCTGCTGACCGCGCTGGAGGACCCGGCGATCCGTGCGACGCCACCCGCCTACGGCCTCCTGCTCAAGCACCCGGTCGAGCCGGAGGTCTCCGACTCCTACGCGCTCCCCGCTTGCCGCGACGACGGCGTCCTGCGCGACGTCGCCAAGGCGATGGCGTCGACCTCGACTGATCCCGTTCGCGCGGCGGGCGAGCACCTCATCGCCGCGTCCGACCTGGCGGTGCAGCTGATCTGGTCCAGCGAGGACGAGGTCTTCCCGTTGGCCCATGCCGAGCGCTACGCGAGTGCCCTTGGGGGCGGCGGTCTCGTTCGGATCGAGGATGCCTACAGCTTCACGCCCGAGGACCAGCCCGCTGCCGTTGCCGAGGCGATCGGGAGCTTCGCGGCGTAGGAGCACGCCTGCCGCGCAGCTCGATCAGCGCCAGGGCAAGCGCAACCGGGACCGTGGCCGGCAGCGTGTCGACCGCAAGGAAGAGCAGGTCGAAGGCGAGGGCTAGGACGGCGACGAGCAGGGCGGCGCGCACCTGTCGGGTGCGCTCGGCCGCCAGCAGGCAGCCCAGGATGGCGGCGATGAAGAGGTCGCCGAAGCCCATCAGGGCAGAGCCAAAGTGAATTGCCTGCAGCCTCGGCAGCCCGCTCGGCGCCGCCGCGGTGAGAACGGCGTTCGGTCCCTGCAGGAGGTCGGAGGCGACGAACCAGGTGTCGACGATTGCCATCGCGTAGATCCCCAACTTCAGCCAGGACGCAGGCGCGACCGCGACCAGCAGCCAGCCGAGCCCGACGCAGCCGAGTGCCGTCAGAGCCGTCGCCGCGGTCTCTCCCGCGAGCGAGCCCGGCGATGCCCAGGCCAGGGCAAAAAACGGCACGACTGCCAGAGCCCAGCCGGGGCGGGCGCCGCGCACGAGCCAGCCCAGGGCCAGCGCCGCGAAGGGTGGAACGGCGACCAGCGCCAGCCAGGAGAGGGCGGTCGCAGATTCATTCTCCAGCGCAACGATCCCGATCACGACGACGATCGAGAGTGCCGGCACCAGCGCCCACCACGGATTGCGAAAGCGCTCCAGCCAATCGAAGCGCCACGGCCGAGGCAGGGCAACGAGCGCCGCCTGCAAAAGGCTCAGGGTCGCTATCGAAACGGCAAAGGACGGCATCGGCACGTCGGAACGTGGCTGGATGGGCTCAGAGCCCATTCCGGTAGGGGTGGAACGTCTTGTACTTTGTCGCGGCCAGCCATCGTCGGCAGCTATAGACGTGGCTCGAAAAAGTTAAGTGAAACCCC
>DATIPC010000068.1:0-32676 GCA_035472395.1 Solirubrobacterales bacterium
GCGGTGCCTGCCGTTCGGGGTGAGCGGGGCATTACGGTGCTGCATCCGGGTCCTCCTTGAGGTCGTAGGCGTCGAACACCCACAGCCTCTCGGCGGGCCCGGATCTACTTCACGGCGTTCGGAACGTGGTGAGGCACGTCACCTAGCGGTTGCGACGAATCCTTAGGGCACTACGCCGCGGCTCGCTTCCTCGACTGCGAAACCTTGCTCTCATCGACGACCTTGCCGGTGCGATTCAGTATCCGAATCTCTCCTCCGCCTTCTTGGCGGGTCAACTCTCGCGCCGTCTTGACCGCGTCTGCCTTCGTGGCACCGTGCGCGGTCGCACGTCGATGACCCTCCTTGACCACATCCCAGCCTCTCCCGCTGGTGGCCTTCTTCACGTAGCGCGTATTTTTCATCCGGATCTCCTTGTTGCCATCTTCTCGCGCTGACCCTACGTTAGCCGTCGGCGGATCTCATGGCACCGTCTTCACGGAGTCCCTCGGCGTAAAGACCCATTGCCTCTTTGGCGTTCGCCATCGCATCGTCAATGTCGTTGCCCTGGGTATGCAGACCTGGGAGATCGGGAGCGTAGACGTGATAACCCCCGCCTTTCTGGGGTTCAAGTACAAGCATTGTCTCGTGGAGATCACCCATTGCGCGTTGCCCTTCTAGATTGCCAAGCCCGACGACGAGGGGAATGTCCAGGGGAATGAAAGGTCAGCCGATCCCCGCATTGACGCCTGAGAGCTCCCGTTAAAACAGTTCTAAACCGAGCGCTCGATAGCTCGACATTCCCCTGGCGAAGCCAGATTCTTGGCTCCAGAAGCAAGATTGAGAACGGGGCAGCCAGGACTCGAACCTGGAATCGCCGGTTTTGGAGACCGGTGCCTTAGCCAGTTGGGCCACTGCCCCGAGGCGAGCAATGCTAGTCGGGCGGCGGGCAGCGTTGCTGCTCGCGCGCGGAGCTGCGAGCCTCGATGCGGGCGGAGGGACTTGAACCCCCACGGGCCGAAGCCCACCAGGACCTAAACCTGGCGCGTATACCAATTCCGCCACGCCCGCGCGACAACCCATTCTGGCGCTTAACGAGCGGCCAATGCCGCTTCGTCGCCAATAGATTCTATGATCGACATCGTGGCGGTTGGAGAGGTAACGCCGGGCTACGAGCTCTGGCACCCAAATCGGGAAAAGGCCGAGGTGATCACGACCAAGTTCGTGGTCGCATTTCTGATGCTGGCCACGGCGGTGATCGCCGCCTTGGTGGCCATCACCGGCTTCTCGCTGATGAGCGGCGGCGGCGGAATGGGCCTCGTCTGTCTGCTCTTCGCGGCGCTCTACGCCTTCTTCTCCTATCTGGTCGCGCGCCGCTGGAGCCGCGGCATCCTCCCCGTCACCGCATCGCTCTCGATGATCCTGGCGATCTTCTGCGCTGTCGGCGCCAACAGCTGGTTCGCCCGCGACAAGGCCGGCTTCGAAGATGCACTGATCCCAGCGCCGCTGATCGGCCTGCTGGTCGTGATCCTCGCCCTGCTTCAGCTCCTCCTGATCGTTGCCTGCTTCTACGGCTTCAGCCAGGACTGGCACGTCGAGGAGGAGCGCCCGATCGGCTCCGGCGAGGACTACGGCGCCGGCGCCCCGCCGGCGCCAGACGCCCCGCAGCCCGCCTAACCGCCGCCGGGCAGCAGCGCTTCCAATACCGGAGGTGGGACTCGAACCCACAAGCCCGTAAGGGCAATCGATTTTGAGCCGATCGCGTATACCAATTCCGCCACTCCGGCGCGGGGCGAACGATAACCCTCCGCCTGCGTTCGCAGCTACCCCCCGCGTAGCGGGCATCAGCGCGAACGCCGTGGATGGGGGCGGCACTAGACTCCGCCGCGGGATGAGGCTCCACCACCTCAACTGCGGCTCGCTCTGCCCTCGCGGGGCACGCTGGATGAACGGTGAGGGCGGGCTGCTGGAGAAGGGTCACGCCGTCTGCCACTGCCTGGCGATCGAGGCAGGCGACGGGTTGGTCCTGGTCGACACCGGCTTTGGGATGGAGGACGCGCGCAACCCGCGCCAGCTCGGCGCCATCTTTGGTGCGATGGGCGCCGACCCGAAGGTCGAGACGACGGCGCTGAGGCAACTCGAGGCGCTCGGCTTCGAGGCCGCCAACGTGCGCCAGATCGTCACCACTCATCTCGACCCCGACCACTCCGGCGGCCTGCCCGACTTCCCGCAGGCCGAGGTGCACATCCTCTCGACCGAGCTCGACGCGGCGCTGCACCCCAGCCTCAAAGACAGGCCGCGCTACGGCGGCGTCCACTGGAAGCACGGGCCGCGCTGGGTCAGGCACAGCAGCGGCGGCGACGATTGGTTCGGCTTCGAGAGCGTCCGCATCCTGCCCGGCCTCGATGCCGAGGTGCTGCTGATCCCGCTGTTCGGCCACTCGCGCGGTCACACCGGGGTGGCGCTCCGGACGGGCGACGGCTGGCTGCTGCACTGCGGCGACGCCTACTTCAACCACGGCGAGGTCGAGACGCCATCTAGCTGTCCGCCCGGACTGCGCTTCTTCCAGAACCTGAACGCCGCCGACAACAAGGCCCGCAAGTCGAACCGGGAGCGCCTGCGCGAGCTGGCCGCCCGCCACGGCGACGAGGTCACCCTCCTCTGCTCCCACGACCCGCACGAGCTCGAGCGGGAACAGGCGAGGATGGGCACGGGCACCGCGACCGCGGTCGAGTGACCACGGGGACGCCGGAGAAGCTCTGGGAGCCGCCGGCCTCGCTGGTCGAGCGCTCCCGGATGAGCGAGTACATGCACTGGCTGAGCGCCGAGCGCGGGCTCGACTTCGACCACTACGACGACCTCTGGCGCTGGTCGGTCGACGACCTCGAGGGCTTCTGGTCCTCGATCTGGGATTTCTTCGGGGTGCAGGCCGACGGCGGCTATGACCGCGTGCTGGGCAGCCACTCGATGCCCGGTGCCGAGTGGTTCGGGGGCGCTCGCCTCAACTACGCCGAGCATGTCTTTGCCGGCAAGGACGACGCCGAGACGGCGATCCTGCACGCCTCCGAGCTGCGCGAGCTGGATGAGCTGAGCTGGGGCGAGCTGCGCGCCCAGGTCGCCGCCGTCGCCGCCGGCCTGCGCGGCCTCGGGGTCGAGCGCGGCGACCGGGTCGCCGCCTACCTGCCGAACATCCCCGAGGCGGTCGTCGCCTTCCTTGCCACCGCCTCGATCGGCGCAGTCTGGTCGAGTTGCTCGCCCGACTTCGGCCCGGCCAGCGTGATCGACCGCTTCGCCCAGATCGAGCCCAAGGTCCTCTTCGCCGTCGACGGCTATCGCTACGGCGGCAAGGACTTCGACCGCCGCGACGTCCTCGCCGAGCTGCAGGCGGCGATGCCGAGCCTGCGGCGCACCGTCGTCCTCCCCTACCTCGACCCCACCCCCGATCTCTCCCCCCTGCGCGACCCGATGCCATGGCAAGAGCTGCTCGCCACCGGGGAAGGTGCGGAGCTCACCTTCGAGCGCGTCCCCTTCGACCACCCGCTCTGGGTTCTCTACTCCTCGGGCACCACCGGGCTGCCGAAGGCGATCGTCCAGGGCCAGGGCGGCATCCTGCTCGAGCACCTGAAGAAGCTCCACCTGCACGTCGATTCCCACCCCGGCGACCGTCTCTTCTGGTTCACGACGACCGGCTGGATGATGTGGAACTTCCTTGTCTCGGGGCTGCTCACCCGCGCCGCGATCGTCCTCTACGACGGCAACCCCGGCCACCCGGACATGAGCGTGCTCTGGGATCTGGCGGCTCGCGCCGGGGTGACGATGTTCGGCACCAGCGCCTCCTACATCGCCGCCTGCATGAAGGCCGGGGTCGAGCCCGGCGCCGGCCGCGACCTCAGTCGCCTCAAGGCGGTCGGCTCCACCGGCTCCCCCCTCTCCCCCGAGGGCTTCGATTGGATCTACGAGCAGCTCGGCTCCGATACCTGGCTCTTCTCGACCAGCGGTGGCACCGACCTCTGCACGGCTTTCGTCGGCGGCACGCCGCTGCTGCCGGTCTACCGCGGCGAGCTGCAGGCCAGGGCACTCGGGGCCGCTGTCGAGGCCTGGGACGAGGACGGCAACTCGGTGATCGACGAAGTCGGCGAGCTGGTCGTCACCGAGCCAATGCCCTCGATGCCGGTCTGCTTCTGGGGCGATCCCGAGGGCAGCCGCTACCGGGCCAGCTACTTCGAGCACTACCCCGGCGTCTGGCGCCACGGCGACTGGATCGAAATCACCTCGCGCGGCACCGCGGTCATCTACGGCCGCTCCGACTCGACCATCAACCGCTCCGGGATACGCATGGGCACGAGCGAGATCTACCGCGCCGTGCTGGGCATCGACGCGATCGTCGACGCCCTGGTGGTCGACATCCCCCGCCCTGGGACCGAGGGCTGGATGCCGCTCTTCGTCGTCCTCCGCGAGGGCGCCGAGGTGGACGACGAGCTGCGCCGTGAGATCGCTCGCCGCGTCCGCGAGCACTGCTCTCCCCGCCACGTCCCCGACGAGGTCTTTGCGATTGCCGAGGTGCCGCGCACCCTCAGCGGCAAGGTCCTGGAGGTGCCGGTGAAGCGAATCTTGATGGGCACGCCGGCCGAGAAGGCGGCCAGCCGCGACTCGCTCGCCAACCCCGCCGCGCTCGACTACTTCACGGAGATGGCAGCGGGGCTCGGCGGCTGACGCCAGCATCCCGCGAGCCACGAGGCGAGATCGCCCGCGTCGCGGCGAGAACGGCGAAGCCCCAGCCGCAGGCGACGAGGACGCCGCCGAGGACGTCGCTCGGGTAGTGCCAGGCAATCACCAGAACCGAGAGGCCGACCGCCGCGACGAACCCGGCGCCGAGGACGGCGGCGGCGAGCTTCATCCTGCGCGGAGCGACGAAGACGAAGGCGATCGCAATCGAGGTGGCTGCCGTGGCGTGACCGCTGGGGAAGGCGATCGGGCCAAGCTGATGGTGGCCGAGGACCGCTTGATAGCGCGGGTGGGCAAGCAGGACCTTGAGCACCTGCGTGGTGACGCTCGCGCCGAGCACCACGACCACGGCGGCGACCGCGTCCAACGGCCTGCCGCGCCAGAGGGCGATCCCACACGCAAGGGCCAGCATCACCAGCAACGGCGCCGGATCGGCCAGATGGGCGATCGCGTTGGTGACCGACCACGCGGCGGAGTCCTGACGGGCGATGAGCTTGGCCAGCAGGGTCGCATCGGCGTGCTGCGCCGCGTTGATCCCATAGGCGACCAGCGCCAGCAGAACCAGCGCGCCGGCGCAGGCGAGCCACGCCGCAAGCGGTGCTTTGACGTGCCCGGCCACCGGGAAACGGTAGCGAGAGCGCCTTAAGTCGAGCTCAGGCGGGCGTAACCGGGTTGCGGCGCTCGGCGAACGAGCGGTCCTTGCCCGCCGCCATCGCGAAGCGGCGGATCAGCTCGGCGCGCAGGTCCTCGGGCTGGATGACCGCGTCAACGACCATCTCCGAGGCAAGGTGAAGGATGTCGATGTCGGCCGCGTACTCCTCGCGTTTGCGCACGACGAACTCCGCCCGCTCGGCCTCGTCCTCGATCGCCTGGATCTGGTTGTAGAAGACGGCGTTGATCGCCGCCTCCGGGCCCATCACGGCGATCGAGGCGCTGGGCAGGGCGATGCAGCAGTCGGGCTCGAAGGCCGGCCCGGCCATCGCGTAGAGACCGGCGCCGTAGGCCTTGCGGACGATCACAGAGAGCTTCGGCACGGTCGCCTCGGAGACGGCGCTGATCATCTTCGCCCCATGGCGGATGATCCCCTGGCGCTCGACCGCGGTGCCGATCATGAAGCCGGGCACGTCGGCGAGGAAGAGCAGCGGCGCGTTGAAGGCGTTGCAGGTCTGGATGAAGCGCGCCGCCTTGTCGGCGGAGTCGACAAAGAGGACGCCGCCTTTCTGGCGCGGCTGGTTGGCGACGACGCCGACGACGCGGCCGTCGAGGCGGCCGTAGCCGACGATCAGCTCTTTGGCCCAGCGCTTGTGGACTTCGAGGAAGGAGTCGGCGTCGAGCAGCACGTCGAGCACCTCGCGCATGTCGAAGGGTTGGTTCTCGTCGGCCGGAACGATCTCGGCGATCGCAGTGTCGGAGGCTGGCGCGGCGGGCGCCACTGCCGGTGGCTCCTCGCGCCAGTTGCCAGGCATATAGGAGAGGTAGCGCTTGGCGAGATCGATCGCCTCCTCATCGCTCTTGACCAGGAAGTGGCCGCAGCCGGAGACGCCGGTGTGCATCTTCGCCCCGCCCATCTCCTCCAGCGTCACCTTCTCGCCGATCACCATCTCGGCCATCCGCGGCGAGCCGAGGTACATCGAGGCGTTGCCCTCGCGCATGATCACCACGTCGCAGAAGGCGGGGATGTAGGCGCCGCCGGCGGCGCTCGGGCCAAACAGCAGGCAGATCTGGGGCACCTGGCCGGAGAGTCGCACCTCGTTGTGGAAGATGCGGCCGGCGCCGCGCCGACCGGGGAACATCTGCACCTGGTCGGTGATCCGCGCCCCGGCTGAGTCGACCAGGTAGACCATCGGCAGCTGCAGCTTCAGCGCCCGCTCCTGGACGCGGAGGATCTTCTCGACCGTCTTCGGCCCCCAGGAGCCGGCCTTCACGGTCGGGTCGTTGGCCATCAGGGCTATGCGGCGCCCGTCGATCGTCGCCAGGCCGGTGACCACCCCATCGGCGCCGAGGCCCTCCTCGTTCCAGTTGGCCAGCAGCGCCTCCTCGGCGAAGGAGCCCTCATCGACCAGGCGCTCGACCCGCTCGCGCACCGGCAGCTTGCCCTGTTCTGCGGTCTTCTCGTGGTGGCGCTGCGGTCCCCCGGAAAGGGCCGCCTCCAGTGCCTCGCCGAAGTCGGTCACGGGCGGGAGCCTATTCGGCTGCCTGACCACCGAGCCAGTCGACCGGGCCAGCGGTCAGCAGGTGTGCGCCGAGCGGCCGGCCGAGCACCTCTTGGGCGGCGCGCGAAGCCTCGAGCAAGCGCGGCAGGTCGATCCCCGTCTCGACCCCCATCTCGTGCAGCATCGAGACCACGTCCTCGGTCGAGACGTTGCCGGTTGCGCCGGGCGGCACCGGGCAACCGCCCAGCTCGCCGAAGCTCGACTCGAAGGACTCGACCCCCTGCCCGAGCGCGGCCAGGACGTTGGCGAGGCCCTGGCCGCGGGTGTTGTGGAAGTGGGCGGTCAGCTCGACTCCGTCCAGGCGCTCGCGGGCGACTGCAAAGAACTCGCCGACCTGGCGTGGGTTTGCCATTCCGGTCGTGTCGCCGAAGCCGACCTCGGCGCAGCCGGCGACGGCGAGCCGCTCGGCGATCGCGAGGACTCGGTCGGGCGGCACCTCGCCCTCGTAGGGACAGCCGAAGGAGGTCGAGATCACGCCCTCGCAGCGCAGCCCCGCCTCGCGAGCGGTTGCCAGCGTCCGCTCCAGCCCGGCCAGCGACTCCTCGACCGAGCGGTTGACGTTCTTGCGGTTGTGGGTCTCCGAAGCGGAGACGAACACGTTGATCTCGTCAAAGCGATCACGCACCTCCAGCGCCCGCTCCAGGCCCCGCTCGTTGGGGATCAGGACCGAGAAGAAGACGCCGGCGCGGCGCTGCACGGCGGCCAGCACCTCCTCCGCATCGGAGAGTTGCGGGATCACGTCGGGCCGCACGAACGAGGTCACCTCCAGCCGCCGCAACCCGCTGCTCGAGAGCAGGTCGATCAGCCGCACCTTCTCCGCGGTGGGGATCGTCTCCGGCTCGTTCTGGAAGCCGTCGCGAGGCCCAACCTCGCGGATGCGGACGTTACTCGGCAAATCGGTCACGGGGCAAGCTTAGGCGTCGGTTGCGTGGCCAAGTCGCCTCAGGCGATTTACGACCGCAAGCAGCGTGAAGCGAACGTAGCCTGCCTGGTAGCGAACCTGAGCGTGCGTGAAGCGAAGCGGTGTGAAGCCGGCGGCCAGATGGGCCTGATCCCGCAACCGATCCCGCGCCTGCTGCGCAGCGGTTCGGTGGTAGCGCAGGCCGTCCGTCTCGACGACCAGCCTGAGGTCGAGCCAAAGGAAATCGACCTTGAAGCCATTCAGATACTGCCGTGTGAGGGGGATAGGAAGCCCCACCTCTCCCACCAGTCGCAGGAATCGTCGCTCCAGCTCAGAGTCCGTGAGCCGGAAAGTGCGCGCCCCCAGCATGTCGCGCAAGCGGCCAACTCCACGCTTGCCGGGATGCTGCGCCAGGGCCTCGGCCAGCGCCTCGGGATCCACCAGGCCGAGCCGATCGGCCGCGTTGACGGCACGCTCAGTATCCGCTCGATCGAGGCGGGCCGCAATATCGATGAGGGTCCGGACAACCGACGTCACGGGGATTCCGTCCCGCACGACGACTTCGTCTCTCCCCAGGTTGGGACGTCGGTAGATCAGCACGCCGCCGTGCTTACGCACAGAGGTGACCGGGACGGAGACCTCGACCACGCTCCTGCGCTCACGGTCGACCCCCCACAGGGCAGCGGCGCTTCCGTAGCTCAGCGCGGCTCTGGGGCCGCTGCCCAGGACTGCCGCCATCCAGCGCCCGCGATGGCTCAGCTCCGGCCGCCCGACGGCGTAGACGCCGCGCTCGATCCGGTGCAACCGCCCCCTCTCTACCCGGTGCTGAATCGCTTGGGCGCTCAAACCGAGCTCGAGCAGCTGCCGTCGCGCTACGACGCCATGTTGCTTTGCGGCCAGGCCCCAGACCTCGCGCCCCAACTTCTGACGTGTTGATGACCCCATAGGGTCATAAAGGCATCAGCTCCCCGAACTCTCCCCCCTGGGGCTGAGCTGATCGAAGCTGACTATGCGCCGCTCGTGGGTGCCGACGCCGATCGTTCGCTCGCCTTCGATCACTTCGACGTCGAAGCGGAGCTTGCGGTCGTCCATTACCTCGCGCAGGGCCACGCGCGTGAGGCAGGTCGCACCCTCCGCGGCTGCCGCCACGTGCTTGACGCAGACCTCGAAGCCGACGGTCGCCTGACCCTCCGGCAAGTGCTCGTAGGCCAACATCGAGGCGCTGCCCTCCATCATCCCGATCATCCCCGGCGTCGAGAGCACGCCGGTGCCGATCG
Organism: Solirubrobacterales bacterium; assembly: GCA_035472395.1. Lineage (GTDB taxonomy): Bacteria > Actinomycetota > Thermoleophilia > Solirubrobacterales > 70-9 > VRUE01. The sequence continues at coordinate 9,093 of DATIPC010000068.1, forward strand.
TGCCGCCGACGTCGGTGACGAGGGGAGGCGCGACGGTGAACTCGTCGCTGCGCTCGATCCCGGGCGCGAGGCTCGATCCGGTCGCGCCCATCAGACCATGCCGAGGCCGCCGCTTACGCCCAGGGTCTCGCCGGTGACGTAGGTGGCGTCGTCCGAGACCAGGAAGGCGACGGCCGCGGCCACCTCGTCGGGTTGACCGAGGCGCTTCATCTGGGTGCTCTCTTTCATCGTCTCGATCACCTTCTCGCCGATCTCGCCGAACTCCTTGGCGCCCATCAGCAGCGGCGTCTCGATCGGGCCGGGGGCGATCGAGTTGGCGGTGATCCCGTAGCGGGCGTTCTCGCGGGCGATCGCCTTCATGAAGGCGACGATGCCGCCCTTGGCGGCGGAGTAGACGGCCGAGCCCTTGGAGCCGACCCGGCCCGCCTCGGAGGAGATGCTGACGATCCGCCCGTAGCCGGCCTGCTGCATCGCCGGCAGCGCCGCGTGGGTGCAGTTGAGGACGCCGCCGAGGTTGACGGCAAGCACCCGCTGCCACTGCTCGGGGGTGGTGTAGGTGAAGAAGCCGAACTCGTCGGTGCCGGCGTTGTTGACGAGGATGTCCGGCACCCCCACCGCCTCGATCGCCGCCCGGGCGGACTCCAGGTCGGTCACGTCGAGCTCGATCGCGTGGCCGTTGGCCTCGCCGGCAACGCGTGCGGCGCCCTCGGTGTCGACGTCGCCGACCCAGACCTCGGCCCCCTCGGCGCCGAGCCGCGCCGCGATCGCGGCGCCGATCCCGCTGGCGCCACCGGTGACCAGTGCCTTTCGTCCCTCCAGTCGCATCGGGCGTGAGCATAGACTGACGCGGCCTTGGCGGACCTCGAACCGATCCCGATCGTCGGCGGCACCGGCGCCCTGGGGGCGGGCCTGGCGCTGCGCTGGGCGCTAGCCGGCCGGCCGATCGTGCTCGGCTCGCGATCGGCAGAGCGGGCCGAGGAGGCGGCCGCGAAGCTGCGCGAAGCGGTGCCCGGCGCCGAGGTCGAGGGCCTGCTCAACGAGGAGGCGGCGACACGCGCCGAGATCGTCTTCCTCACCGTCCCCTTCCGCGCTCAGTCGGAGAACCTCAACAATCTGCGTGAGGCGATGCGCCCAGGTCAGATCCTGGTCGACTGCACGGTTCCACTCGCCGCCGCCGTCAGCGGCAAGGCGACCCGCTCGCTGGGCGTCTGGCAGGGATCGGCGGCGCAGCAGGCGCAGGAGATGGTGCCCGAGGGCGTGACCGTGGTCGCCGCCCTGCACACGGTCGGGGCGCCCAGTCTCGGCAACGCGGAGACCGAGCTCAGCGAGGACGTCCTCGTCTGCGGCGACCGCAAGGCGGACAAGGCACGGGTCGCCCGTCTGATCGAGCTGATCCCCGGCCTGCGCGCGGTCAACGCGGGCCCATTGGAGACGGCGCGGATCGTCGAGCAGCTGACCCCGCTGCTGATCTCGGTCAACGTCCGCTACAAGACCCACGCCGGGATCCGGCTCACCGGGCTTCCCGAGGGCGATCACTGGCAGTGAGCGCGGTGACGCGATGAGGGTCGCGCTGCTCGCCGGCGGCACTGGGGGCGCGAAGCTCGGCGCTGGAATGCAGGAGGAGATCGGCACCGATCTGGCGGTGATCGCCAACACCGCCGATGACGTCGAGGTGCTCGGCGTCCACGTCTCCCCCGACCCCGACCTCGTCACCTACTGGCTGAGCGGCGAAATCGACGCCGAGCGCGGTTGGGGGATCCGCGACGACAGCTTCACCGTCTTCGAGCGGCTCTCCCGGCTGGGCGCACCGGACTGGTTCGGCCTCTCCGACCGCGACCTCGCCGCCTGTCTCTACCGGCGCCAGTTCCTCGAGGAGGGCGGGCGGCAGACCGACGCGCAGGCGCAGATCGCCCGCGGGCTCGGCGTCGAGGCACGGGTGCTGCCGATGAGCGAGGCACCGGTGCGAACCAGGGTGCTGACCGGCGCCGGCTGGCGCAGTTTGCAGGAGTACCTGATCGTCGACGGCGGTGCTCCCGAGGTGGAGGGAGTCGAGCTGGAGGGGATCGCCGAGGCCGAGCCGACGGCGGAGGTGCTGGCGGCGCTGCGCGACGCCGAGGCGATCGTGATCGGCCCCTCCAACCCGGTGATCAGCATCGGCCCGATCCTGGCGCTGCCCGGCATGCGGGAGGCGATCGCCGCCTCCGGCGCCCCGGTGGTGGCCGTCAGCCCGTTCGTCGCCGGTGCGGTCGTCAAGGGGCCGACCGAGCGCTTCATGGCCGCGGTCGGCCGCCCCTCCACCGCCGCCGGCGTGGCCTCGCTCTACACGGGCCTGATCGACGCGATGGTCGTCGACGAGGGCGACCCCGACCCGCCACCCGACGCGGTTCCCAGCCTCGTCGCACCGACCCTGATGGAGGGCGCCGCCGGCCGCGCCCGCCTGGCGCGAATCGTGCTCGACTACGCGAGCGAGTTGATCGCAGCGCGCTGAGCGATCGGCCCGGCGCTCCACTAGCTTTGGCTTCGAGTTGAAAGCGACCGCGATCATCCCCGTCAAGCGCTTCAGCGTCGCGAAGCAGCGCCTCGCCGCGGGTGTTGACGAGGGGCGCCGCGAAGCCCTGGTTGCGGCAATGCTGGACGACGTGCTCGCGGCAATCGGCAAAGCCCGCTCGATCGAGCGGACGATCGTGGTCAGTGACGAGCCGGGCGCGCTGGAGAGCGCCGCCGGCGCCGGTGCGGAGGTCGTTCCAGACCCGGGCGAGGGTCACTCGGAGGCGGCGCTGGCCGGTATCGCCCACGCCCAGCAAGGAGGCACGGAGTGCGTCGTGCTGCTCCCCGGCGACTGCCCCCTGCTCGAGCCGCGCGAGCTTGACCGCCTGCTCACCGGCGTCCCGGCCAGCTACGTCGCGATCGTCCCGGATCGCCACGGCACCGGTACCAACGCACTCGTCCTCGCCCCGCCGCAGGCGATCCGACCTGCTTTCGGAGAGGGCAGCTGCGCCCGCCACGTCACCGCCGCCCGCGAGGCAGGGGTTCCCTTCGCGGTCGAGGAGCTGTCCTCGCTGGCGCTCGACCTCGACACCCCGGCCGACATCGTCGCCATCACCCGTGTGCTGGAGTCCGGGCGGGGCCAGGCCAGGCGCACCGCGAAAGCGCTCGGACTGTGAACGCACCCGGGGAACTGCGGGTCATCCCGCTCGCCGGCCTGCCGGAGTTCTCCAAGGGCATCTCGATCGGCGCCGAGATCGCCGCCAATGCCGAGCTGCACGATGGGGACGTCGTCGTCGTCTCGCAGAAGATCGTCTCCAAGGCCGAGGGCCAGCTGCGCCGCCTCTCCTCGGTCATCCCCGGCGGCGAGGCCCGCCGCCTCGCCGCCGTGCTCGGCAAGGAGCCGGCAATCGTCGAGCTGATCCTGGCCGAGAGCCGCGAGGTGCTGCGCGCCGAGCGCGGCGTGCTGATCACCGAGACCAGGCACGGCTTCGTCTGCGCCAATGCCGGCATCGACAGCTCCAACCTGCCAGAGCCGAACACGGTCTCGCTGCTGCCGGAGGACCCCGACGCCTCGGCCAGGCACATCCGGGCGGAGATCCAGACGGCAACCCGCACAGCGCCGGCCGTGATCGTCTCCGACAGCTTCGGCCGCGCCTGGCGGTTGGGCCAGGCCGAGGTGGCGATCGGCTGCGCCGGGATCGCGCCGCTCGACGACTGGCGCGGCCGCGCCGACTCCGGCGGGCGCGAGCTGGAGGCGACGCTGATCGCGGTCGCCGACGAGGCCGCCGCAGCCGCCGACCTCGTCCGCGACAAGGCAAGCTGCATCCCCGCAGCGATAGTCCGAGGCCTCGACCGTTATGTCAGCGCCGGCGACGGGCCAGGCGCGGCAGCCCTGCGCCGTCCTCCGGGCGAGGACCTCTTCCGCTGACGCAGGGCCCATCCCGGTAGGGGTGGAACGTCTTGTACTTTTTTTGCGGCGACTTCCTCGGACGGCCGCCATCGATCTTCAAAAAAAGTTAAGTGGAACCCCTACCGGGATGGGCCCTGCCAACGCGAAGCACGGCGGCGCCCTTGAGGCTGCCGTCCCGGATCGAGGCGATCGCCTCGTTGGCTCCCTCCAGCGGATGGACCTCTACCTTGGTCCGCACCGGCACCTGCGGCGCCAGCGCGAGGAACTCCTCGCCATCGCGGCGCGTCAGGTTGGCAACCGAGCCCAGCGTCCGCTCGCCCCAGAGGATCTCGTAGGGAAACGAGGGGATGTCGCTCATGTGGATGCCGGCGCTGACGATCCGCGCCCCCTTGGCGCTGACCCGCAGTGCCGCGGTCATCAGCGCCCCGACCGGGGCGAAGACGATCGCGCCGTCGAGCTCCTCGGGTGGCCTCTCGCCCGAGGATCCGGCCCACTCGGCGCCGAGGCCGCGGGCAAAGTCCTGCCCCTCGCCGTCCCCTTCGCGGGTGAAGGCGAAGACGCGCCGTCCCTGGTGGACGACGACCTGGCAGAGGATGTGGGCGGAGGCGCCAAAGCCGTAGAGGCCAATCCGCTCCGCATCTCCAACCAAACGCAGCGCCCGGTAGCCGATCAACCCGGCGCAGAGCAGTGGCGCCGCCCCCTCATCCGACAAGCTCGACGGGATCGGGAAGCAGAAGCGCTCGTCGGCGACGGCAAGCTCGGCATAGCCGCCGTCGAGGTCATAGCCGGTGAAGCGGGCGCGATCGCAGAGGTTCTCGCGGCCACTGATGCAATAGCGGCACTCACCGCAGGTCCAGCCCAGCCAGGGCACCCCGACCCGCTCGCCCAGCCCAAATCGCTCCGCCCCCTCCCCCGCGCCGGCCACGGTGCCGACGATCTGGTGCCCGAGCACGAGCGGCAGCTTCGGCTCGCTCAGCTCGCCATCGAGTATGTGAAGGTCGGTGCGGCAGACCCCGCAGGCCGCCACCGAGAGCAGCACCTGCCCCGGACCTGGCTCTGGGTCGGTCAGCTCGGCGAGCCGCAAGGGCTCATGCTGCCGCTCCAGGACCATCGCGCGCATCGGCTCAGGGCAGAATCGGCTCCAGCGTGTCGCTGAGCACCCCGGCGCCAAGCAGAACCCCCGGGGACCCGGAGACGAGCTCGCCGTTGCGGAAGAGACCGACTTCGATCTGGGCGGAGCTGCTGCCGGGACCGATCAGGCTGACCCCGGCGCGGGCATCGATCGGCTGGCCATCGAGGAAGAGCAGATAGAACCCGGCGCCCTCGCTCGACGCCCGGAAGAAGACGGCCACTTCGTGCCATTCCCCCTCGGCGACCGGGGCAAGGAAGCGTTCGCCGCCCATCGCGTCGCCGCTCGACCAGAGGCCGCGCCCACCGTCGCCATCGTCCCAGAGCTGCAAGCCGAAGCTGGGCGGCTCGCCTGTATCGCCGATGAACCTCGTGATCAGGCTTTCGACTCCGGGCGCCTCGTATTCCGTCCCGTCGAGCCAGAGCGGGAAGGAGAGCGCGTATTCGTCTCCCTCGCGAACCTGGATCGCGCCGACGGGGCTGGGACTGCCGCCAGCGCCAGCGCCAATCGGGCCCCGCGGGCCACCGCCGAGGCCAGCCGCTACCCGGGTGGGAGGAGCGACAGCGGTTTCGGGCTGAGGCGCGGGAGGGGGAGCCGACACAGGCACCGCAACAGGCGTCGCAGGGGGCTGGGCTTGGGCCGGTGGCTCGGGCGATGGCGATGCGGGCGGCCGCACGGGCTGGGGGGCGGGCGCCGGGCGCGTCACCGGGCGAGCCCGTGCGACGGCAAGCTCCGGCACCGGTCCGGGCCCATCGGATGCGACGGGCTTGGCCGCGGAGGTCGATTGCCGCGGAGGTCGGGCCTCCGCAACGCGAGCGCCCCCGACGCCGGCCCCGCCAGACGGGGCCACGGCGACCGAGTCGCCCAGCCCGATCCCGGCCCCTGGCGAGACGCTCAGAGTCGGAGTGAGCGAGTCCGGCGCCCAGGGCCGAGTGATGACCAGCGCTGCGCCGGCGAGGGTCAGCAGCAGGGCAAGCAGCGAGACGATCGCAAGTCCCGGAAACCCTCCCCTTACAGCTGACGAGCGCGAAGCGATAGACCCACGATACCGCTAGATCAAACGTCCAGCTAGAGCCAGTCCCTAATAGGTCTCGACGATCTCGTAGAGGGTCGTGCGCTGGGCGGGGACGCGGCCGGCGGCGCGGGCGGCCTCGATCAGCTGCTCGGGCTCGAGGCGCACGCCGTGCTGGGAGCCCGCCATGCGCGAGATGTTCTCCTCCATCAAGGTGCCGCCGAGGTCGTTGACCCCCCAGCGCAGCGCCTCGGTCGCGCCCTCGAGCCCCATCTTCACCCACGACGCCTGCAGGTTGGTGATCGAGCGGCCGAGCGCCAGGCGGAAGGCGGCGGTGTGCTTGAGGTTCTCGCTCGCCGAGATCTCCTCGATGCCGTGGGTGCGGCCGAGCATCGTGTTGAAGGGGATGAAGCTGAGCGGCACGAACTCGGTGATGCCCCCGGTTCGCTCCTGCAGGGCGCGCACGACGCGCATGTGGCGGGCCAGCTCGCGCGGCTCCTCGATGTGGCCGAACATCACGGTCGAGGTCGAGCGCAGCCCGGCGCGGTGGGAAGCTTCGATGATCTCCACCCAGCGCTCGGCCGGCAGCTTGTTGGGGGAGATTCGCTGGCGGACGCCGTCGTCGAGCACCTCCGCCGCGGTGCCTGGAGTCGAGCCCAACCCGCACTCGAGCAGGTACTCGAAGACCTCGTCCGGCCCCTTGCCGGAGCGCTCGCACATGTAGTGGACCTCCATCGGCGAGTAGGCGTGCAGGTGCAGCTGCGGCGCCACGTCCTTCGCCAGGCGCAGCCATTTGCCGTACTCCTCCAGGGTCAGGTCGGGGTGGATGCCGCCCTGCATGCAGAGCTCGGTTGCGCCGAACTCAACCGCTTCGCCGATCCGCGCAGCGAAGTCCTCCTCCGATACCTCGTAGGCATCCGGGGAGCGGCGGCCCTGGCCAAAGCCGCAGAAGGCGCAACCGACGACGCAGATGTTGGTGAAGTTGATGTTGCGGTTGACGACGAAGGTGGCGCGGTCGCCGGCCAGCTCCGCCCGCAGCTCGTCGGCAGCGCTCCGCATCTCCTCGATCACCTCGGGCCGAGTCTCGGCAAACAACGCAGTCAGCTCATCCTCGCTCAGCTCGATGCCATCGCGCCCTTTCGCGATCGCCCGAGGTGCGAGCTTCGAATCGATCGTCTCCTCGCGTCGCCGCCCGGACCCTTTGCGCGGAATGAAGCTCCAGTACTTCAGCTTGATCACGTCAAGGACCCCTTGCTCCATCCAATCCGCATCCATGTACTGCGGATAGACACAAAGCCGCTCCGTCAGCGCATAGCCCTTAGGCGCCAGCTCCTTCCTCACCTCATGCGGACTCGGGAACGCGTGCTCAGGAGAAATGTGGTCTCCATTGGCCGAGAGACCACCGAGGTCAGTGGCCCCAGCTTCTACGAGCTCAGTCCAGGCATCCGAAAGATTCGGCGGCACCTGAACCCCGACATCCGGCATCAGCCGTTTGCACTCTCGAATCAAACGCTTGATGTCCCCGACCGACACCGGGCTCGCCCAAGCTGGCATCTCCGCGGATCCGGCATCCTGGGGAGAGGGCGACGGAGACCCCCCCGATGGGAACTCGCGGAGCAACCCAGCCTGGGTCCCTCCTGAAGCGCCTCGCTGCGGAGCCCCAGCGGGGGGGTCTCCGTCGCCCCCCCACCTCTCGAGCGACGCCGCATCCGCAATGTCCGCGACCTCACGTCCGTAGTAGCGCGGGTGCGGGACGAAGTTCTGGAGGATGACCTCCTGGATATGGCCATACTCGCCGTGAAGGTCGGCCAGAGCTTCCAGAGATTCGACCTGCTCCTGCTTGGTCTCTCCAATACCGACGAGGATCCCCGTCGTGAACGGAATCTTCAGCTCGCCAGCGGCTGCGATCGTCGCCAAGCGCTTCGCTGGGTGCTTGGTTGGCGAGCCGGCGTGAACAGTCTCCATCAAGCGCTCGGAGACCGACTCCAGCATCAGGCCCTGGGACGCGGTCACCTCTCGTAGGCGGGCTAGGTCGTTGCGATCGAGCACGCCGATGTTCGTGTGGGGAAGGATGCCGCGCTCCAATGCCCGCTCGCAGGCCCAGACCACATAGGACGTGAAGTCGTCGTGGCCCCACTCGGCGAGCTTTGCCGCGACCACCGGGTTGACCTCGGGTCGCTCGCCGGTGAGGACAAGCAGCTCCTTGGCATTGCGGCGTTCGGCTTGATCCAAACGCTCTTCGACCTCCTCGGGCGCGTAGATGTGTGCCCGATGCGTCGCGAACGCGCAGTACTTGCAGTAGCACTGGCAGGTGCGGGAGAGGGAAAGCGTGTAGTTCCGCGAGAAGGTGATCCGGCGCACGGATCCCAAGCTACTGCAACCGCCGCCGGACCCGGACGGGCCCGGCGGGCAAAACAGCTCCGCTCAGGCGGCAGAGCTGGGTTTCGGTGCCGGGGTCGCCGCCTTTTTGACCGACTCGGGAGACTCGGTCGGCGGCGCGCCGCCGGGCTCGAGCACGAACCTGTAGACCGCGGCGGCGAGCAGCGAGCCGACGATCGGGCCGACCAGGTACGGCCAGACGCCGCCCCACTCGTTGCCGACCAGGGCGGGGCCGAACCAGCGGGCCGGGTTGAAGGAGCCACCGGTCAGCGGGCCGCCGACCATGACGATGAAACCGAGGGTGGTGCCAATCGCCAGCGGCGCCCACTCCTTGAAGCTCTTTTTCGAGTAAACGGCGGCGAGGATCACCAGGACGAGGCAGAAGGTCCCGACCGCCTCGACGATCGCGCCCTGGAAGTTGCCACCGAGCAGGCCACTGACCTGGGCGGCACCGTAATGCGTGGCGCGCCCCTCGTCGAGCAGCAGGCTCTTGGCGAGCAGCGCGCCGAGCACACCGCCGGAGAGCTGAGCGAGAACGTAGATCACCGCGTCGACCGGGGCGATCCGTTTGATCACGGCCGCGGCCAGGGTCACGGCGGGGTTGAAGTGGCCGCCGCTGACCACGCCGAACATCACGATCAGCCCGAACAATAGGAACGCGTGGACGAGACCAACGACAGCGAAGTCCGAGCCGAACTGCGCCTGGTTGCCGGTGGCGACGAACAGCACGACCACCGTGACGATGAAGAACACCAGCAGGAAAGTGCCGATCAACTCGGCGAGATATGCCGCAAGTCCTCGTTGCTGCACTGGTTACGCCTCCTCTAGTCCCTAGTCCCTAACCTCGATTTCGGGGCGGGAGTGTATCCGGAATGGGGAACGAATAGTTTTCCCTGTCGAATGAGACGAGTTGTCGCGCTGCTGGCGGCCGCTCTGCTGCTTGCCGGTGTCACCGGCTGCGGCGGGGACGGCGCTGAACCGGGCGCGCCGAAAGGCGTGACGCTCGTGCTCGATTTCGTGCCCAACGCGGTTCACTCGGGCATCTACGCGGCGCAGCGCCAGGGCTACTACGGCGAGCGGGGGATCGACCTGACGATTCGCCAGCCGGGGGAATCGACCGACGCACCGAAGCTGCTCGAGGCGGGCCGAGCCGATTTCGCGATCCTCGACATCCACGACCTGGGAATCGCCCGCGAGCAGGGCTTGGACGTGGTCGGGACGATGCCGATCGTGCAACGACCGCTCGCCGCCGTGATCGCCCGCGGCGACGGCCCGGTGCGGCGGCCGCGCGATCTCGAAGGCCACACGGTCGGGGTCACCGGCCTTCCCTCCGACGAAGCCGTGGTCGACTCCGAGGTTGCCGCGGACGGCGGCGATCCCGCCCGCGTGCACCGGGTGACGATCGGCTTCAACGCGGTCTCCTCGCTGGCGGCGGGCAAGGTGGACGCCGCAACTGGCTTCTGGAACGCCGAGGGCGTGGCCCTGCGGCGCCAGGGCGTTCCGATCCGGATCTTCAAGGTCGACCGCTACGGCGCCCCGCCCTATCCGGAGCTGATCCTGACCGCATCCCACCACACGATCGAGAGCGATCCCCAGCTGGTCGACTCGATGGTCGCCGCCACCACCCGCGGCTACGAGTTCGTCTCCGACCGTCCGGCCAAGGGCCTCGATGACCTGCTCGCCGCGGTTCCGAGCCTGGACCGTGCCGACCAGACGGCGCAGCTGCAGGCGCTGCGGCCCGACCTCCACCCCGCCCCCTTCGACCCCGCGGTGCTGCATGAATGGGCGGCATGGGACCTGAAGCACGGCCTGCTCGAACGGCCACTGGACGCCGAAGAGGCGTTTCGGCTGAAGCCCTAGGCGGCGGGGAGATACGCTTCCACCCGTGAGCTTGGCCGCTGACTTCAAGCAGGTGCTCGGTTCGTTGCCCTCAGATTGGACGGACCTGGAGCTGGACCTGCGGATCGATGACGAGAGCCGGTACATCGATACCGCGGTGGCGCTGAGCCAGGTCAACGCGCAGCCTTACTCGGAAGCCGAGTGGGATTGGCGCTTGCTGATTGCCCACAGTTTCGGTCACGCCGCAGCGGCGGAGAGCGTGGCCGGTGTGCTGGAGAAGCTCGACTCGGATGGAGTGGCTGGCGAGATGCAGGTGCGGGAGGTGCGGGAGGGTCGGGCCGAGGTCGTGCAGATGTGGGGCCGGCCGGAGAGCGTCCGCGAAGAGTTCCGCCAGCGCCGCTCGCTGTAGTGGCCCGAGTTCTGGCCATCGTCCCCGACCTGATGCTGGCCAGCCGGGTCGAGGAGAGCCTGCGGACCGCCGGTCACGACGTATCGATCGTCGCCAGCGTGCCGGACCCCGTCGGGGCCGACGTGCTGGTCTGCGACCTCGACGCCGTGGACTTGGACGAGGCCGCACAGGCGAACGTGCCGACCCTCGGCTTCTACTCGCATGTGGACGTCGAGACCAAGCAGCGGGCCGAAGCGGCGGGCTTCGATCTGGCGATCCCCCGCTCCCGCATGGCCCGGGAACTGCCCCAGCTCGTGGACCAGGTCCTCTCCGCGCCCTAGCCGCTCCGCCCAGGCCTACGCGAACAGGTCGACGATCAGGAAGACGTTGAGGCCGATGATCAGCGCCGCGATGGTGCCGGCGATGGCCGTCAGCCAGCCAGGGTTGGCGAGCGAGCCCATGATGTCGCGGCGACGGGCGATGATCAGCAATGGCACCAGGGCGAAGGGGATGCCGAAGGAGAGCACGACCTGGCTCAGCACCAGCGCATCGGTCGGGTTGAAGCCGATGCCGAGCACGATCAGCGCCGGAGCGAGGGTGATCGCGCGGCGCAGGAAGAGCGGGATGCTGCGGCGGATGAAGCCCTGCATCACCACCTGACCGGCCATCGTCCCGACCGAGGAGGAGGCGAAGCCGGAGGCGAGCAGGGCGATCCCGAACACCGTCGCGGCGTTGCCGGAGACCAGCGTTTCGAGCCCCGCGAAGGCGCCTTCGATCGAGTCGATGCCGGTCAGACCGCTGGTGTGGAAGAGGGCCGCGGCGACGATCATCATCGAGAGGTTGACCAGGCCGGCCAGCGAGAGGGCGATCACGACGTCGACCTTCTCGAAGCCGAGGATGCGCTTTCTCTCCTTGCCGTTGCGACCGACGATCCGCTTCTGGGTCAGCGCCGAGTGCAGGTAGACGACGTGCGGCATCACCGTCGCGCCGATGATCCCGGTGGCGAGCAGGATGCTCTCGGTGCCGGCGAACCCCGGCACGAAGAGATGCTTGGCAATTTCGCCGCCCGCCGGCTTGGCGTGGAAGAGCTCGATCACGAAGGAGGCGACGACGACGCCGACCAGCGCCGTGATCCCCGCCTCCAACCGCCGGAAGCCCATCTGCTGCAGTCCGAGGATCGCGAAGGCACCGGCGCCGGCGATCAGCCCGGCCGGAAAGAGCGGGATGCCGAAGAGCAGGTTGAGGCCGAGCGAGGCGCCCACCACCTCGGCGATGTCGGTTGCCATCGCGACCAGCTCGGCCTGCAGCCAGAGGCCGATCGAGGCGCGGCGGGGGAAGGTCTCGCGGCAGAGCTCGGCGAGGTTCTTGCCGGTCGCGATGCCCAGCTTCGCCGACTGGGTCTGGACCAGCATCGCGACCAGGTTCGCCGCCAGCACGACCCAGAGCAGCAGGTAGCCGAACTTGGCGCCGCCGGCGATGTTGGTGGCGAAGTTGCCGGGGTCGATGTAGGCGACGGCGGCGACGAAGGCAGGACCGAGGAAGGGCCAGACACGGCCGATACCGCGGTTGTGCCCGTCCAGCGAGCGCCGCGCCGCGGCGGCGACAGCCGCCTCGCCCGGGAGAACGTCCTCGACCGTCGCCTCGCCGACCGGAGGGGGCGGTGGCTTCACCGGTTGCGGCCCTGCAGGGGAAGGCGCAGGTCGGGCCCGGGGATCGGCGTGCCATGGGGGTCGTGGCTCGGCTCGCCGAGCTTGGCCGCGATCAGCTCCTCCAGCTGCTCGGATATGTGGTGCTCTAACACCTCGGCCTCGGCGTGGACCATGTCGTCCGGCATCCCCAGCGCCTCGGAGAGGTAGGCCTCGATCAGCCGGTGGTGGCGGATCACCTCCAGCGCGACCCTCTCCCCCGCCGGAGTCAGCGTCACGCCTTTGTAGGGCAGGTAGTCGACCAGGCCGAGCCCGCCCAGCTTCTTCAACATCGAGGTCGCGGTGGCCGGCGTGACGCCCAACCGCGCAGCCACCTCGCCATTGAGGACGGGCCCCGCTCGGTCCTGGGAGAGGGCGTAGATCGCCTTCGCGTAGTCCTCTATCGCCTCCGATGATTTAGACATGCCTAAATAAGTTTGACATATCTAAAAGGCGCGTGGAGGGCGCTTGGGATGACCCCCTCACGAGCAACAGCGGGGAGGCTCGTGAGGGGGTCATCCCCACCGCCGCCGATCGCAGCTTCCTAGAATCTGTGTATGGCTGAGGCGATGAGCGTTGAGCTGGATGCGCAATACCGGCAGCTGCGCGAAGAGTGCGGCCTGCTCGATCGCTCCGAGCGGGGCAAGCTGATCGTCAGCGGTGGCGAGGCCGCCGAGTACCTGCAGGGGCAGCTCACCAACGACGTCGAGGCGCTAACCCCCAACGAAGGCCAGTACGCCGCGTTGCTCGACCGCAAGGGGCACATGCAGGCGGACATGCGAGTGCTGCGCACCTCGGCGGAGGAGATCTGGATCGATACCGAGCCGGAGGCGCTGGAGGCGACGCGTCGCCATCTCGAGATGTACAAGATCGGCCGTGAGGTGGCGGTCGCCGACGTGAGCGCCGAGCGCACGATCATCTCGCTGATCGGACCGCGCAGCGTCGAGATCGCGGGCACGGCGGTGCTGCCGGAGTACGCCTGTCAAGCGGCGAGCGTCGGCGGAGTCGAGTGCCTCGCCGTGGGCACGGCCGACGGCATCGACCTGATCGTCAAGTCGGCCGACGTCGCGCCCGCGCGCGATGCCCTTGCCACGGACGGGGCGATCGAGGTCAGTCCCGAGGCGGCCGAGGTCGTGCGGATCGAGGCCGGCACGCCCCGCTACGGCGCCGAGATGAGCGCCGAGACGATGCCCGCCGAGGCCGGCATCATCGAGCGCGCGGTCAGCTTCACCAAGGGCTGCTACATCGGCCAGGAGCCGGTCGCCCGCCTCCACTACAAGGGCCGTCCGAACCGCCACCTGCGCGGTCTTCGGCTCAGTGCCCCAGCGGCGCCTGGAGACGCCCTTCGGGTGGGCGAGAAGGAGGTCGGCAAGATCGGCAGCGCCTGCCTTTCCCCCAGCCGGGGGCCGATCGCGCTGGCAATCGTCCGCCGCGAGGCCGAGCCCGGCGCAGAGCTGGCCGTAGGTGAAGATGGCGTTACGGCTCGCGTAGTCGACCTGCCGTTCGGCTAGATTCCGCTCGATGGGTCGTTGGAGAGGCAGGCGACTGTTCGCGGCGCCGCATCCCTTCGCGGGCGCGATGGTGTGCGCCCTCGCCGGGGCGGCGCTGCTCGCCGCCGGCTGCGGCTCCGAGCACAACGTCAACGCTCCGCGCCCGCAACCGCCGACCCGGGTCAGCGTCGCGATCAGCGACGGCGCGATCAGCGTGCAACCACCGCGGATCGCGATCGGCCCCGAACCGACCCAACAGCTCCCGCAGAATCAGAATGCCGGACAGCCCGCAGTCCGCTCCAACGCTCCGCTCAACGTCGTCTTCGTCGCCGCCAACCTGACCGACGTCGACTCCCACCTCGAGATCCGCGGCAACGGCAAGGACCTCAGCTCGGAGCCGCTGTACGCCAACGCCAACGTCACCCTGCAGGCGATCCTTCCCACCGGCGTCTACCGAGTCAGCGCCGTCGGCGTCCCCGGCACCAAGCCGGCAAAGCTGGTGGTCGGCCCGCGCCGCACCTCGTCGGAGAACGACCTGCTCCTTCCGTAGGCCGCGGGATCCGACGAGGTCTGCGTTAGGCCCCTCAGAGGGGCAAAAGGTGAGTCTCGTCACCGACGAGGCTCGATTTTGCGGCGAACGACCGGGCCGGTTGGCGTCTGGGCCGCTCGTCACGATCAAGGCCAAATGTCATCGATCTTGATCGCCATCGCCGCCCTCGCCATCGGGGCACTCGTGACTGTCCTTGCCTTCGAGCGTCGACGGCGAGAGGACGTCGCATCGCTCCCTGACCGGGAGGAGGAGTCCAAGCGCCTGGAAGAGCTGGTAGCCCGAGCGACGGCTCAGCTGAGTGCGACTGCCGGCCAAGAGCTGCAGAAGACCTCCGAGCACTTGATGCAGGTGAACAAGCAGCAGCGAGGGGCGGAGCAGGAGACCGCAGCCGAGAGCTTCAACCGGCGCAAGCAGGAGTTCGAATCGCTGACGAAGCCAATCGAAAAAGCGCTCAAGCAGGTCGAGGGCGAGGTCGAGTCGCTGGCGAAGCAACGGACGGAGACCGACGCCGTCCTCATGGACCAGATCAAAGGCTTGGGCGATCAGACCGAGCGTCTCGGCCAGGCCCTGCGCAACCCGAAGAGCCGCGGCGACTGGGGAGAGGTGCAGCTGCGGCGGCTGGTCGAGCTTGCGGGCATGACGGAGCACGTCGACTTCGACCTGCAGAAGGAGATCCGGGGCTCGGAGACGCGCCTGCGACCCGACATGGTCGTGCTGTTGCCCGGAGGACGCCGCGTGATCGTCGACTCGAAGGTGGCGCTCGATGCTCTCGAGGACTCGCAGCAGGCAGAAAGCGACGCAGATCGCTCGGCGTCCCTGCGCAAGCTGGCGAGCGCGATCCGCGCCCAGGTCAAGAGCCTTGCCTCGAAGGACTACCACGGCCAGTTCGAGGCCGGCCAAAGCCCCGATTTCGTGATTTGCCACATCAGAGTCGAGGCCGCGCTGTTCGGGGCTTTGGAAGTCGAGCCCGGCCTCTACGAGGAGGCCCTGGCTCTCGGAGTCGTCATCTCGACGCCACTCACGCTGGTCGCGCTGCTTCGCACGATCGAGCTCGGCTGGCGAACCGAGAGGATGGCCGTGGAGGCGAAGAAGATCGCGGAAGCCGGCCGAGACCTGCACAAACGGTCGGCCGTATTCCTCGCCCACTTCGGGCGAGTGGGAAAGAACCTCGATCAGGCGGTTGGCGCATACAACGACGCGGTTGGATCCGCCGAGCGCAATCTGCTGCCCAAACTCCGACAGATCGAGGTGCTGGGCGCCGAATCCGGTAAATCGCTGGATGAGCCTCCCCGGGTGGAGCGCTCGGCGAAGCCGATCGTCGCCGAGGAGCTGCTCGAGATAGAGGCCACCGGCAATTCCGAGGGTCCGGCGGTCGAGCGTCCCGCAGCTGCCAGGCCCGAAGCCGCCTGAGCTGGTCCTCAACATCTAGGATTGCCACCGTCCGCAAAACGACCCACGGAGGAGCCGGTTTGGCCGTCGATAGCAGCGCAGTCGCGAAGTTGGATGTAGAGCCCGGAACGCTGCCGGAGACGATGGCGGCGTGGGTGATTCGCCAGGAGCGGGAGGGCGAGCCCAAAGACGCCTTCCAGCTCGAGCAGATCGAGGTCCCCGAGCCCGGCGCCTTCGAGGTGATCGTCCGCGTGATGGCGGCCGGGGTCAACTTCAACAACGTCTGGGCGGCGCTGGGCAAGCCGGTCTCGGTCTTCGGCTACGGCGACCACCCCGAGTACGGCCATCACATCGGCGGCTCCGACGCCTCGGGGATCGTCTGGAAAGTCGGCGAGGGCGTCACCCGCTGGAAGCCGGGCGACGAGGTCGTCGTCCACTGCAACCAGGCCTCCTACGAGGACGTCGAGGTGCACGGGCTCGACCCGCTGGCGGCGCCGAGCCAGAGGATCTGGGGATACGAGACGACCTGGGGCTCCTTCGCCCAGTTCACCAAAGTGCAGGCCCAGCAGCTCCTCCCCCGCCCCCAGAACCTCTCCTGGGTCGACTCCTCGGCCTACGGGCTCACCTACTTCACCGCGTACCGGATGCTGATCGACCAGTGCAAGCTGCAGCCCGGCCACAACGTCTTGATCTGGGGCGCGGCCGGCGGCCTCGGCGTCTTCGCCGTGCAGCTCTGCAAAGCGGCGGGCGCCAACGCGGTCGGCGTCGTCTCCTCCGACGAGAAGGGTGAGCTGGTCAAGCAGCTGGGCGCCGTCGACTACATCAACCGGGCCGAGTTCGGCGAGATGATGCGGACGCCGGAGAACCTCGTCGACAGGGCGGCCGACAAGGAGCGCTTCAAGGCCTCGCGCGGCTTCGCCAAGCGGGTCAAAGAGATCCTCGGTGACGCCCCCGACATCGTCTTCGAGCACGTCGGCCAGGCGACCTTCCCGACCTCGGTCTTCGTCGTCAAGCCCTTCGGCAAAGTCGTCATTTGCGGCGCCACCTCGGGCTTCCAGCTCGACTTCGACGTGCGCTACCTGTGGATGCGCCAGAAGCAGATCATCGGCTCGCACTTCGCCAACGCGTACGAGTGCATGCGAGCCAACCAGCTGATGGCCGAGGGCAAGGTGCAACCCGTGATTTGGAAAACGATGGGCTTCGAGGGCGTCGCCGAGGCACACCAGCTGCTGCACGAAAACAAGCACCTCGGCAAGATCTCGATCCTGGTCGGGGCCGAGTCCGAGGACGAGGGCAAGAACGTGGACGGCGCCGGCGCGATCCGGGCCGAGGTGGGAGCTTGAACATGGCTGAGGTTTGCACGCTCGACTGGCACATCGCCCCCTTCCGGGCCGACCGCTGGCTCGACCTCTGGGAACCGGCGGCGGCGCGGATGCCCGCCTTCGGCGCCAAGAGCTGGTCGCTGACGCGATCGATCGACGACCCGCTCGCCTTCCACCAGTCCTCGGTCTGGGAGAACCGCTCGGACTTCGAGCGCTACTGGTTCTCGGAGGAGATCGAGGCGGCGCGCACCGCGATCATCGACCTCCACGACCTGCCGATCCTCCCCGCCTGGCACACGCTGGTCGCGGCTGAGTAGGCAGAATGCCGCTCAACCCGCGATTTCCGCCCTCAGGTCGGCGAGGTCGAAGTCGGGCACTTCGTCAAAGGAGGCCAGCATGCGCTTGCGGAGCGCCGAGTAGCGACGGAACGCCTCACTGAGTCGGCCGCGACGCAGGCAAACCTCGATGAAGATCTTCTGCGCATCAGAGTCGAACGGCTCCATATCCGCGAGCCGACGCGCGAAGGTAGCGACGGTCTCCAGGTCTCCCAATCTTGAGTGGATCGTTACCTTGGCGCGTAGTGCCCGACCGGCCAGCTCGTGTAGTCGCTCGCGCTCAGCCAACGCCCACTCGGCGTAAGGGTCCTCTACAAGGAAGCCTTCCCGGTAGAGGTCCAGGGCACCGGTGAGATGGGCGGCGGCGGGCCCGTCCAGCCCCTGGTCGAAGGCGGCCAAGCCGGCTCGCGCCTCCCGTTCAAACTCGTCGGCGTCGATCCAAACCTGGCTGGTGTCGAGTAGGTAGCCACGTCGCCGGGCGATTATGAAACGCGACGGCGAACGCCAGGCCCGCTCGGGCTCGATCTTCTCGCGCAGAGCGTGCACGTAGTAGCGAAGCCTGTTCCGGGCCTCGTCCGGTCCCGCCTCCGGCCACATGGCCTCGGCTATCCGATCTGTGGAAATGACGCGGCGGCGCTCGCCGACTAGGTATTTGAGCAGTTGGCCGGGGCGCTGCTCAAGCCAATCCCCGTTGATCGGTCCATTCGCTCCCTCGACCCTAAAACGCCCCAAGGTGACGATCTGCAGCTCGGAGCGCTGGGTCGGGCAGACCTGACCGGACCAGGCGGGACTCGTGCGACGCCGCCTGTCCCTCGGACTGCCTGGCCGCAGGTGGAAAAGCAAGTGGTTGCCGTCGGGATCGACCAGGGATGCCGAGACCCAGGCGGCCGTCTGCAACCGGTCCCGCTCGATGTCGATCCGCACCTCCGGTAGCTGCGACCCGGAATCTCCCACCCGTGCCGACAGGCAACCGCCACCGACCACCGGCCCGAGACGACCGCAGATCAGATCGCAGCATTTCCACGATCCACCGTCCAACTCCCGACCCCCCGGCGTAAGTAGCTGGCGCGCCCGCCGGTTCAGGTAGAGGACCTTGCCAGCCCGATCGGCCAGTACGAGCCCGTAGAGGAACTGCTCGAAGAGAAGCGGGGACACGGCAAGCTGCTCCGACGAGAACAGAGAGCCGTCCCCCCAGCCAAAAGCCGCCGCCTCCAGGCCCATAAATCGATGCCCGTTTTGGGGCTCCCCCCCCGTTGATGCCCGAAGCTTCGCCACCTACCCGCCCCTCGCCCGGTGTTACGAACTCGTGAATTTATGCTGATGTTTCTCAAAACACAACCCCTCCGGCCAATTTTCATCCTTTGGCTAAGGGTCTAACAGAGATCAAACAGGCAAGCGAACATGAGGCAAGCAGCCACTTTCTAGCGTCCTCGGAGCATCCAACTGGGGGAGGGGCGCATGGAGTTGGCAACAACCGAACTGAGGGGCGGGGGGTCAGGGACCCTTCCGGGTCCTCGACCCGAAGACGAGTCCGAGGGCACCGGCAGCGCGAGAGCGCAAAGGGGCAAGACCGCCTGGCCGCGCATCAGCGTGATCGTGCCGACCCTCAACGAGGCCCAGAACCTGCCGCACGTCTTCGCCGAACTCCCGCAGGGCTTGCACGAGGTGATCGTCGTCGACGGCTTCTCGACCGACGGCACTCCCGAGATCGCCCGCTCGCTCCGCCCCGGAGTCAAAGTGGTGGAGCAAGCGAAGCGGGGTAAGGGCGACGCGCTTCGCTGCGGCTTCGAGGCCGCCACTGGAGACATCCTGGTGATGCTGGATGCCGATGGCTCTGCGAACCCGGCTGAGATCCCCGCTTTCGTCAAGGCTCTCACGCAGGGGGCCGACTTCGCGAAGGGGACTCGCTTCCACAAAGACGGCGGCAGCTCCGACATCACGCCGCTGCGTCGGGCGGGCAACCGGCTGCTGAGCGGGACCGTCAACCTCCTCTTCGGCACCTCCTACTCCGACCTCTGCTACGGCTACAACGCCTTCTGGCATCACTGCCTACCCGCGATGAGCGTCGACTGCACCGGCTTCGAGGTGGAGACCTTGATCAACATTCGAATCGCTCGCGCCGGTCTCGACGTTCGCGAGGTGCCGAGCTTCGAGCGAGATCGGATCTTTGGCCAGAGCAACCTCAACACCTTCCGCGACGGAGGGCGAGTGCTGCGCACCATCCTCCTCGAGCGCTTGCGCAAGATGCCGCACATCGACGAGGAAGCGCCGACCGCTCGTGAGGTCGTCTCGGCAGAGGCGGCGTGACGCGCCGACCGGCACTCTCAAGCAACTTCGGCCTCAAAAAGCCCTCCACCAACTCAAATATGCTCACTGCCGTACTGTCAGCACCCGTGTTGACCCCGACCAGCGCCCGATCCGCTGCGCAAAGCATCGCCGCAGCCCCCACCGCGAGCGTGATCATCTGCGCATATACGCCTCGGCGCTGGGTGGCGCTGCTTGCCGCCGTCGCATCGGTCGAAAGACAAACACAGCTCGCACTCGAGACGATCGTGGTCATAGATCACAGTCCGGAGCTCTTGGAGCGAGCCAGGGCGACGCTCACCGGCGCCCGCGTGATCGAGAACGAGGGAGAGCACGGACTGTCGGCTGCCCGGAACACCGGATTGAAAATCTCCCGCGCCGAGATCGTTGCCTTCCTTGACGATGACGCGATTGCCGAGGAGAAGTGGCTGGAAGAGCTCTGCCGTGCGTATAAAGACCCGCGGGTGATTGGCGTCGGGGGAGTTGCAAGGCCAAGATGGGAAGCAGACAAGGCTCCACCTTGGCTACCACAGGAGTTCTACTGGGCCATTGGTTGCAGCTATCGCGGCCTGCCGACTCGCGCCGAACCGATACGCAATCCGATCGGTGCGACAATGTCATTTCGAAGGACGGTATTTGACCAGGTCGGGGGGTTCAGGAACGGTCTTGGGCGAGTCGGGCGGACGCCACTCGGCTGCGAGGAGACCGAGTTGTCGATTCGGGCGCGACAGGCGTACCCGGGAGGGGTGGTGCTACACGTCCCCGCCGCTCGTGTCGAGCACTTGGTACCGGCGGAACGGGCAAGCTGGCGATACTTTCGCTCCCGCTGCTGGGCGGAGGGGCTTTCGAAGGCAATCGTCACCGACGAGGTAGGCCCGTCAGACGGGCTGTCATCTGAGTGGACGTACACGCTCAAGACGCTCCCGACCGGCATCTTGCGGGGCTTGCTGGACTCAGCTCGGGGTGACCTCACAGGCCTTCAGCGATCGAGCGCGATCGTGGCGGGGCTCTTCATCACCCTTGCCGGCTATCTCCGCGCTCGCGCAGCGCGAGCCATCGCGAGTTGAGCGCTACCGCCATGTCAGCCGTACCGATCTTGCTCTACCACTCGATCTCCGACCAGCCTGTAGCCGGCCAAGAGGCGTTCACTGTCACGCCCACCGCTTTCCGCGAACACGTACGGGCGATCGTGGACGCCGGATGCACCGCGCTGACGGCCAGCGAGATGGCAACCGCGCTGCGCGGTGACGGCATACTGCCACCCCGGCCGGTACTCGTGACGTTCGACGACGGCTTCGCTGATGCGCAACCCGCGATCGAGTTGTTGCTGAGCGAGGGGCTCGGCGCAACCGTGTTCATAACGTCGGGAGAGATCGGGGTGGCGCCAATGCTCACGCCGACGGACATCCGCGGATTAGCCGAACTTGGCCCGAGGGTTGAGGTTGGCGCGCATTCAGTCACACATCCCCGGCTCGATGAGATCCCGGCGCCGCAAGCCGCCGTAGAGATTTCTGACTCCAAAGCGACGATCGAGGCAATCGTAGAGGCACCGCTCAAGTCCTTCGCCTACCCGCACGGCGCATATGACAAGCGGGTCCGCACCGAGGTGGTCAATGCCGGCTTCCATGCCGCCACCGCCGTCAAGAACGCACTCTCTCATAACAGAGATGATTCCTACGCTCTCGCCCGCGTGACCGTCATGGCTTCAACGAGCACCCAGCGAGTCAAAATGCTGCTTGCCGGGTCAGGTGCTCCCCTCGCCTGGAGGCACGAGCGCATGCGCACGCGAGGGTATCGCTCGATCCGCCGCATCCACAGACAACTAAGAAGGACATCTGAGTGAGTCGCGTACAGTCGCGAGCGCTTCTAGATGTCGTCCTGCTTCTGCTGCTCGCCTCGGCTGCGTTGACCGTTGTAGCTGCCCTACAACCGGTACGTCCGTTCGCAGTTCTGGCGGCCGCGTGTTTTGTTCCTGGTGGCGCAATCCTCACAAGGCTCGACACCGGTGAAAGACTGATCGAACTCCCCCTGGCGGTTGGACTAAGCATTGCCGTGGAGATCATCGGAAGCTCTGTCCTCGCATGGTCAGGTTGGTGGCATCCTGACATCCTCGGAATCGTGCTTGGCGCCGCCTCCGCGGGACTTCTGCTAATCGATCTCGCGCGGCTAGGGCAATCGTAGTGTTCAACTACGCAACCATGCAGGGAACTCAAGCATCAACGCCGATGCGCCCAACATCACGATGGCACGCAGCCACACGCTACATCCTCGCCCTCCTGCCGCTCGTCACCGCTCTCGTCCTGTGGGCAATTTCACTTGACCATATAGATCCGAACCATCTCGGCAAGGGAGGACTGCCACCAGTCTTGCCAATGAGCTGGTATGGCGCCTTAGCTCTCCTGATAGCCGGGGCGTCCCTCAGCACGTGGGCTCGACGCCCAAAGGTCTGGTTGATGATCATCTACATCACTGGAACCATAGTGGTGCTGCACTGCACCATGCCTGCGATAACTGATTTCCCACAGTATTCATGGCTATACAAGCACGTAGGGGTGGTGCGATTCATTGAAGCCCATGGCGGTTTGGACCGAAGTGTCGATCTTTACAACCGATGGCCTGGCTTCTTCACTCTAGCCGCATCTTTTTCATCATGGGTACACCTTGATGCCCTGTCCTATGCCGCATGGGCAGAGCCTTTTTTCGCCGTAGTTGACGCGATGCTAGTCGCAGCAATGGGTTTCGCAATTAGTCGAGATCGGCGTATCGCAGGATACTCAGCGCTTATATTCACAATCGGCAATTGGGTCGGCCAAGGTTACTTCGCGCCGCAGGCGGTCGCTTTCACGCTCACCATGACCCTGATGCTCGTGTTCGTGCGCAGCTTCGCCACGGGGGACATCAGACCAAGGCTAGCCGCGATACTGGCGCGGGTCGTACGCCGACAGCAACCTCCGCAGTTACAGCCATTCGCATCGTCACTGGGGTGGACAGCACAAACCAGCGCGGCGGTCGTACTGACCCTTGATATCGCCATCGTGATCACGCATCAGTTGACGCCCTTTCTGTTGCTGTCCGGACTCGGAGCCCTACTTCTCTTGGGTGTAACGCGTGCGCGCTGGCTGATTTTACTGATGGCGATTATTGCCGTTGGTTTCCTGTTGCCAAACTTGGACTATATGATTAACCACTACGGCCTGTTTACCGGCTTCGATCCGCTAAACAACGTTGGACACGGTGCCACCAAGGTTTCTGGCCTCAGCCTTTTTCAGTCCAATGCGGGAGGGATGCTCTCTGTAACGCTTAGCTTGCTTGCCCTTTGGGGTGCCCTGCGCCTAGCACGCATAGGCAAAGGTCGAACAGCAATTACGCTACTCGCCCTTGCCGTGGCGCCGTTTGTTCTCTTGTTTGCGCAGGACTACAACGGCGAGGCTTCGCTGCGAGTGTTCCTGTTCTCGTCACCGTGGCGAGACGTCATTATCTCTCTGGGTATCTTAACGCTCCTCGATCATCGTCTGCGCCAGCTTGCAGCGCTGTCGATATGCGCAGTCCTAACGGTGTTTTTCGTTCAAGCCTTCTACGGTTTGGCGGAGGTCGAGGTGATTCCCCCCGGAGAGGTAGCCGCAAGCGAATATTACTACGCCCATTCCCCCGCGGGCTCGGTCTTGATGCAGGCTTCCATCGGAGATTTCCCCTCTCGCCTTGGGGCGCGCTACGCTGTGATGAGCGGACCGCAAGAAGAAGATCGACCGAACCTGCTCGGCTCCCCCCGCTTCATAGATCGCCCCCTTGGACCGGCGGATATTCCAGCGGTAATCTCAGAAATTCACCAATATTCACGTAAAGGATTCCTGATATTTACGCGCT
>DATIPC010000069.1:0-2999 GCA_035472395.1 Solirubrobacterales bacterium
TCGGATGCGGGTTGGGCGGAGGCGGTCGCGGGCTGCGACTACGTCCTCCACGTCGCCTCGCCGTTCCCCGCCGCCCAGCCGAAGGACCCCGACGAGCTGATCGTGCCGGCGCGGGAAGGGACGCTGCGGGTACTCCGCGCCGCCTTCGCGGCCGGCGTAAAGCGCACCGTCGTAACCTCATCGGTCGCCGCGATCGCCGGCGGCGCCAGGGGTCCGGGACCGCTGACCGAGGAGGACTGGACCGACCTCGACTTCCCCGGGCTCTCCCCCTACGTGCGCTCGAAGACGATCGCCGAGCAGGCGGCCTGGAAGCTCGCTGAGGACGAAAGCGCAACGGAGCGCCTCGCAACCGTCAACCCCGGCGCGATCATCGGCCCCCTGCTGCACCTCGACCCGTCCTTCTCGCTGCAATCGGTCCAGCGACTGCTCAAAGGCATGCCAGGCGTGCCCCGGATCGGCTTCAGCTTCATCGACGTGCGCGACGTCGCCGACCTGCATGTGAAGGCCATGCTGGCCCCCGAGGCAGGTGGCGAGCGCTTCATCGCGGTAGCTGAGTTCCTTTGGATGGCGGAGGTGGCGGCAATCCTGCGCCGCGAGCTCGGCTCAGACGCAAGCAAGGTGCCAACTCGCAAAGTGCCCGACCTCCTGGTCAAGGCGATGGGCCTCTTCGACCCCAGCGTCCGCTCGATCACCAATCAGCTCGGCAAGAAGCTCACCTACTCGAGCGAGAAGGCGAGGACCGCACTGGACTGGTCGCCTCGCCCGATCGAGCAAACGATCGCCGAGACCGGCCGCAGCATGGTCGATCTCGGCGTCGCCTGAGCCCGCCGGCTTACGCCGAGCGGGCCTCGCCTCCCCCGCCGGAGTAGCGCAGTGAGCCCGGGGTGGTCAGCTCCTCACCCGTCTCCAGCAGCGTCTTCAGGCCGGAGAGGATCATCGGCCAGCCGCCGTACAGTTCCGAGTTCGCCCCCTCGGGCAGTTGGTCATGGATGACGGTCAGCTGGCAGGAGTCGCCAACCGGCTCGATCTCCCAGGTCACCCGCGACGTGCCTTCGTTCTTAACGTCGTCGCTCCAGAGCGCCGTGAAGCTCTGCACCAGGCGACGCGGCGGTGAGACCTCGAGATTCTCACCCTCGGCGATCTTGATCCCCGCAGCGGGGTGAACGGATTCATAGCTCGAACCCGGCGACCAGTCCGAGTCAACGCCGACGCCGAAGTTGTACTTAGCCCTCAGCTCCGGGTCGGTAATCGCCTCCCAGAGCCGCTCGGGGGTTGTCTTGATGTAGATCTCGAAAACCTTCTCCATTTGTTGTCCCTCCAGTTGGCGTTTGAGCCCGCTCAGCCCGGAGGCCCAGGGCTCGGCGTACTTGCTCACCCACCGGTCATGGACGTGTCGGATCGGGACGGGATTGAGGAAGTGCAGCTTCTCCCGGCCGCGCTTGCGAGTCTTGACCAGACCCGCCTCCTCGAGCACCCGCAGGTGCTTCATCACGCCGAAGCGTGTCATCGGCAGTCGCCCCTCGAGCTCACTAAGCGTCTGCCCGTCGTGCTCGAAGAGCCTGTCGAGCAGACTGCGCCGGGTCGGATCTGCGAGTGCCTTGAACACCTCGTCCATACCGGTAATAATAGGTGACTAATTGGTCACGTGTCAAGCTAGCTCAACGGATCGCAACTCGGCGCGCCTCGGCGCTGCCCAGATACGGCGTGAGCACAAACTGGACTGCCTCGGCGGCAATCGAGGGGAGCTCGGCCGCCTGTCCCAGTGAGAGGCGCTGGGCGACCAGCATCGCGACTCCACTGGCCATCGCCCGCTCGGTGATCTCGGGTAGGCGCTCGCCGTGGGAGGCGTGCTCACGTCCCGGCTCGAGCAGGCCGGCCACGTAGCCAACCATCCGCTCGTATCGCCCGAAGCCGGCGCTGCCGCCAGCCAGCGCCTCGTTGGTGAGCAGCTGCGCGGCAGCCGGCTCGGCTGCGACCCACTGGAAGGCGGCGTGGATTCCCGCCGCAACCCCGTCTGGCCAGCCGCCCGCCGCCGCACAGGCCGACTCGATCCGCACCTGCAGACCGGCGAAAGCCGAATCGAAGGCAAACGCGAAATCGTCTGGTTGCCGTGCGCCCTCGCCCATCCCCGCCCCCGCTGCCGTTGGAGCGGCGAATGGTAAACATGAATGTCTACCCGTGCAAGCTAGCCGAGGGAGCCTGCCGGCTCATAGGTGAAGAGGGCAACGCCGCCGCCCAGCGTGCGCGAGTCCCGCAGGGCGAGAGATTTCTTCTCACTGGCCTCGCTGAAGAGACGCTTGCCCTCTCCGAGCACGAGCGGGAAGACCATCAGGCGCAACTCGTCGACGAGGTCGCGCTCGAGCAGGCCCTGGACCAGCTGAGCGCTGCCAGCGACGAGGATCGTGCCGTCGATCTCGCGATGCAGGGCGGCAATCTCGTCGGCCAGACCACCGCTGAGGATCGTCGAGTTGTTCCAGCTCGCCTCCCGCAGGGTCGAGGAGATGACGTACTTAGGCATCGAGTTCATCTTCTCGGCGAAGCCGCTTTCGTCGTCGATCGTCGGCCAGGCTGCGGCAAAGCCTTCGTAGGTGACCCGGCCGAGCAGCTGCGCCTCCGCCTCGGCCAACTCGTCGAGCTTGAACTTGTCGCCCTCCTCGCCGCGGTCGTACTCGAAGGTCCAGCCACCGTGCCTGTAGCCCTCGGCGCCGCCGGGGTCCTCGATCACACCGTCGAGGGATACGAACTCGGTTACGACGATCTTGCCCATGCTCCGCTCCTTTGTTTGTTGTCAAACCTCTACCCCTACGACGAACGGGCAGACCCGAGATCGACACCCCCGACGGATTTTCTCCGGATATGCTTGCCGCGCTCGAGTGCCCTGGCGGCGCCGAGCGCCGGCCAGGCACGGAGGTCCCCAGGGTCACCGTGCAGGGCGCGCACAGATTTGAAGCCAGGGCAAACGGCTCCGCAGCGGTAAGCGGGCGCAAGAGCTTTGCGTA
>DATIPC010000070.1:0-21226 GCA_035472395.1 Solirubrobacterales bacterium
CAACGCCAACCACCCTCACTCGGCCCTTGGCATGATGTCGCCTGATCGATTCGCTGCCAGCTGGCAGCGAATCGGCAACACGAACGTCCCAGTCAGCCCCGGACTCTCACTCGGGGTGGACCGATGAACGGGGTCCGGTCAAGGAACTGTGTTCAGATAGCGGAGGCGGAGTATTGGGCAATGGTTTGCCCGCCATTGGATTGCTCATGTGGATTACGTTGGTCTACTTGGCGTGGCGCGGCTCCGCGCTGGCATGGTGGCTGCTAATCGGTGGCACGGTGATAGCGATTGCTGATTTTTGGATTTTGAGTTCGGAAGGCGCTTCGGTCTTTGGTGGCTCTTGCGGTGTATTGCACCGAAGGAGTTCTTCTCATCGCATTTCAGTTGCTACGTCGATTTTCTGTTCACTATGGGCGGCGCAATGCCTAGCGCGAAGGTGCGGATAGGTTGTTGCTTGAGATAACTCCACTTTGGAGAAAGATATGAGCGATGCCAGACACGGGTTTGGATCTTGGTTTTTGATCCTTGTAGTTGCAGCCAGCTTGATTCTCCTTTTCGCGCCTGTCGCCTTGGCCGATGACGCTGAACCGCCGCTGACCCCTCCTGGTTTCAGATTGCGCGCCAGCAATGGCTACACGCTTTCGGTGATGGCGTTGAATGACCCGCGCACTGGGCACGGCGTAGTCCTTCTAACTATGCGTTCGCGTCACGCGGGAGTCCTCTACGCTGCTCCGGCATCGGTCGGTCCGACCTCGATCGAAGCGGACCTCGGAGCTATTGGCCGGATAGACGTCGATTTCGTGTCCTCCGGCCAGCCTCACCCCGAACGCTCGGCTTGTGGCGGGGAATCCGTCCAGGTCGATTCCGGCCGCTATGAAGGGACCATCGACTTCGAGGGCGAGGAGGGGTACAGCGAGGTTCATGCTGTCTCCGCGCGCGGAGAAGTGATGATGGTGCTGAGTCTCGTCTGTCCCGGGGGTCCAGGGTCGGAAGGCTCCGGTGGTCATTCCCCCGGCGCTCGGCTCACCGCCAGGAATAGGGGGGTTCGCCAATTCGAATTCAGTGCCATGAAGAACAGTCCAAGCCGGCCGGCGAGGTTCGCTGCCTCAATCTCAGAAAGTCGAGGGGACCTGCGGATCTCGCGCTCGGTCGAGGTCACGGCTGCACCTGGCTCATTTGACTTCGATGTTCCGTCGGGAACAGCGCATGTCAGGCCGCCGAGGCCATTCGCTGGGGAAGCAAGCTACCTCCGGCCTTCCGGCAAGAGCGCGAGTTGGCAAGGTGACCTCAGCATCGACTTTCCCGGCCAAGCGGGCGTTCGACTGACGGGGCCGGGCACCCGGGCCAGTCTCATGCGAGCTGTACTCAACCCAAGCCATCCATTCCGAGTGTTCTAGCGTAATGCTGCGATGACCCTCTTGTCTCTGCTGCCATGGTTTGCTGTCGTACTCGCTACGGCTATGTGGTAGCGCCGGAGTTGGCCGGGAGTTGCCTTCCGGTCTGACTCGATCGAGCCCAAATCTCTAGCCCAGGCGCGTTTGTCTTTCGGGGAAGCAATGGCTACGTGATTGAGCCCGCCCCTGGCGAGGGACAAGACCAGGTTCTGCTGATGATCGCCGGCCGCCCTGATCGCCAACGCCGACGTCCTGCTCGGCGGCTTCTGACCTACTCAGTTGCCTCCTCGCGCAGGCGGGTGGCGACGGCGGCGGAGGCGAGGCGGATCGCGTCCAGCTCGTCGGCCTTCTTCTTGTGGCCGTGGACATAGCAGCAGAGGGTGCCGTCGACCAGCTCGAAGGCGAACTTCTTGGGGGCTGAGTCAGTCAGCCAGACGATGAAGGTGGGGGAGAAGAGCTGGCGCAGGTGGTTGGCGTCCTGCGCTTTGCCGGCGAAGATCTCGTAGCGCTCGTCGAGCGCCTCGCTCTCGAGCTTGACCCGTTCTTTGGAGCGGCGGAAGACGTCCTCGAACTTCTCCAGGGCGCGCAGGCCGGACTTGCGCTGGCAGTAGAGCTCGGGGACAAAAGCCGCGCACTCGGGGACCTCGGCCAGGCCGATGGTGTAGCGGTAGTAGTTGGTCTGCCGGTTCCCATCGCCGTCGGTCGTCTCGTCCTCGTAGGTGTAGAGGGCCAGGGTCCCCTGAGTGCCGTCGTCCAGAGGCCCTTCGAGCGCCCGCTCCGCGTAGCGCTTGTCACCCTTGCGCAGCAGCGGTGTCGCCTCGGGCAGCCGCCCTTTGCCGTAGACGGTCATCCCCCGTTGCTCGCCGTAGGCTTCGAAGAAGGCACCCTCCGATCTGGAGTCGGCGATGGCGAAAACGACGAGCAGGCCGACCAGGAAGATCCCGACCGCGGCCGCGGCGCCGACGGGCGCCCCGGCGAGGACCCCTCCCGCCACCGCCGCGGCGGCCACCGCGAGCCCCAGCAGCACCCAGGTGCTCGCCTTGCCCAGCAGCAGCCGGAAGTAGAAGCCGCGCAGGTCGTCGGCGTCGTCGGGCAGGCCGAGGGCGGCGTCGGGGCTCATCGCGCGCCAGCCTATTGCAGGGGTGTCTGAGCTTTCGGGTCTCTATGGACCCAAAAGCTCAGACACGGGGGCTTGCTTGTCGCTGCAACCGAGGTTGCGAATGGGACGCCTGTTTGAGGTCGTGTTGCAAAGTGGGAGAAAGTGGGGTACTGTGGCGCTCGAGTTGAAGCCCAGGACCGGGGTGGTGAGGCTCCTCCCACCTCATCACTCCGGTCCTAACTCTTTGCCAGGCCGCAGAAAGGAACCGACGGGATGGCATTTCGGGGTCTCTACGAGCACAGCCTCGACTCCAAGGATCGCCTCACGGTTCCCTCTCGCTTCCGGGCCGCGCTCTCCGACGGAATTGTTCTGTCAAAGGGCTTCGACCCCTGCGTCTGGGTGCACACGACCGCGGAGTTCGAGCAGCTGTCCGATCGCTTCCTCTCGCCTCACAGCCCCTTCGGCAAGGACGCGCGCAGCCTGCGCCGCCGCTTCCACGGCGGATCCTTCGACGAGACGCTCGACTCGGCGGGTCGCATCCGCGTCCCCAAGCCACTGATCGAGCATGCCGGCCTGGCCGGTCCCTGCGTCGTGATCGGCGCCGGCGAGTACCTGGAGATCTGGAACGCCGAGGCCTGGGCGAAGCAGGAGGAGGAGCTCGACGCCTCCGCGCCCGCGATTGCCGAGGGCCTGGCCTCCGGCGGAGCGACCGCGTGAGATGCGAGCCCATGCCGAGCAAGCGCCCGTTCCCAGCCGCCACAACCGCGACCCCCGTCAAGCAATCGCCAACAGCGCAACCCTTATCTATATGCCGACCGAGCACGAACCCGTCCTTGCCCCCGAGCTGACTGCCCTGCTGGCTCCCGGGCCCGGCCAGATCGCCGTCGATTGCACCTTCGGCGGCGGTGGCCACGCGCGCCGAATCGCCGCTGCGATCGGGCCGGAGGGGACGCTGATCGGCATCGATCGCGATCCCGCCGCCGCCGCCCGGTTCGAGCGCTTCGCCGCGGAGGCCCCCTGCCGCACTCGCTTCCTCGGCGCCGACTACTCGGCAGGTCTTCGCACTCTGCGTGGCGAAGGCATCCACCCAGACATGGTGTTCATGGACCTCGGAATGTCCTCGATGCAGGTTGACGCCAGGGAGCGGGGGTTCTCCTATTCCTATGACGCGCCGCTCGACATGAGGATGGACACGCGGCAGGAGTTCAGCGCTGTTGATCTGGTCAACGAGTGGCCCGAGTCCCGGATCGCCCAGGCGCTGCGTCACTTCGGCGAGGAGCGCTACGCGGGAGGGATCGCACGCGAGATCGCCCGCCGGCGCCCGCTGCGCACCACCTCCGAGCTGGTCGATGCGGTCAAGGCCGGGATGCCGGCCTCGGCCCGCTTCGGCGGTGGCCATCCGGCCAAGCGCACCTTCCAGGCGATCCGGATCGCCGTCAACGGCGTGCTGGATTCGCTCGACGACGCCCTGCCGATTGCCTGGGAGATGCTGCCGCTCGGCGCTCGCTTCGCGGCGATCTCCTTCCACTCGCTCGAGGACCGCCGCGTCAAGCGGTTCCTCGCCGATCGCGCCCGCGGCTGCGTTTGTCCTCCCGAGCTTCCCATCTGCACCTGTGGGCGCGAGCCCGAAGCGGAGCTTCTGACCCGCCGCGCCGTGGCACCGGAGGCGGCGGAGATCGCTGCCAACCCCCGTTCCAAGTCAGCCCATCTGCGCGCTGCGGTGAAAATCGCCGAAGCCCAGCTCGCCGGGAGCGCCGCCTGATGGCCGCCGCCACCGCACGCAAGGCCGCCGCCGCGCCAGCGCGCGCCCCGCGCCGCAAACGCCCGGCCCTCGCTGTCGCTCCGGCCCGGAAAGCGCCCGCGCGCAAGCCGGCGCCGGTGCGCCGCAAGGCCCCCGCCCGCCGCCCCGGTGGCCAGCTGATCCCGATCGCGTTCGGCACCGCGAGCGCCGTCCGCAAGCTCCCCGACTCGGGGCTGGTGGTGCGGATGACCCGCGGCCGCACCTGGATCGGCGTTCTGGGTGTGCTGCTGGTGGGGATCGTCGCCCTCAACGTGGTCACTCTCAGCCTTGCCGCCGACGCCGGTCACATCGACCAGAACATCCAGGCGCTGGACGAAGAGAACTCGATACTCCGCAGCCGCGACGCGCAGAAGTCGGGCGTAGGGCGGATCCGCCACGAAGCGGCGGCCCTCGGGCTCAGCGCCGCACCAATCGATCAGGTCGGTGCGGTGCAGGCGAGCCCACGGGACGTCGAGACGGCCGCGCGGCGCCTGGCCGCCGCCGGATCGGCCTACTGAGGGCAGATGCGCACGATCGAGCGCAGGATTGGCCTCCTCTTCGCCGGGTTCCTGCTCTGCTTCCTGGTGATCGCCGGGCGTGCCTTCTGGCTGCAGGGCGTGCAGGGCGCGCAGCTCGCCTCCGAGGCCGCCTATCAGCAGACCGACGTCGTCACCGTGCCGGGTTTACGTGGCAGCCTGCTCGATCGTTTCGGCAACCCGATCGCCGTCTCCGAAGACGCGAAGACGATTTACGCGACGCCATACCAGGTCAAGCAGCCCGGCCAGACCGCGGAGAAGCTGGCCTCGATCCTCGGGCTGAAAACGGATGAGGTGCTGAAGAGCCTCACCGAGCACTCCGGCTTCTCCTACGTCGCACGCAAAGTCGACCTTCCCAGCGCGGCGCGGGTGGCCCGGCTGGATCTGCCCGGGATCGGCGAGCTGCCGGACAGCAGGCGGACCTACCCTCAGGGCGACTTTGCCGCGCAGGCGATTGGCGCTGTGGGCGAGGAAAATCAGGGGCTCACCGGCCTCGAGGCGGGGGAGGACTCGGTCCTGCGCGGATCCGACGGGGAACGGCGGATCGTCAAAGACGCCCTTGGCGAACCGATCCGGCTGGAAACGGTGAGCGAAGCCAGCGATGGCGAAGATCTACGGCTCACCCTCGATCCGGCAATCGAGAAGAAGACCGAGCAGGTGCTGGCCGAAGTCGGCGAAGCCTACGCGCCGAAGGGCGCCACGGCGATCGTCATGGATCCGCGTAACTCACAGTTGCTGGCGATGGCCAACTGGCCGCCGGTGGACCCGAGCGATCTTGAAAACGCGAGTCCGGAAGACCTGGTCAACCAGGCGACCGGCTTCACCTATGAGCCCGGCTCGACCTTCAAGGCCTTCACCGTCTCGGCGGCGCTGGAAGAAAAGCTGGTCACCCCGGAAACGACCTTCACCCTGCCGCCGCAGCTCCATGTCGCCGACCGGATCATCGAAGACGCCGAGCCGCGGCCGACGGTGACCCTGAGCGTCGCCGAAATCCTTTCCCACTCCTCCAACGTCGGCGCCGCGACGATCGGCTTGGAGATCGGCAGCGAGAAATTCAGCCGCTGGATAAACCGCTTCGGCTTCGGCCGCCCGACCGGCGTCCAGTTCCCAGCCGAGGAGCAGGGGATCGTGCCGGCGCTGGACGAATACTCGGGCTCGACGATAGGCAACCTGCCGATCGGCCAGGGGCTGGCGGTGACGCCGATGCAGATGATCGCCGGCTACGCGGCGATCGCCAACGGCGGCACGCTGCGGCCCCCGCAGCTGGTCGAGCGGATCGGCGATGAAGCCGTCCACGAGCCCCAGGGGCACCGTGTCATCTCTTCCAACGTCGCCTCCGAGGTGCGGACGATGCTGGAAGGAGTGCTCGCCCCGGGCGGCACCGCCTCCGAGGTCAGCGTCCCCGGCTACGCGCTGGCCGGCAAGACGGGAACCGCGCAGGTTGCCGAAGACGGCGGCTACTCGGAGACGAAATTCGTCGCCTCGTTCATCGGCTTCGCCCCGGCGCAGGACCCACGCTTGCTGGTCGCGGTGATCGTCAATCAGCCTCAGGGGGAAATCTACGGCGGATCGGTGGCTGCGCCGGCGTTCGGCAAGATCGCGGCGTTTGCTCTTCCTTATCTCGGGGTTCCCCAGGAATAGTGGCGATCGGGGGCCCCAGCCTAGAATCGCCGCTGTGAGATTGGATGCGCTTGCCGCCGTCGCTGGAGACGTCCGAGTCGTCGGCGATGGAACCGTTGAGATTGATGGGCTGGCTTATGACAGTCGCAGGGTGAGGCCTGGGACGTTGTTCTTCTGCGTGCCCGGGGAGAGGGTCGATGGGCATGAGTTCGCTCCCGGGGCCGTTGAGGCTGGGGCGGCTGGGCTGGTGGTCGAGCGGGAGCTGGGGTTGGACGTGGCGCAGGTGGTGGTTCCTGACGCCCGGGCGGCCATGGCCCCGCTTGCCGCTCGCTTCCACGGCGACCCCACGCGGGATCTGCCGGTCATTGGGATCACCGGAACCAATGGGAAGACGACCACCGCCTTTCTCCTGCGCGAGATCCTCGAGTCGTCCGGGATCCAATGCGGGCTGCTGGGGACGGTGAAGCAGATCGCCGGCGGGGTGGAGGAGGAGGTCGAGCGGACCACTCCTGAGGCGATCGACCTGCAGGCGACGTTCCGGCGCATGCTCGACGGCGGCGATTCGGCTTGCGCGATGGAGGTCTCCTCGCACGCGCTCGTCCTGCACCGCTGCGACGCGATTCGCTTTGGGGTCGCCCTCTTCACCAACCTCACCCAGGATCACCTCGACTTTCACGCCGACATGGAGGACTACTTCCGCTCGAAGCGGCTGCTTTTCGAGATGGGCACTGCCGTCGCGATCGTCAACGTCGACGATCCCTACGGCCGGCGCCTTGCCGAAGAATTCGATTGCGTCACCTTCTCCGCCGAAGGCGCGGAGGCCGACTTCGCCTCCCGCGACGTCGCCTTGGGAGCTTCAGGCGCAACATTCACTATAGCCCCGGGGCCGACGGGCCTAAAAGTCCACTCCGACTTAACCTTTAGGCCCGTCGGCGGGGGGGTTCGGGTTGCTACCCGGCTGCCGGGAGATTTCAACGTGGCCAATGCGCTGGGGGCGTTTGCTGCGGCTACGGCGCTGGGGGTCGAGCCGGAAGCCGCGGCAGCGGGGTTGGCCGCGGCAGCGGCTCCGCCCGGGCGCTTCGAGCCGGTTGACGAGGGGCAGGAATTCTCGGTCCTGATTGATTACGCGCACACGCCCGACTCGTTGGAGAACGTGTTGCGAGCGGCGCGGCGATTGGGCGAGGGCCGCGTGATCGCGGTCTTCGGCGCCGGCGGCGATCGCGACCGCGGTAAGCGGCCGCAGATGGGTCGCGCCGGCGCCAAGCTGTCCGACCTGGCCATCGTCACCTCCGACAACCCGCGCTCGGAGGACCCGGGGGCAATCGTCGCCGAGATCCTCGCCGGGATCGACGACCGCGACGGAGTCGAGGTGGAGGTCGATCGCCGTGCCGCGATCGCGCTGGCCCTGGCCCGTGCCCGGCCCGGCGACACGGTCGTGATCGCCGGCAAGGGGCACGAGCAGGGGCAGGAGTTCGAGAACGGGCGTAAGTTGCCGTTCGACGACCGCGAGGTGGCGCGAGCGGAGCTGCGGGCGTTGTGAACTTGACGCCA
Organism: Solirubrobacterales bacterium; assembly: GCA_035472395.1. Lineage (GTDB taxonomy): Bacteria > Actinomycetota > Thermoleophilia > Solirubrobacterales > 70-9 > VRUE01. The sequence goes on from DATIPC010000070.1 coordinate 7,981, forward strand.
GAGCAGATCGCGGAGGCGACTGGAGCGGAGATCGTTGCGCGAGGAGGGCCCGGTAGCCCCCGGCGGGCCGTCATCGACTCGAGCGAGGCGGGGGAGGGCGACCTCTTCTTCGGCCTGCGGGGCGAGCGGGTGGACGGCGGCGAGTTCGCGCCGGCGGTGATCGCGGCTGGAGCATGGGGCGCTGTCGTCGGCAACGCGGCGATGTCGCGGTTCTTCCCGCATAGCGGGAACAAATACGACCGCAGTGAGGAGGCTGGCGCCTGGGTCTTCGCCGTCGCCAACCCGCTCGCGGCGCTGCAGGCTCTGGCGGGCGCCTGGCGGCGCGAGCTCGGTGTGCCCGTCGTCGGCGTCACCGGATCGGTCGGCAAGACCTCGGTCAAGGACATCGCCCGAGCGTTGCTGCCGGGCCGGGTGCACGCCAACCGGGAGAACCTCAACACTGAGATCGGGCTGCCCCTGACCCTGCTGGAGGCCCCCACGGATGCCGAGCTGCTGGTGCTCGAGATGGCGATGCGCGGCCGCGGCCAGATCGCCGAGCTGGCGGCGATCGCGGCGCCGCAGGTTGCAGTGATCACCAACGTCGGCCCGGTCCACGTCGAGCTGCTGGGCTCGGTCGAGGCGGTGGCGGCGGCGAAGGCGGAGATCCTCGCTGATCTTCCCGCCGACGGCACGGCCGTCGTCCCGGTCGAGGCGGGTGAGCTGGAGCCCCACCTGGCGGCCGCGCCCCACCTGATCCGCTTCGGCGCCGGTGGAGACGTCGATGTTGCCGAGGGGCGGGTGGAGGAGGGGGTCACCGAGGCGACGATCGTCACCCCGGAGGGCCGGGCAAGCTTCCACTTCCCCTTCACCGAGCGCTACAACCTGACCAATGCCCTCGCTGCCGTTGCCGTTGGAGTTGCCCTGGGCGCCTCGCTCGAGGAGATGGCCGACCGCGCTGCGAACATAGGCTTCTCCCGCTTCCGGGGCGAGCGCCTCGAGCTTGGAGACGGGATCGTCCTGGTCAACGACTGCTACAACGCGAACCCGGTGTCGATGCGCGCGGCGCTGGACCACCTCGGCTCCCTGCCGGGACCGCGTCGCATCGCCGTGCTGGGCGAGATGGCGGAGCTTGGCCCCGGTGCTGCCGATTACCACCGCGAGATCGGCAGCCACGCCCGCGGCGAGGGCGTCGATCTGCTGATCGGCGTCGGAGAGCCCGCGCGCGACTACGGTCCCGACGAGCTGGTTGGCGACCCGGCAGAGGCGGCCGAGCTGCTCGCCGCGCAGCTCGAGCCCGGTGACGCGATCCTGGTCAAGGGCTCGCGCTCGGCCGGCCTCGAGGCGGTCGCCGAGACGCTGGCGGAGCTGCGCTGATGGGCGAGGTGTTGATCGCTGGGATGGCGGCGATGCTGATCTGCATCTTCCTCGGCCCCAAGTTCATCGAGTACCTGAGGGTGAAGGAGTTTGGCCAGCACATCCGCGAGGACGGCCCGCAGGAGCACCACGCCAAGGCCGGCACGCCGACGATGGGCGGCTTGATCGTCTTCGCCGCGATCTGCGTGCCCTACCTGGTCCTCTCCGACCGCGACGCGCAGAGCCTCGCCGTCTTCGGTGTGGCGCTCGGCTGCGCCGCGCTCGGCTTCGCCGACGACTTCACCAAGATCGTCAAACGCCGCTCGCTCGGCCTCTCGGCGCGCTGGAAGCTGGTCGGCCAGCTCTTCCTCGCGCTGGGGCTATGGTGGGTTGCGCGCCACGAGGTCGGCCTCGAGCCGACGCTCTTCTTCCGCATCGGCGACGCCAGCCTCGACCTCGGCCCGGTCCTCTACTTCGTCCTCGTCTTCCTCGTCATCGCCGGCACCTCCAACGGGGTCAACCTCACGGACGGCCTCGACGGCCTCGCCGCCGGCTCCTGCGCGATTGTCCTGCTCGCCTACACGGCGATCGCCTTTGTCTCCAATCAGCAACAGGACTTGGCGCTGCTCTCCGCCTGCCTGGTCGGCGCCTGCGTCGGCTTCCTCTGGTTCAACGCCTTCCCGGCCTCGATCTTCATGGGGGACACCGGTTCGCTCGGCCTCGGCGGGGGGATCGGCGCGCTGGCGGTGATGACGCAGACCGAGGTCCTGCTGATCATCATCGGCGGCATCTTCGTGATCGAGGCGCTCTCGGTCGCGATCCAGGTCTTCTCCTTCAAGACCTTCCGCCGCCGTGTCCTCTTGATGGCGCCGCTGCACCACCACTTCGAGATGATGGCCTGGTCGGAGACCAAGATCATGCTCCGCTTCTGGATCATCGCCGCCGTCTGCTCCGGCATCGGCTTCACGCTGTACCAGCAGTCGATCGGCCGCTGATCCCGCTCGAAATCCCCGAGGAGGCGGCAGCGCTCCGGCGTCGAAGTCCTCCTTGATAGATGGTTGGCCGAACCGGATCGACGCCTGCGAGAGCGAGGCCCTGAGGTGAGCGCTCGCGCGCTATCGCTGCCCTGGCGGGGGTTGAAGGGCGGTGGGGCGAAGAAGAAGACCGCCCGCCGCCGCGCCGCCAACCTGCCGGCCGAGTACAACATGCTGCTCACGGCGACCCTCTGCCTACTCGCCTTTGGCGCGGTGATGGTCTTCTCGGCCAGCTCGACCACCCGGGTGCTGAGCAACGGGGGCCTTTCCGACAGCGCCTTCTACCTGAAGCGAACCCTGCTCTTCGGCGCCTTCGGTCTGCTGATCATGCACCTGACCGCGCGGCACGGGTTGCAGCTCGTCCGCCGCCTCACCCCGGCGATTCTCGGCATCTCGCTCTTCCTCCTGCTCGCCGTGCTCGTCCACGGCAGCAGCGTCAACGGCGCCAGTCGCTGGATCGGTCCGAGCTCGATCCAGCTCCAGCCATCCGAGCTGGCCAAGGTGGCGCTGGTCCTCTACGCCGCCGACCTGCTCGCGCGCAAGCCGAAACGGGTGCGCTCGCTCGAGGGGCTGATGCCCTTCCTGCTCGTCGTTGGCGCCGCTTCGTTGCTGATCGTCGCCGAGCCCGACCTGGGGACGACTCTGGTCGTCGCCTTTGCCGTTGCAGCAATGTTGGTGGCCGCCGGGGCGCGACTCCGCGACCTCGCCCTGATCGGCGCTGCGCTCGCCCTCTTCGCCCTGCTGATGACGGTGATCGAGCCCTACCGGATGGCGCGCCTGACCGGCTTCCTCAATCCGGGCGCCGATGCCGCCGGCGCCGGCTTCCAGGCTGCACAGGCAAAGATCGCGCTCGGCTCGGGCGGTCTCTTCGGGGTCGGGATCGGCAACGGGGTGCAGAAGGCCTTCTACCTGCCCGAGGCCCATACCGACATGATCTCGGCGGTGATCGGCGAGGAGTTGGGTCTGGTCGGGATTCTCGGCGTCGTCGGTCTCTTCTCGCTGTTCGGCTACGCCGGGCTTCAGGTGGCCAAGAAAGCAAAGGACAACTACGGCAAGCTGCTCGTTGCCGGCCTGACCTCGCTGGTTCTCGTGCAGGCGACGATCAACCTCTTCGCGGTGATGGGCCTGGCGCCGCTGACCGGCGTGCCGCTGCCCTTCGTCTCCTACGGCAACAGCAGCCTGATGGCGACGCTGTTCGCCGTGGGGCTGATTCTCAGCGTCGCCCGCGGGGGGACCGCCCGCGCTGGCAAACTGCGCGTCGTCGAGGGTGGGCGGAAGCCCACGAGTGGAAGGAGCCGATCGAGCAGTGCCAGGAGTCGCAAGAGTGGTGGTGGCAGCCGGGGGAACGGCCGGCCACGTCGTGCCGGCCATGGCGGTCGCCGCCGAGCTGCGGGCTAGCGGCGCCGAGGTCTCCTTCCTCGGCACGCGCGAGCGGATCGAGGCCGATCTGGTTCCGGCCGCCGGCTATGAGATCGACTTCCTCAAGGTGCGCGGGATCGACCGCGGCAACCCGCTGCGCGCGGCCGTCGCCGCGGTCGAGGCACTGGGCGCGGTGGATGTGGCTCGCCGTGCGATCCGCCGTCGCCGCGCCGACGTCGTGATGGGCGGCGGCGGCTTCGTCGCCGGCCCGGCCGGCCTCGCCGCCGTGCTCGGCCGCGCACCGCTCGTCCTCACCGAGGCCGACAGTCATCTCGGGCTCGCCAACCGTCTGCTCGCTGGTCGGGCGCGGCGCGTCTGCCTCGCCTTCCCGATCCCCGGCCGCGACGGCGAGCGTTACCTGGTCACCGGGCGGCCGGTGCCGGCGGCGGTCCTCGCGGCCGACCGTGGCAGAGCCCGGGGGCGGTTCGGGATCGCGCCGGAGGCCCGCTGTTTGCTCGTGATGGGAGGGAGTCAGGGGGCGCGCTCGATCAACGAGTGCGCGATCGAGGCGCTGGCCGAGCGGGGAGGACGCGACTTCGACGTCGTCCACGTCGCCGGCCGCCGCGACTTCCCGTTACTGGAGGAGCGCCTTGCCGCCGCCTCGCACCGCGACCGCTACACCCTGCTCGCCTACGAGCCCGACCTCGGCGATTGCCTTGCCGCCTGCGACCTGGTGCTGGGTCGCTCCGGCGGCTCGATCTTCGAGCTGACGGCGGCCGGCCGGCCGGGGGTACTCGTCCCATACCCGCATGCCGCCGCGGGCCACCAGGAGAGCAACGCCGCCTGGATGGCGGTGGCCGGAGCCGCGACGGTGATCCCCGACCAGGATCTGGGCGCGGAGAGGCTCGCCACCGAGGTTGGCGGTCTCCTCCACGACGGCGAGCGGCTCGCCTCGATGGCCGCCGCCTCCGCGGCGTTGGCCAAGCCCGACGCCGCAAGGCTGATCGCCGACCAGGTTCTGGCGGCTGTTGCGGGATGAGCAAAGCCGCGGACAAGCATCACTGGTCCTTGCGCCAGCTCCACTTCATCGGTATCGGCGGCGCCGGGATGAGTGGCCTGGCGTTGGTCTGTCGAGAGCTTGGCGCGAAGGTGACCGGCAGCGACCGCGCCGACTCCTCTTATATGGAGCGCCTGCGCGCGGCCGGCCTCGACCCGGCGGTCGGCCACGACGCGGCGAACCTGCCGGAGCGCGCCGAGGTCGTCGTCTCGACCGCGATCGACGATGACAACCCAGAGCTGCGGCTGGCCCGCGAAAAGGGTCTGAGCGTCCGGCATCGCGGTGAGCTGCTGGCTGAGCTCTGCGCGGAGAAGCGGTTGATCGCGATTGCCGGCACCCACGGCAAGACGACGACGACCGCGATGCTGGTCTGGGCGCTGCGGGCGATCGGCGCCGATCCCGCCTTCTTCGTCGGCGGTGAGGTTCCCGGATTGGGGCCGGACGGCACGGTCGCCAACGCCGGCTGGGGCGAGGGGGAGTGGGTCGTCGCCGAGGCTGATGAGAGCGACGCCAGCTTCCTCGAGCTGGAACCGGAGATCGCGCTCATCACGAACATTGAGATGGACCACCACTCGCGCTGGGGTTCGATTGCCGAGCTGCGAGCCGCCTTCGCGCAGTTCGCGGCTGAAGCCGAGAGCGTGGTCCTTCCGGTGGACGAGCTTCACGTTGAGCCCCCCAGAGGGGCCAAACGTGAATTTGATCTATCCAGCCCCGGGCCCGAGCAGCTTTCACTGGCGGTTCCCGGTGCGCACAACCTGCTCAACGCACACGCTGCGCTCGCCGCGGCCGAGCTCGCCGGGTTCGACCTCGAGGCGGCGGCCCACGCGCTGGCTGACTTCCCCGGCGTGCATCGACGCCTCGAGTTGAAGGGGGAGCGGGACGGCGCACGTATATATGACGACTACGCCCATCACCCGACCGAGGTGCGCGCGGCGCTGGAGGCGCTGCGAGAGATGGGCCCCGCGCGTCTGATCGCCGTCTTCCAGCCCCACCTCTACTCGCGCACGAAGGCCTTCGCGGAGCAGTTCGCCACCTCGCTGGCGCTTGCCGACGAAGTCGTCGTGCTCGACGTCTACCCAGCCCGTGAGGAGCCGGTCGGCGACCTGGCAGGGGTGAGCGGACTCGATGTCGCCCGCGCCGCCGCCGACCGGATGGGTGGACGGCGCGTCCTTTGGGCCCCGACCCTGGGGCAGGCGCAGGTAGCGCTCGAAACCCGCCTCGGGCCGGGGGTCGTGCTGGTCACGATCGGCGCCGGCGACGTCTTCAAGCTCGGTGAGGCGCTGGCTGGGAACGGGGATGGGAGATGAGCGCACCGCCAGCCGGAGTCGAGGCCGGCTTCCCCCTGGCGCGGCTGACCACCGTGCGCACCGGCGGCGCGGCCGACTGGTTCGCCCGCCCGGACGGCATCGAGCAGTTGAGTGAGCTGCTGGCCTGGGCCGGAGAGCAGGGCCTGTCGCTCGGTGTGGTCGGGTCGGGCTCGAACCTGCTGATCGCCGACGATGGCTTTCATGGCCTGGCTTTGAAGCTCGACGGTGAGCTTGCCACGGTGGCCCGCGACGGTGAGCGGCTGCTCTGCGGCGGCGGCGCCCGTCTCCCTTCGGCTGCGACCAAAGCGGCCGGTTGGGGCCTGTCCGGGCTCGAGTTCGGCGTCAATATCCCCGGTACGGTCGGCGGGGCGGTGAAGATGAACGCCAACGCCTACGGCGGCGAGCTCGCGCGGGTGCTCGAGTGGGTCGAGGTCTGCACGTCCGTGGGGCTGGCGCGCCGCACGCCCCAGCAGCTGGGCTTCGCCTATCGCAGCTCCAACCTCGGCGCCGAGGAGGTGGTGGCCCGCACCTGCTTCCGGCTCGAGCCGGGGGACGCTGCGTCGATCAAGGAGACGATGGCCGCGATGCGCAAGCGCCGCCATCAGGCACAGCCCTCGGGAATCAAGACCTTTGGCTCGACCTTCAAGAATCCGGATGATGAGCGCGCCGGGGGCCGAACCGCCGGACAGCTGCTGGAGGCCGCCGGTTGCCGCGGGCTGCAGATAGGCGGCGCCCGCTTCTCCGAGAAGCACGCCAACTTCGTCGAGAACGGCGGCGAGGCGACCACGGCCGACGTGCTGGCGCTGATGGCCGCCGGCCGTCGCCGCGTCCATCAGCGTTTCGGCGTGGTGTTGGAGCCGGAGGTGCAGCTGCTGGGCGACGTGCGCTGGCCGGAGGGCTGGGAGCTGTGAGGCGCCGGTTGCTCGTGGCTGTGGCGATCGTCGCGGCGGCCGGCGCCGTCTACGCGTTCCTGATCCGCGACTCGACCGTCGAGCCACGGCTGCTTGCGCCGCGGGCCACCGCGACGATCGGTACTGGCTCGGACGCGATCGCGGTCGGACCGGAAGGCCAGATCCTTGCCTGGCTGCCTCTGTCCGAAGATCTGCAGCTGCCCTACCTGTCGCTGTCCTCACCACCGAAAGGAGGGCGCCTGGCCGGCCCGGTGCTGCAGCAGGCCCGCGTGCTCGGCGCCGCCCCGGCCACCCTGCGCCCCTATATCGAACGGAGCTATTACGGCGAAAGCGGGGTGGACGTGGAGCTGCGCTCGGGGATCGAACTGCGCTTCGGCGATGCTTCGCAGGCGACCGCAAAGTGGAAGGCGGCTGCCGCGGTCCTCGCCGACCCCTCGATCACGGCGCTCGATTATGTAGACCTGCACGCGCCGGGCCGGCCCGCGGTTGGTGGCTCTGCGCATACGCTTCCGCCCGCTGAATGAACCCTCGACCACAGGGTTAGCTTTGACAAAGTCTCAAGTAAGACTTGAGAGATGGCTCTTGCAGGATGTCTCCCGGGCGTTTGACAGAGCCCCGAAAATGCCCTACGTTGAGCGCAATTTCCGTGCTTCAGGAGTAAGCTTGAACCCTTAAGCCTTCCTGAAGCGTCGGACGGAACAAAGGCTCAACTCAAACGCCAGCCCCATCGTGGGCGGGCGAGCTGGAGAAATCGGGAGATGGAATCCACTTACCTCGCGGTGATCAAGGTCGTCGGTGCCGGCGGCGGAGGAACCAATGCCGTCAGTCGCATGGTCGATGCCGGAATTCGCGGCGTCGAGTTCGTTGCGGTCAATACCGACGCGCAGGCGCTGCAGGCCTGCGACGCCGACATCAAGCTCTCGATCGGACAGGAGCTGACCCGTGGCCTCGGCGCCGGCGGCAACCCCGAGGTCGGGGCTGGCGCAGCGGCTGAGAGTCGCGACGAGATCAAGGAGGCGCTGAAGGGCGCCGACATGGTCTTCGTCACTGCGGGCGAGGGCGGCGGCACCGGGACCGGCTCGGCGCCGGTCATCGCCGAGATCGCCAAGGAAGAGATCGGCGCGCTGACCGTCGGCGCGGTCACCAAGCCTTTCGAGTTCGAGGGCAAACGGCGGATGCAGCAGGCGCTCGAGGGGATCGAGAAGCTGCGCAACAACGTCGACACCCTGATCATCGTCCCCAACGAGAAGCTGTTGCAGGCCGTCGAGCGCCGCACCAGCGTGCTCGAGGCCTTCCGCCAGGCGGACGACATCCTGCGCCAGGGCGTGCAGGGCATCACCGACCTGATCACCATCCCCGGCCTGATCAACCTCGACTTCGCCGACGTGCGCACGATCATGCGCGACGCCGGCTCGGCGCTGATGGGCGTTGGCGCCGCCTCAGGCGAGACGCGAGCGGTTGACGCCGCCAAGGCAGCCGTCACCTCGCCGCTGATCGAGGAGTCGATCAAGGGCGCCACCGGGATGCTGCTCAATATCACCGGCCCCGAGGACCTCGGCCTGTTCGAGGTCAACGAGGCGGCTCAGCTCGTCCAGGCCGAAGCCGACGACAACGCCAACATCATCTTCGGCTCGGTGGTCGACCAGTCGATGCGCGACGAGGTCCGCGTCACCGTGATCGCCACCGGCTTCGAGGGCTTCGAGCTGCTGGCCCGTTCGCCGCAGCGTGTCCGCCGTCGTTACGAGAGCCGCCCGCGAGTCTCTGGGGAGGACACCGACATCCGCAAACTGCGCGTGTCGGACGACGACATCGACGTTCCAGGGTTCTTGAAGGAATAGACCTCGAGGCGAGCGTAAGGGCTGTCGTGAGGCCCTCCCGCCGCCGCTTCGCGGGAGTTCGTCGGGAGGACCTCACGACAGCCCCTCGACGACGACCCTCAGGCCTCGACAGGAGCACCGGGAGTCCATCGTCAGGAACTCCCGCGAAGCGGCCTGACGATGGACTCCCGGTGCTCCTACAGGTCTAGCTCGTAATAGAGCATCCTCGGGCCGTCCGGGCCGCCTTCGCGGTTGGTGAGGCCGCGGCTCTCGTATAGGCCGCGGGCTTCGGTGTCGGTTTCGCCCGTGGTCAGCTCGAAATGGTCGGCGCCGGCTTCGCGTGCGGCTTCGATCGCTGCCTCCAGCAGGGCCCGGCCGACTCCGTGGCCGCGCCGCTCGGGGACGACGTAGAGCTCTTCCAGGTAGACGTCTGCCGCCCTCGACCAGAGCGAGGGACGGATGCGGAAGAGCGCCAGCCCAGCCGGCGGCTTGCCGGCCAGCAGCACGACGATCTCCTCGTCGCTGAGCAATTCGCTGACACGTTCGGCGAGGACGGGGACGCCCGGGGTCGGGTCGTCGTATTCGGTGTTGAAGTCGTGCAGGAGGCGGGCTATGTCGGCGGCGTCCTCGCTGCCTCCGCGGCGCACGGGTGCCCCTGGCTTTTCTCGATCGCTCGGCGCCACTCTCGCGGGGGAGCTTGCCAGACCTCTCCAATACGCTCCGCGCGTGACCGACCCCCCGCTGCGGCGCACCCCTCTATTCGAGCGACACGCCGAGCTCGGCGCCAAGCTGGTGCCCTTCGCCGGCTGGGAGATGCCGGTCACCTACGAGGGGGTGCGCGAGGAGCACATGGCGGTGCGCACCCACGCTGGGATGTTCGACGTCTCCCACATGGGCGAGGTCGAGGTCGAGGGGCCGGGAGCGCTCGCCTTCCTGCAGCGCGTCCTCTCCAACGACGTCGCCGCGATCGAGATCGGCGGCGCCCAGTACTCCTGTCTCTGCGCCGAGGATGGCGGTGTCCTCGACGACCTCTTCGCCTACCGGCTCGGCGGCGACCGTTTCCTGCTTGTCACCAACTCCGCCAACCACGAGTCCGACCTTGCCTGGCTCGGGCGCTGGAGCCGTGGCTTCGACGTCAGCGTCCGCGACGTCGCCGACCGCTACGCGATGCTGGCCGTCCAGGGCCCCCATGCCCGCTCGATCGTCTCCGCCGCGCTCGGCATCGCGTTGCCGCCGCGGATGCGGGTTGGGATGGCGCGGATCGGCAACCGCCCGGCGCTCGTCTGCGGCACCGGCTACACCGGCGAGGACGGTGTCGAGCTGCTGATCGACCCCGAGATCGCGGCGGCGATCTGGGTGGAGCTGCTCGACTCCGGCGTCGTCCCTTGCGGGCTGGCCGCCCGCGACACGCTGCGGCTCGAGGCCTGTTTCCACCTGCACGGCAACGACCTCACGCCCGAGCGCAACCCGATCGAGGCCGGGCTCGGCTGGTGCTGCAGGGAGGCGACGGGTTTCCTCGGCGCCGAGGCGGTTGCGCGGGCCCGGGCGGAGGGCACCGCGGCGAAGCTGGCGCCCTTCAAGATCGAGGGCGCGGGCATTCCGCGCCAGGGGAACCCGGTGCTGGCGGGGGACGAGCCGGTCGGCGTCGTCACCAGCGGCACCTTCTCGCCCTTGCTGGAGATCGGGATCGGGATGGCCTATGTGCGCAGCGACCTCGCCGAGCCCGGGACCGAGGTCGAGATCGACGTGCGCGGCAAGCGCCGCGCCGCCCGGATAGCGTCCAGGCCCTTGTATCGAAAGGAGAGGTGACGTGGCCGACGAGACGACATACCCCGATGAGCTGCTCTACCACGACCAGCACGACTGGGCCCGCCTGGAGGGAGACGAGCACGCCGTCTTCGGGATCACCTGGTACGCGCAGGACAGCCTCGGCGAGGTCGTCTTCTACGACCCACCCGAGGTCGGTGCGACGATCGACAAAGACTCCCCCTACGCGGAGGTCGAGTCGGTGAAGGCGGTCTCCGACGTGATCGCGCCGCTCTCCGGCGAGATCGTCGAGGTCAACGACGCGCTGGCGGATTCGCCGGAGAAGATCAACGAGGACCCCCACGGCGAGGGCTGGCTGGTCAAGGTGAAGCTGACCGCCCCGGCGGAGGCAGAGGCCCTGCTCGACGCCGAGGAATACCGCAAGCTGCTGGAAAAGAGCTAGCGAAGCCCCTCCACCTGCTTGCGTAGCCTTACGCAGGTGACTCGCTACACCTCCGCCACGCCCGCCGATCGCGCCGAGATGCTCGCCGCGGTCGGCGTCGAGTCGAGCGCCGAGCTCTTCGAGCAGGTGCCCGAGCCGCTGCGGCTCGGCCGCCCGCTGGCGCTGCCGGCGGGAATGAGCGAGGCCGAGGTCTACGAGCGGCTCGCCGCCCTCGCCGCTCGTAACGCCGACGCCGAAGAGCAGGTCTGCTTCCTCGGTGCGGGGATGTACGACCACTACGTGCCGGCGATCGTCGACGCGATCACCCAGCGCTCCGAGTTCCTCACCCCCTACACCCCCTACCAGCCGGAGATCTCGCAGGGGGGGCTGCAGGCGATGTTCGAGTTCCAGACGATGATGTCGGAGCTGACCGGGCTGTCGGTCTCCAACGCCGGCCTCTACGAGGGTCCCTCGTCGGTCGCCTCTGCCGCGTACCTGGCGATCGGGGCGACCAAGGGGCGCCGCCGCTTCGTCGTCTCGCGCGGCGTCCACCCGCACAGCCGCGAGACCCTCGCCACCTACGCCGTGGGCTACGGCGCCGAGATCGCCGAGGTCGGACTCGAGGACGGCGTCACCGACGCCGCGGCGTTGGCCGAAGCGGTCGACGGAGAGACCGCTGCGATCTTCCTGCAGAGTCCCAACTTCCTCGGCGCGGTCGAGGACGTCGAGGCGCTCGGCGTCGCCGCCAGGGAGCACGGCGCGCTGCTGATCCTCAGTTGCGACCCGATGACGCTCGGGGTCCTCCGTCCCCCCGGCGAGTGCGGTGCAGACATCGCCCTTGGCGAGGGCCAGCCGCTCGGCAACCGGCTCGACTTCGGCGGCCCCTCCTTCGGCTTCTTCTGTGGCAGCGAGGAGCTGATCCGCCGCATGCCCGGGCGGATCGCCGGCGAGACCGACGACGTCGACGGGCGCCGCGGCTTCGTCCTTGCCCTGCAGACCCGCGAGCAGCACATCCGCCGCGAGAAAGCGACCCACAACATCTGCACCGCGCAGGCGCTGAACGCGCTGGCGGCGACGATCCACCTCGCCTGGCTCGGCCGCGAGGGATTCCGCGAGCTGGGCGAGCTGCTGGTCCGGCGCACCGCCTACGCGCGGGAGCGGCTTGCGGCTGTGCCTGGAGTCGAGCTGTTGCACGGGGCGCCGGTCGCGCGCGAGTTCGCGCTCCGCCTCGATGCCCCGGTCGGTGCTGTGCTCGAGCGCTGCGCCGAGCGCGGCATCGCTGCCGGCTACCCGCTCGGCCGCGAGTACCCCGAGTACGAGGATGGCCTGCTGGTGGCGATCACTGAGCGTCGCACCAGGGTCCAAATAGACGACCTGGCCGAGGTGCTCGCGGCCGCAGTTGCCGCCGAGCGGGGCGAGTTACCCGTCGATATGACGGGAAAGTCGCCCCAGGGGGTCGGTTGATGACTTTCAGCGAGACGCCGATGCAGCGCGAACGCGCCCAGACGATCTTCGAGAAGTCGAAGCCCGGCCGCCGCGCCGCGGTCCTGCCCGCGGCCGAAGTACCCGAGCCGCCGCTCGCGGAGCTGATCCCGGCGAAGCTGCTGCGCTCCAAGCCGCCGCGGCTGCCCGAGGTCGCCGAGCCGGAGATCGTCCGCCATTACAACCGCCTCTCGCGGCGCAACTTCGACCTCGACACCGGCTTCTACCCGCTCGGCTCCTGCACGATGAAGCACAACCCGCGTTTGAATGAGCGGGTGGCGGCGCTGCCCGGCAACGCCCGCCTGCACCCGGCCCAGGACCCCAGGCGCGCCCAGGGCGCGCTGGAGCTGATGTGGCTGCTGCAGGAGTCGCTGGCGGAGATCTGCGGCCTGCCGCACGTCAGCCTGCAGCCCTCGGCGGGCTCGCACGGCGAGCTGGCCGGCCTGCTCCTCACCCGCGCTTTCCACGCCGACCGGGGGGAAGCGCGAACCAAGGTGCTCGCCCCCGACACCTCGCACGGGACCAACCCCGCCTCGGTGACGATGGCCGGCTACGAGGTGGTCAAGGTGGCGACCAACGAGCGCGGCGGGGTCGAGATGGACGACCTGCGGGCGAAGATCGACGCGGACCCCGACCAGGTCGCCTGCCTGATGCTGACCAACCCCAACACGCTCGGCCTCTTCGACGAGAACATCGCCGAGATCGCCGAGCTGATCCACAAAGCGGGGGGGACGCTCTATTACGACGGCGCCAACCTCA
>DATIPC010000071.1:0-38602 GCA_035472395.1 Solirubrobacterales bacterium
CGTTGCGTTTGTGATCTTGCTGGTCGGCGGGATCCTCTTGAGAGACGCTGGCGAAGGCCCCTTGGGGGCACTCGGTCTGGTTGCTTTTGTCGCCTGCTTCGTCGTGTATCACCTCCTCGACGAGCGAGCGAAACGCCGGCATAGGCGCGATCAGTAGGAGGCGACTGCGGCGGCGATCGCGTCCTGCTCGTCGTGGGCGAGGGAGAGGTCGGCGACACCGCTCATCAGGATCGAGAAGATCATCGTCTTGCCGCTGCGGTTGAAGCAGTAGCCGGAGAGGGCGCTGACGCCGGTCAGGGTGCCGGTCTTGGTGCGGCAGTGGCCGGCCGCGGCGGTGCCGTGCATGCGGTCGGCGACCGTCCCTTCGTGGCCGGCGAGGGCGAGGTCCTGGATGAATTCGTCGCCCACCGGTTCCTGCCGCATCGCCTCCAGCAACCCCACGACCTGGGCGGGAGAGGCCCGGTTGCCGCGGGTCAGGCCGGAGCCGTCGACGGCGTGGATCCCGGAGCCGTGACTGCCGGCGAAACGCTCCACCACTTCCGTTCCCGCCCGGGTCGTGCCGGCGCCGCCGAAGCGGGCGCCGAGCAGCTTGGCCAGCATCTCGGCGAAGAAGTTGTTGGAGTAGACGTCGGTGGCTTCGACCAGCTGCGACATGGTCGGTGAGCGCACGGTCGCGAGCGGCTCGGCGCCGGGCGGCGTGACGCCGCGGGCGACCTGAGCGCGAATCGAGATGCCGGCGGAGCGCAGCGCCCCGTCGAGCTTTGCGGCAGCGAGAATGGCCGGATCGGAGGAGAATCCTTCGGCGATCGAGCCGCGATAGCCGGAGTCGAACGAGAGGCCGGAAAGCGGGCCGATGTAGGGGCTGGTCGCGTAGTTCGAGTCGGCGACCCCGCGCAGCTGGTCGAAGATGCTGTCGTCCGCGTAGAGCCGCCCGGTCACGGCGCGGACGCCGGCGGCGCGGAGCTGTCCCTTCAGCGCGTACAGGTTGGTGCCGAGGCCGACGTAGCGGTCGTAGAAGGCCGGCACGCCAAGCGCCGGGTCGCCGGCCCCCTGCAGGTAGAGGCTGCCGTGAAGCACGCCGTCCGAACCAACGTCGCCATCGGAGAGCAGCTTGGTGGCGATGCGGTATTCGGGGCCGAAGCGGGAGAGGGCGGTGGAGGTCGTGAACAGCTTCGTGTTCGAGGCAAGAGAGCGTGGCCGGCTCGCCGCCCGCGCACAGACCGGCTTGCCCGTTTCGGCGTCGACGACGAACAGCCCACTCGCCGCACCCCCGCCGTAGACCAGGCGCTGCTTCATCTGCTGGCAGACCTTGCTCGCCCCGCTCGCCGCTGTGGGCAAGAGGAACACCACCATCAAGGCCAAGAAAATCGACGCTCTTTTCATTCCCTGTAGCAACACGAGAACGATGCAAGGTAGCGCCACGTACGGCCGCGGTGGGGACCCCTCGAGCGGGCGGATACTCAAAGTTGCCGCGTCTTCCGCGGCAACTTGTCCGAGCGAGGGGTCCCCATCGCGGCCTCGCCAGGTGCGTCTGGGATAATCCATGTTTATGGGAAAGGTCGTCGACATCGAGACTCCCACTCGTCGTAAACGAGGCAAGGGGCGTAAACGCCCCTCGAAGACGGCGTTGGTGCTCGGCGGCGGCGGCTTCACCGGGGGTGTCTATGAGATCGGGGCGCTGCGCGCCCTCGACCTGCTGGCGGTCAACAGCACCGTCAACGACTTCGACGTCTACGTCGGCACCAGCGCCGGTTCCTTCGTCGCCACGATGCTGGCCAACGGCGTCACCCCCGACGAAATGATGCAGGTGATCAACGATCGGGTGCCGTCGGACCTCGACGACCTCGACCTCGACAAGGTGCTGAGGTTCAACTACCTCGGCTTCCTGCAGAAAGCCACGCAGCTGCCGCTGCGCACGGTTGAGCTGCTGCGGCGGCTGGTCAAGATAGGCGACTTCTCGGCGATGGACATCGTGGTCGGGCTTGCCGAGGCGCTGCCGACCGGCCTCTACTCGGGCGCCGGGATCGGCGAGTACGTCGAGCAGGCGCTGGCCGATGCCGGGCGCCCCAACGACTTCCGCCAGCTCGACAAGGAGCTGTATCTGACCGCGACGGACCTCGATACCTGCGAGCGACTCGTCTTCGGCGACAAGGGCTGGGACGACGTGCCGATCTCCAAGGCGATCGAGTGCTCGACGGCGCTGCCGATCGTCTACAAGCCGGTCGACCTCAAGGGCCGCCAGCTCGTCGACGGCGGCATCCGCTCGACCACCAACGTCGACATCGCGGTCGAGAAGGGGGCGAAGTTCATCATCGTGGTGAACCCGCTCGTGCCCTATGTCAACGACTTCGAGCAGACGATCCCGACCGTCTTCGGCACCCGGGTGCGGCGGGTCTCCGACATGGGCATGCCGGCGATCGCCAACCAGGCCTTCCGGCTGATTGCCCACGCGCGACTGCACGAGGCGGTGGCGCAGTGGGAGGAGAAGTACCCCGGCGTCGACATCATCCTGGTCGAGCCCGAGCCCAACGACGAGCTGATGTTCGGGACGCCGATCATGGACTACTCGCGCCGCCTGCGGATCGCCCGTCACGGCTTCGAGTCGGTCACCGCCACCCTCGCCCAGGACTACGACCGCTACAAGGAGACCGCCGAGCGCCACGGCCTCGAGATCTCCGAGCGCCGGGTTCGCCGCGCCGTCGAGCGCGCCTCCGAAGAGGAGCCCGAGCAGGCATCGGCCTGGCGCCGGGTGCTCGAGCAGACCACCGCGGCGCTGCTTCCCGGCGAAGCTTCTTAGAGCTACTGGGGGCCACCCGCCCCCGATCCCGCTTCAGCTCGCGTAGAGCTGCTCGATCTCGTCCTGGTGCTTGTCGGCGACGACCGCCCGCTTCACCTTCAGGGTCGGGGTCAGCTCGCCATTTTCCTGGCTGAGGTCTTGAGGGAGGATCGCGATCTTCTTGACCTGCTCGACCCGGGCGAATTTCTCGTTGATCTTGGCCAGGTGCTCCTCGATCGCCACGCGCACATCCGGGTTCGTGGCCAGCTCGGCGAGATCCTCGGACAGCCCATGCTCTTTTGCGTAGGCGACCGCTTCTTCGGGATCGAGGGTGACGAGTGCGACCAGGTAGGGGCGGCGGTCGCCGACCACCACGCACTGGGAGACCAGCGGGTGCTGCTTGATTTCGTTCTCTAGGTTGGCCGGGGTGATGTTCTTGCCGCCGGCGGTGATGATGATGTCCTTTTTGCGGCCGGTGATGCGGATGAAGCCGTCCTCGTCGATCGAGCCGAGGTCGCCGGTGTGGAGCCAACCGTTGACGATCGTCTCGCGGGTGGCCTCCTCGTTCTTGTAGTAGCCCTGGAAGACGTTGGGGCCCTTGACCAGGATCTCGCTGTCCTCGGCGATCTTTATCTCGCAGCCTGGGAAGGGTTTGCCGATCGTGCCGATCTTGAAGTCGTCTGGGGAGGAGATCGTCGCCGCGGTCGAGGTCTCGGTCATCCCCCATCCCTCCAACACGAGCACGCCAGCGGCGTCGAAGAAGCGCAGGATCTCGGGGCTGATCGGGGCGGCGCCGGAGACGGCGAGGCGCAGCTCGCCGCCGAAGAGGCCACGGATTTTCGAGAGGACCTGCTTGTCGGCGAACTCGTACTGCTTGCGCAGCAGGAAGCCGGGCTTGCGTCCCGATCGTTCCGCCTTTCGCATCTTGCCGCCGACCCGGATCGCCCAGTCGAAGACTGCCTTTTTCAGGCCCCCTATTTTTTCCATGCTGCTGGTCGCGAGGGTGTAGATCTTCTCGAAGATCCGCGGTACCGAGGGGAAGTAGGTTGGCTTCAGTTCTGCCAGGTTGGGCATGATCTTCAGCGGGTCGCGCTCCCAGTAGGCGATCGTCGCGCCGAGGTCGAAGCTGCCAAGCTGGATCAGCAGGGCGAAGGAGTGGGCCAGGGGGAGGTAGAGGTAGGTGACGTCTTCGCCCTCGATCACGCTGGTCTCATTGACCATGTCGAGCATTGCCCGGTAGTTGCCGTGCGAGATCACACAGCCCTTCGGCGGCCCGGTCGTGCCCGAGGTGTAGATGAAGGTGCAGATGTCCTCCGGCGTAACTGCCCTCCAGAGCTGCTCCCACTCGGCTGCGTCATGGCTGGCGCCACGCGAGGCCAGGTCGTCGAGCGAGATCGCGTCCTCGCTGGAGCCGGTCATCCGCACCACCTGCTCCAGCAGGGGCAACTGGTCGCGGACGGCGCGGATCTTCTCCAACTGCTCGTCGTCCTCAACCACGACGACCTTGGCGTCGGAGTTCTCCAGCACGTACTGGCACTCCTCCGGCGAGTTGGTCTGGTAGATGGGGACGACCGTGGCGCCGATCGAGAGGGCGGCAAAATCGAAGTAGGTCCACTCGGGGCGGGTGTTGGCGAGAATCGAGACCTTGTCGCCTTTGTTGACGCCGAGGTCGACAAGCCCAAGGGCCAGCTGGCGGACCGTCTCCTCGACCTCGTCGAAGCTGCGCTTGACCCACGTCTCGCCGTCTTTGAACTGGATCGCCGGTGCGCTCCCATAAAGTTGCGCGGCACGCGGCAGCAAGTCCGCGAGCGTGGCCGATTTGGTTCCCCGCTCCTCCACGGCGGGGAGTCTAGTCGACCGCCGGGTAGTGGCTACGCGGTCGAGACGCGGCGTTCCTCGCTCTGCCCTGAGGCCTTCCGCAGCGAGGTCCGGAAGAGCGACTTGTCGATGCGGCCGTGGAAGATCGGCACGTGCAGCTCAACGCATTTGCCGATCACCTCCTGCCTTTTCATATGCAGCTCGTCGGCAAGCTCGGACGGGGTGAGGTGATTGGCCACGGCGGACCTCCCTTGTAGGTGAAATCGGGTATGCGCATATTTACCCCGAAGGGCGGACGTGTCAACCGGTTTTCGCCGCCACCTTGCCGAGTTTCCGCGCTCGCGATAATGCACGCGTGTCCGAAGCAGCCGCGACTCCACTACCCCGCCGGGGCCGGCTCTGGGTGATGCTCGTACTCGCGCTCGCTCTGGGCGGCCTGGGCTACGCCCTGGTCGAAATATCGACCAGGAAGGCCGACCGCAACGTGGTCCGGGTCGAAGGCATCTCCACCGCTCAGGAGATCTTCGGCGGAGTTCCGCAGGAAGGCGAGCGGCTCGGATCGTCGGATGCGTCGGTCTCGATCCAGGTCTTCAACGATCTCCAGTGCGGAAACTGCCGTGCCGACTTCCTCGACACTATTCCCGGCCTGGTCGAAAACTACGCGCGGCCGGGATCGGCGAAGCTGTTGATGCGCCACTACTCGGTCGCCGAAAATCCCCTCGAGCTCGGCTTCTTCGGCGCCGAAGCGGCGGCGCAGCAGGGCTACGGCTGGCAGTACACCTACCTCTTCTTCCTCAATCAGGCCGAGGGGGAGCGTTTCGGTATCGACGACGACTTCATGGCTTCGCTCGCCGGCTCGATCGGCGAACTGGGCGTCCCGGAATGGCAGGAATACCTGGATCGTGAGGGCGGCTCCGGGGGCGCGATCGCGAAACGACTCGAAGTCGACGAAGAGCTCGGCACCCGCCTCGGCATCCGCACCGGGATCGCGATGATCGTCAGCGGGCCGGGGGGGACCCGCACTCTCCAGGACGGTCCCAGCCTCGCCCAGGCCGAACGAGCGATCGAAGCGGTGAGCTGAGGGGCGTCTAGGCCACTCGCCGCAACTGCTGCGGCGAGCTCTTCGCCGTCCTGAGGGCGAGGTCGGCCGCCTCGACCCCGCTCGCCCAAGAGACCTCCGAGAGTAGGCCCGGCGCCGCGACCATGTCGCCCGCCAGGTACACCCCGTCGCCGCGGTCGATCGCGGGCCGGTCGCGCCAGCTCTTGCCGGGATAGTCGAGTGGGCCGGTGCGAGCGGCCATCGCCTGCCGGCGCCTCCAGGTCTCGCGCTCGCGCCATTTCGGGAGCGAGAGATCGAGAAGGCGTTCCAAGCGCAGCGCCGCCTGCTCGGTGCTCTCGCCGGGCCGGATCGGCATCTGCGCCTGCACCAGCTCCTCCCCCCGCGGAGCGAGCGAGGGGTCGGGGGCGCTGAAGCGCTCGATCCAGCCCGCCTCGTCGAGATCGGAGACCACGAAAGGATCTCCGCGCCGGTGGCTGAGGCCGAGGTCGAGGCAGACGGTGTGGCCGCCGGGCCAATCGAGTGAGTCGTCGTGCAGCAGCGCGCGAGCGTGCTCGAGCTCGGTGGCGACGACTACCGGCGCGTCGGGCAGGGACTCGACCCAGTGACCGGTCTCGATCTCCACCCCGAGCTGTCGCGCGCGCCGCTCCAGCGAGGAGACCAGCGCTCCCCAGCCGCCGATCAGGTAGCGCGCGGTGGGCGGCGGGCTGAGCAGGACCCGGACCGTGTGCGACCAGACGAAGGCGGCCGAGAGCTCGCCGGGGTCGTGGTGGAAGGTGTAGACGCCGGCCGCGGCGGAGAGCATCTCTGCGGTCTGCTCGTCGCTGTGCGAAGCGGCCCAACTGCGGAAGTCGACATCAACCGGCGCCTTGCGCCCGCGCAGGCGCAGTGCGCCCGGCACGGTGGCGAGAGGTGGAACCCGCCTCGCGGCACCCCGCCAGCGAAAGCGGATCCCCGACAGTGGCGCCCCGGCGTATGGCGGCAGCAGGTCGCGCTCGAGCAGCCACTCCCAGAAGCTGCCGTCCTTGTAGATGACGTGGGGCCCCAGATTGGCCTTGTATGGCCCGTCGCTGCTGCGAGCTCTGCCGCCGAGCGCTTCATGCGCCTCCAGCAAGCGCACCGCGGCGCCGCCCTCGGCGCAGGCGATGGCGGCGGTAAGGCCGGCGAGCCCGCCGCCGACGATGGTGATCCTGCTCATCGTGCCGTTCTGTTGATTCATCACGCCTCCTGACGTTGGCGCAGTTCACTCTAGGTCAGTACTGGCCCGATATACAGTTCCAGTAATGGCACATTTAAGTGGTCCAGTTGCCGGGCCCAGCATGCTGATCGAACTCGAGCGAGAGGCCGACCTGCCTCTGCACGAGCGGATCGAGCGATCGATTCGTGGTCACATCCAGGCCGGCCGTCTCGCTGCTGGGGCGCGACTTCCCTCGAGCAGGGCCCTGGCGAAGGAGCTGGGAATCTCCCGCGGCGTCGTCACCGAGGCCTACGGCCAGCTGGCGGCGGAGGGTTATCTGCTCACCCGGCAGGGCGCCCCGGTGCGGGTGGCGAGGACCGTGCGCAGCTCAGGCTCGCGCCCGCCCGCCCGCTCGATGCTGCCCAGCTTCCCGTACCACTTTCACCCCGGGCTTCCCGATCTCGCCGGGTTCCCTCGCGACCGTTGGCTGCGCTCCCTGCGGGCCGCGTGGCGACAGGCGCCGATCGACGCGGTGGGCTATCCCGACCCGCGCGGGGTGCCGGCCTTGCGACAGGCGCTCGCTGACTATCTGGGTCGTGTCCGCGGCGTCGCGGCTGAGCCGGAGCAGACGATGATCAGCACCGGCTTCGCCCAGGCCTTCTCGCTGATCTGCCGCTGGCTGCAGAGTCGCGGCGTCGAGCGGGTCGCGCTCGAGGACCCTGGCTGGCACCCGCAGCGGTTGATCGTCGAACAGGCGGGCCTCGAGGTCGTGCCGGTCCCGGTCGACGCCGATGGCCTGCGGGTCGACGCGCTCGAAGCAGTGGCCGCCAGCGCCGTCGTCGTGACGCCGGCGCACCAGTTCCCGACCGGAGCCGTCCTCAGCAGGGAGCGAAGGGCCGCCCTGATCGAGTGGGCCGAGCGGGGCGAGCGGCTGATCGTCGAGGACGATTTCGACGCGGAGTACCGCTACGACGACGCCGGCTTGGGCGCCCTGCAGGGACTGGCGCCGGAGCGGGTCGCCTACATCGGCTCGGCGAGCAAGCGGCTGACGCCTGGGATGCGACTCGGCTGGGCGCTGCTGCCGTCCTGGTTGGCCTGGCCGCTGACCCAGGCGAAGGCGATCGAGGACGGCGGCTCCGAGGCGATCGGCCAACTCGCCCTGCACGACTTCATCGAGCGAGGCGAGCTCGACCGGCACATCCGCCGCATGCGCCTCCGCTACCAGCAGCGGCGCGAGGCGCTGGGCGAGGCAATGGCGCGGTGGTTGCCGCAGGTCCAAGTCGCGGAGGGAGCCGCCGGCCTGTACGAGCTGGCCGAGCTGCCGGAGGAGATCGACGAGGCCGCGCTCCTCGCCGCCGCGGCGGAGCGCGGAGTTGGCCTGGAGGGCCTCTCGCTGCACCGCTTCAATCCCGAGGGACCACCCGGCCTCGTGCTCGGGTTCGCCTGCATGCCGGAGCCGGCAATAGAGCACGGCGTCCGCCTCCTCGCCGAGGCGCTGCACAGCCTCAATGCATAGACCTGGCCGATGAGGGCGCGACATCTGGATCGATGCATCACCTTGGCCTCGGCTTCAGGAGGAAACGATCTCTATGACTGCTGGCGCCGCATAGACCCGGGCGCTTCCGAACGCTCGCATTCCGGATTGCTCAAGGATTTCTAGATCCAGTAGCGTCCTTATCGCGTTGCTCGCACCCTGCTTGGACAGTTCGTACTGCTGCGAGACCTCCTTCTGGGTGACGTAGGGACGACCGACGAGGTCTGCCGCAAGGCGCTCAGCAACGCCACGTTTGCCGGCGGACTGGACCCTTGATCGAAGCTCCACTTGGAGGCCCACAAGGCGCTCTACCTTGCTTTGAGACTCGGCAGCCGATGCGGCGACCCCCTCTGCAAAGAAGGCGATCCAAGCGTCCCAATCACCATCCAGGCTCAGGTTAAGGAGCGCGTCTTGGTATTGCGCTCGATGCTGCTCGAACCACCGGGACACGACCAAGAGAGGCTCTCTTATCACGGCCCCACGGAGCAACTGGACGATAGCCAGCAATCGGCCGAGGCGCCCGTTCCCGTCGGAGTAAGGATGAAGGGACTCAAATTGGTAATGAGCCATTGCCGCTAGCACGACGGTCGGCAGCTCCGGTGGATCGTTGACCCAGTAGAGGAGGCCTTCGACCCCAGCCCGAAGCTGATCCCCAGGGGGAGGTGGGACGAAGCGGGCGCTGTCGAGGCTGCGTCCAGGCGCTCCAATGACGACAATCCGATCGCGAAGCCCGCCAGCATCGCTTAGTTCCCCGGCAGTTCCTCGAACCAGGGTGCGCTGTAGGTCGCCAAGCATTCCGACGGTCAGCCGACGATCTTCGGGCCACGAAAATGCCAGTTCGGCCATCCTCTCGAAGTTCAAGATCCAACGGATCTCGGCCGTCATATGCCGCTCGTCATCAGGGTCGGCAGCAAGCACATCGGCGAAGGGCGCGTAGGTTCCCTCAAGGGCGCTGGTGCTCTGCGCCTCCCGGCGTAGCGCGGGTCGGCGAAGGAGGGCTGGATTGGGGATGAGCCTGGCGGCTCCATCCAAGCGAGCAAGAGCGGCCGATGCCCGGTTGATGGTCGTCCAAGTCTCCGTCGAGAGGGTCAAGTCGACAGGGAGGGGATCGGGTAAAAACGCCTTGCCCTCGACCACCTCCTGGGTAGCGGGATCTGGGCCGACGATCGGCACTAGATGGCCAATCGGGCTCGCGTCGAGGCGTCCAAAATCCATCTGGTCAACTATATCGGCAAAAACTTGACCATCTGGGGAAAGTGGGCAAGTTGTCTTGACCCCGACGCATAAACCCCTGCAACCAAGCCGTTCCGCCGGTGAGCTTCAGTAGATGGGAACTCCGTCTGGGTAATGCACGAACGGCAATCGAATATCGGGGTGCCCGGATCGACTCGGCCTAGGGGGCAGGTTTGACGGCATCGCTGCATCACTCTTGCATCCCGGCCCCGGCAAGATGTCCGCTACGATTTCGCGCTGGGAAGCGGCTAGTCGGACGAGGGAGGCGAAGCAGTGGAGTCAGGACGGTTGCGAGGCGGGCAGCTCCGGGGAATGTGCGTTTCTGTCGTGGTGCTGATTGCGGCCTTGGCGCTGGCGGTCGCGCCCGTTAACGCGAAGGCAGCCTCACCGGTGCTTGAATTCGTGGTCCCCGGCGCCGGTTTCCCCACCAGCTTCACGGCCGATGGTGGCGAGGTGACCGCCGCGATGAGCGGTTTCGACACGGAAGTGCACTGCGCCGACTCCAAAGGCGAAGGCGTGATCCTCGGACCGCGCTACACCCTCTCGCACTACGTCTTCACGGGCTGCGAAACGCAGGGTGGTAGCGCCGGCGGCCACGAATGCAAATCCGAAGATGCGAGCGCAAAGGAAATCAAAACCGGGCCAATCGAGGCCGTCCTCGTGTACATCGATCAGGCGAAACATGAAGTCGGCATGCTCCTTAGCCCGAACGGCGGCGTCTACATGGCATTCGAATGCGGGGGCGATTCCGTCAAAGCAATCGGCCCATTTCTCTCCCCCGTGGGCCCGATCAACGAGGAGAGCACCTCCTTCACGGCGACCCTCACTCGCGTCGGCGCCCTGCAGACCCCCAACGAATACGAAAACGCGAATGGCGAAAGGCTCCAGGCGATCCCGACGGGGGAAAAGAACGGCAGTCCTGCGGCCAACACCGGGGTGGAGCTGGGCTTCACGATCCACCCGAGCGCATCGCTCGAGATAAGGGCCGTCACCGCGAAAGAAGTCGAAGCTAAGCAGCGTGAGGACGAAGCCGCAGCGGCAGCGGCAGCAAAGAAGCGCCAGGACGACGAAGCCGCTGCGGCGGCAGCAGCAAAGAAGCGCCAGGACGACGAAGCCACGGCCGCGGCGGCAGCAAAGAAGCGCCAGGAAGAAGAAGCCAAATCGGAGCGGCTCAGGCACCGCCTGCAGCTGTCCAAAGCACTCACGCAGTGCAGGAAGGCCCAGTCAAAGCACAAGCGCATGCGGTGCGAAAAGCGGGCCAAGAAGAGGTACGGCAGCCAGAAGGGGTAGGACGCCCCGAGCGCGAGCCACTGGCCTTGCGCAGCGCAAATCACGCTGCAAATATCGGATCGATCGGATCGATCCGGCTCTCCGGGCCAGTTTGGCGGCGGCGCTGCATCACACCTGCATCACGAAATGCCCAGCTCTTCCTCCCGTTCTCTGACCGCTATACTGACCATATGGCAAAACAAGTGACCGCTACCGATGCGAAGGCAACCATCCTGAGTCTCTTGGATGACGCCGCTGCCGGTGAGGAGATCGAGATCACCAAGCACGGCCTTCCGGTCGCCCGTCTCGTTCCAGCGTCCGGGGCGCGCTCTCTCAAGGGCTCGTTCAAGGGTGTGGCAATGACTGCGGTTGAGGACGAACAGTTGTTCTCCACCGGCGCGGCTTGGAACGCTTCATAGGGCGTGGGCGCGGTTCTGCTCGACACCCACGTGGTCCACTGGTGGTCGGCCGAGCCGGAACGGGTCAGCAAACCGGCGCGCAAGGCTCTCGAGGAAGCGGATGAGTATGTCGTGGCGGCGATCTCCTGGTACGAGCTGGCCTGGCTAGCAAAGCACGAGCGGATCGCCGTCAACATTCCGATCCGATCCTGGCTACAGGGCCTCGCCTCACAATTGCGAACGATAGGCGTGACTCCCGCAATCGCGGATACGGCCGTCAATCTCCCCTCCTCGTTCCCGGGCGACCCTGCCGATCGACTGATCTACGCGACGGCCATCGAGCATGACCATAAGCTCGTGACCAAGGATCGAGCGATTCGCGATCACGATGGCCCGCGGTCGGTGGCGATCTGGTAGGGGCCAGAGCTACTGAACGCCTGAGGACAGAACCCCGAGCGCCCGCCAGAGTTCTTGCGTATCGCCAACCACCCACGCCTCCTCGATCGAGCCCTCTGCAAGTCTGAAGAAGGCAGCGCCTGCGTACTCGACGCGAGCACCCGTTGGCAAAACGCCCCTAAGGGCACCTTGATGAGTGCCAGTCCAATTCATACGCGTTATGACTCGATCCTCGACCGCAAAGATCTCGTCGACGCGGTTTTGCCAGTCCGGAAACGCGGCGTGGACGGTCTCGACGTAACGCTTGAAAGCTTCGCGCCCCTCGCAGACGGTCCCGAGCGAACCTCGGAAGCGGAGCGTGTCGGACACGATCTCATCGGCGATTCCGAGCTGCCAACGGTTCCAAAGCTCCTCATAGAAGCGCCGGATCACTGCTTCGTTCGCTTCTGGTTCTGTTGGCTGACCGTGGGCGAGGTGCATCAAGCCGGGTTCCGGACGGACATGTTGCAAAAAATCATCGGGGCGCCCGGATTTGAACCGGGGACCTCACCGACCCGAACGGTGCGCGCTACCAGGCTGCGCCACGCCCCGAAGGCGGCGATTATCTCAGAGGAGGACGGCGAGGACCGTCCGGCTTGGCGATTGAGCCTTTGCCTCGCTGGGTAGGCGTATTTCGTCTGCCCGGTTGCAAACGAGAACGGAGGAACGATGGAGGCTTCAGCGCCGTCCCCCAGCAAGGGCATCTTCGACAGCGCCAACCTGGAGGCCAGGCAGCGCGTGGTCGAGCTGCTCTGCAGGGCCTACTGGATGGAGATCGAGACGGTGATGAGCTACCTCTCCGCCTCGGTCAACCTCGACGGCGTGCGAGCGCAGGAGATCAAGGAGTCGCTCTCGGAGGACATCGAAGAGGAGCTCGGGCACGCGAAGCTCTTTGCCGCCAGGATCAAGGAGCTGTACGGGGTCGTGCCCGGTTCCGAGGACTTTGCGGCGGAGCAAAGCTTCCTGCAGCCGTCGGAGGAGCAGACCGACGTGGTCCACGTGATCCGTGGAGTGATCAAGGCAGAGACCGGCGCGATCGAGCACTACACGCGGATCGTCGATGAGACCGAGGGTGTCGATCCCGTCACTCAGGACATGACGATCGCCATCCTCCACGACGAGCAGGGTCACCGTCGTCTCTTCGAGGGGTTCCTGCGCGAGTATGAGCTCGAGGGCATCGCCTGATCGAAGCGACCTGATGGACACCCAGAGGCCGCTGCGGATCCTTGACCGATTCCAGCAACGTCACCCGCCGCTCGCGGTGCCGGTCGCAACGGCGAAGAAGTTTGGCGACGACGAGGGCGGCGACCTCGCGGCGCTGATTGCCTACCGCGCCTTTTTCTCCCTCTTCCCTCTGTTGCTGTTGTTGACCACGGTGCTCGGCTACGTGCTGGCGGGCGACCCCGGGCTGCGCCGCGAAGCGGTCGATTCTGTGCTCACCCAGTTCCCCGTGGTCGGCGAACAGATCGAAGTGGGCTCCCTGCAGGGCAGCGGAGTGGCGCTGGCAATCGGCATCGTCGGTTCGCTCTGGGCCGGGTTCGGCGTCGTGCTGGCGACCGAACGGGTGCTGGACCGGGTCTGGGGCGTGCCGTCCCGGGATCGCCTTGGTTTCGTCGCCTCGCGCTTGCGGGCGCTCGGCCTGCTGGCCTTGCTGGGTGTCCTTACGATCGTCTCGACCGTTGCCTCAGGCTTGGTTGGCGGTGGCTCCGGGCTACTTGGCCCACTCGGTGGTGTCGCCATCTCGGTCGTCCTCAACCTGCTCGTCTTCGGGGCGCTGTTCAGCTTGCTCGGTGCCAAATCGGCTTCCTTCGGCACCCTTCTGCCCGGGATCGCCGCCGCCGCCTTCGGCTGGTCCGTGCTGCAGCTGGTCGGCGGCTACTTCGTCTCGCACCAGGTCCAGAACGCCTCACCCGCCTACGGGACCTTCGCCCTGGTGCTCGGCCTGCTGGTCTGGGTCCAGCTCGGCGCGACGCTCACCGTCCTCAGCGCCGAGCTGAACACGGTCCTGGCGCGGCGCCTTTGGCCGCGCAGCCTGCTCGGGCACGAGCGGGAAGCGTTCGAGCCGACCGAGGCGACGAGGATCAGGCGAGGCAGAGGTTGAGATTCGCCTGATCCCGATGGCTGGATCGGACCCACGATGTGGACATGACAGCGGGTGCGAGTTACTGTCTTTTCAGTAGCTGCGGCAAGCACTGGAGAGATAGGGAAATGGGCTGGATAGGGATAACCGAGGCGGTGGCGATATCCCTGGCTGTGGTCGGGGTCTCGATGGCCGTGCTGCTCGTGCGTGAGCGCAGAGTGAGGCGCCGCTTCCAGATCCTCGCCGACATCGCCGCGGTCTCGGAGGCGGGTGGGGGTCTGGAGGAGACCTTCGGGGCGATCTGCGACGTTCTCGTTCCGGACTTTGCCGACTTCTGCATGATCGATGTGATCGACGGAGATCGCGTTCCCCAGCGTGCTGCCACGCGAGTGGCGAGTGGCGGAGGGCAGGAGCTCGAGCGGGGTCTTGCCGAACGCAGGCCCTCGACGCCACCGCGAATGGTCGAGGGCGATAGCCGGTCCTCGTTGCAGCCTCGCTTCTACGAGCGCATGTCGGAGGAGGATCTGCGTGGCCTCTCCCACAACGCGGACGACCTCGAGTTTCTGCGAAGCCTGGGCATGCGTTCCGCGATCACCGTGGCTCTGCAGGCGCGCGGCGAAGTGACGGGGGCGCTGACGGTCGGTGTCGCCTGGTCCGGGCGTCGCTACCGGGCCGACGATGCGCGGTTCGCCTGGATTCTCTCGGGCAGGGTGGCGTTGGCGCTCGACAACGCCGGGCTCTTCGCCGACCTGGAGCAAGCCGAGCGGGCGCGCTCCGAGATTGCAGCGACCCTGCAGCGGGGTTTGCTGCCCTCGCCGCTGCCCCACATTCCCGGCTGGTCGGTGGCCGCCATGTACCGGCCGGCGGGGGCCGAGAACGAGGTTGGCGGCGACTTCTACGACGTCTTCCGGGTCCCGGGGGGGTGGATGCTTGCAATCGGCGACGTCACCGGGCGCGGGGCCGCCGCCGCCTCGGTCACCGCGGTCGCCCGCTACACGCTGCGCGCCGCCGCCCTGCTCAGTGACGATCCCCTGGTGGCGCTGGAGACGCTCAACCGAGCTCTGCTGGCGCGCGGTGACGCTGCGCTTTGCAGCTTGGCTGCGGTCACCCTGAGCGAGGATCCGCATGAGCCGGTGCGCGTCGCCGTGGCTGGCCACCCCCCGCCATTGCTGGTCGACGGCGAGTCGGTGACCGAGGCGGCCGGAGCCGACCCCGTGCTCGGTGCATTCGCGGACGCGGAGTGGTCGATCGTGCGGAGTGCAGTCAACCCGGGCCAGCAGCTGGTGATCGTGACCGACGGGATCATCGAGGCGCGGGGCGCGAAGGGGCGCTTCGGCGAGGCGCGGCTTCGCGCCGAGCTCGGTGGGGCCTCCAATCCGGCGATGGCGCTGCAGCGACTCGAGAGTTCTCTGCACGCCTTCACCGACGGCGGTCTCGATGACGACGTCGCGATGCTCGCAATTGCCCGCGCCTCGAGCGATGACCCCACTGCCGCCCCGGCGACGCCTCTTGGCGAGCCTGTCGGCTGCTGAGCTTGGGCGGAGAGATGGATAATCCCCGCATGGAATTGGTCGAGCGTCTCTTCGACGCTTTCAATCGCCGTGACGTCGAGGAGATCGTCGCCGTCTGCGACGAGCAGCTGGAGTTCTTCCCGGTCGTCACCGCCGAGGCGATCGGCCGCGAGGCTCCCTACGTGGGCCCGTCGGGCCTGCATGACTACCTGGCTGACGTCGCCCAGGTATGGGAAGAGCTGCAGATCACGCCGAGCGAGCTGCGCCAACGCGGAGACACGTTGCTGGTCCGCGGCCGCGTCTACGCGCGCAGTCGGGAGCTGGGGATACGCGACCTGCCGGTGGCCTGGATCTGGGAGGTGCGCAACGATCGCTTCGTGCGCGGAGAGGTGTTCCCGGATCCCGAGCAGGCCGTCGCCCGCTTTGCGGCTGCCGACGGGCACCTGTCTCGAGCCGACGTCTAGGTCGCGTTGCGCGGCGTCAGCCGCGCAGTTCGGCCAGCGCGGCGTCGCGCTGCTCGTGCATGGAGATCGACGATTCGACGCCGGTGATCTTCAGCAGCCGCCGAACCTGATGGTTGATGCAACAGAGAACGAGCCGGCCCTTTCCTTCGCCACCGGCGTTGCGATCGAGGCGTTGCCAGGCGCGCACGATGAGAGCAATGCCCGTGGAATCGATGAACTCACACTTAGAGAGATCGAGCATGACCAGGGCGTCGCCGTGGGAGAGTGCGTCCTCCAGGTCGCGGTCCAGCTCGGGCGCGGTATTCATGTCCAGCTCGCCGCGCACAGTGAAAACGTGGACCCCGTCGTTCAGCTGTTCGCTCTCGATTGCGAAGGGGGTGAGGCTCACGCCGCGATCCTAGCGCAGCGGCAAGCCCAGACAGCGCCAGTGCAGGGCATTTGGTTTTGGCGTTCCGGGCCGGGGGTACCGAAAGGTTGCGATTGCCCGACCAACTATGCTCGTGGTCCGCGGGGAACATGCTCCCCAGCGGAGAACGCAGTCCATGTCAGACAGCTCGACGATCAGCCAACGGCCCAGGGGGCTTCAGATGACCCTTCCGGCGAAAGCGGAGAACGTTGCTGTGGTGCGGCATGCCCTGGCAGGCTTGGCCGAGGAGATCGGCATGGACGAGCCGGGCCTGGCGGACCTGAAGACCGTTGTGACGGAGGCCTGCATGAATGTCGTCGTCCACGCTTACCCGGGGAAGGTGGGACCGCTCAGCGTCGAGGCGGAGCCCGACTCCGAGGGGCTGACAGTGGTCGTGCGCGACGAAGGAGGGGGTATCCGGCCGCAAGCGAACGCCGAGCGCGACAGCCTGCGACTCGGTCTCTCGCTGATCGCGGCGCTCTCCAGCAGCTTCTCGATCTCGGGCGGCCTCGATCGGGGCACTGAGGTCACGATGCGGGTGCCGCTGCGAGGCGGCGGCGCCAACGGCAGCGGCGATCCGGTCGAGATCGAGTCCTTTCCGGCCGAGCGCACCGAGCTGGTGATGGATCGCTCCGACCTGCTCCCGCCGGTGCTGGCTCGAGTCGTAGGGGTCCTGGCCGCGCGCCGGGACCTCTCTGTCGATCAAGTCTCTGACGCGGTTCTGGTTACCGATGCGATCGCCGCCGTTGCGCCACCTCGCTTCACCGACGGCCGTATCCGGCTCGGGCTCGACGAGCGGCCGGGGGGGATCGACCTGCGACTGGGACCGATGGAATCGGGCGCCGCGAGCGCGATTCGCGAGGAGTTGGAGGTCCCCGACGTTGGCGGCTCGCTGGAGACGCTGGCGGACGAGCTCACCGTCGAAGACTCGGACGACGGTGAGTACCTGGTCATTCGCTTTGCCGCTGCTCCCTGATCTGCTCGCGTATCCGAGCGAGGGCGCGGCGCAGGATGCGGGAGACGTGCATCTGCGAGTGGCCGATCTGCTCGGCGATCTGCGACTGGGTCATGTCCTCGACAAAGCGCAGCCGCAGCACCAGCCGCTCTCGCTCGTCGAGGTGGGGAAGCGCCGCGTCGAGGGCGATCCTTCCCTCGACCAGCTCGAAGCCCTCGTCCTCGCTGCCGATCCACTCGGCCGGCGGTGCCTCTTCGGTTTCCTCGCCCCCCGCTGGGCGGTCGAGCGATAGGGGCCGCCGATTGTGGTTGGCCTCCATCACCTCGAGCACGTCGGTCTGCTCGAGCCCCAGCCGCTCGGCGATCTCGCCAACGGAGGGCGCGCGTTGCAGCCTCTTGGTCAGCTCGGTGATCGCTTTGTCGACTTCCGCCATCCGATCATGCAGCCCACGCGGCACCCGCACCGTCCAGACCCGGTCGCGGAAGTGGCGTTTCAGCTCGCCGAGGATGGTCGGCGAGGCAAAGGCGGTGAAGGGGATGCCGCGCTCGGGATCGAAGCGGTCGATCGCGTTGAGCAGGCCGAGGTTGGCCACCTGGAGCAGGTCGTCGAAGGACTCGCTGGCGCCCCTGTAGCGCAGTGCCAGCCGTTTGGCGAACGGCATGTTGCGTCGCACCAGCTCCTCGCGTATCGCTGGGTCGTGATCGCGGGCGAACTTTCGCCACAGCTCGACGTCGCGGGCCAGGTGCTCTTCCGCCCCCGGGCCGGGCGCGGCCGATGCTTCACCGTTGTGCCGCTCTGCTGCCATTGCGTAGAAGCTGTGACGGTATCCGGTATCTGGTCCGGCACCGCCCTGGGCCATCAATCGGCCGTGCGGCGTCCTGTGGCGTTGTGTCGAGCAGATGGGCGGCGGGTAGCGGGAGCGTGGCGGCAGTTAGGCTCTCGCAGGACTTCCCAATCGATAAGAAGGAGTTTCCCGATGGCTTTCTCGGTTCCCGATCTTCCCTACGACTACGACGCGCTCGAGCCCCACATCGATGAGGCGACGATGCGGATCCATCACGACAAGCACCACCAGGCCTACGTGGACAAAGCGAACGGGGCCCTGGAGGGAACCGAGTGGGCCGACCGTGACGTCGAGGACGTCTTGCGCAACCTCAGCAGCCTGCCCGGAGACAAGCAGGGGCCGGTCCGCAACAACGCCGGCGGCCATTTCAACCACTCGCTGTTCTGGCAGATGCTCAGCCCCGACGGCGGCGGCGCCCCGAGTGGCGATCTTGCCAGCGCGATCGACGAGACCTTCGGCTCCTTCGACTCCTTCAAGGAGGAGTTCAAAAACGCCGGCATCGCTCGCTTTGGCTCCGGCTGGGCCTGGCTGGTCAAGGACAGCACCGGCCTGGCGGTCGTCTCGACCCCGAACCAGGACTCGCCGGTCACCGACGGCAGCGTGCCGCTGCTCGGCTGCGACGTCTGGGAGCACGCCTACTACCTCAAGTACCAGAACAAGCGTCCGGAATATCTCGACGCCTTCTGGAACGTCGTCAACTGGGACTACGTCGCCGAGCGCTTCGCCGAGTAGCGCGCGCTAAGCGTTGACCGCGGGCCGGGCCGCCTCTGGAAGGGGACGCGGCTCGGCCCCCTCCTTTGGCGGCACCTGGCTCATCGCGTGCTCGGCCAGGGCGGTGATCGTCAGGCTGGGGTTGACGCCGACGTTGGCCGGGATCGCGGCCCCGTCGCAGACCATCAGGTTCTCGTAGCCGAAGACGCGCTGGCGCGAGTCGACGACGCCGTCCTCCGGCCCGTGTCCGATCACGGCGCCGCCGAGGATGTGGGCGGTGGTCGGGATGTTGAACATGGCCTCCGTGACGGAGCTCTCGGCGATCCCACCGGTGCGCTTCGCCAGCCATTCGGCCGCTTCGTTGGCGGCCGGGATGAAGGTCGGGTTGGGTCGCTCCGGGTCCTGTTCGGTTTGCAGCTGCACCTCGCCGTTGCGCTTCAGCTTCGGCCGCAGCGCGATCGCGTTGTCGAGCGTCTGCATCACGAGGAGGATGATCGTGCGGCGCGAGCTGTCCCGCGGCCACATCGTCTTGGCGAAGTTGAGCGGGTGGCGGAGGATTTGGCCGAGCAGCTTCAAGGGTCTCGTCACCCTGGTGCCGTCGCCGACCAGCAGCGTGTTGAGCAGGCTCATCGAGTCGCCCGCCTCGCCGTAGGTGACGGTCTCGATGTGGGTGTGGGGGTCGGGGTAGATGCTCGAGGTGATCGCGACCCGCCTGGTCAGGTCGTCTGGGTAGTCCTTCGGCACCCTGACCCCGAGGATGCTCTCGCTGTTGGTGCGGACCAGCTCTCCCAGGCGTGGTGAGATGCGCGGCAGCGAGCCGCCCAGGCGGCAGCGCTGCAGCAGCTTGTTGGTGCCGAGCGGGCCGGCGGCGACGATCACGCCGCGCGCCCTCAGGGTGCGCCGCTTGCGCCCGCGCAGCAGCCCGGAGCGCTCGCTGCTGACGATGTAGCCGTCGCTGCCGTCGGCGGCGCCGAGCGGGCGGATGTCGGTGACGGTGCGCTCGGCCTGAATCTCGACCCCGCGATGCTCGGCCAGCCAGAGGTAGTTCTTGACCAGCGTGTTCTTGGCCCCGTGCGGGCAGCCGACCATGCAGCGACCGCACTGCATGCAGCCGGTCCGCTCCGGTCCCTCGCCTTCGAAGAAGGGATCGGGGACGGTCTGCCCGGGGTTGTCGAGGTAGACGCCGATCGGGGTCTTGCGATAGGTGTCGCCGACGCCGAGCTCCTCGCCCAGCTCGCGCAGCAGTTGGTCGGCCGGGTCGTCCTTGTCGTGCACGACGACGCCGAGCATCCGTTGCGCCGTTTCGTAATGGGGAGCAAGCCGGGCCTCCCAGCTCTCGAGATCGGCCCATTGCGGGTCTTCGAAGAACGGCGAGGGGGGGACGTAGAGCGTGTTGGCATAGCCGAGGCTGCCGCCGCCGACGCCGGAGCCGCTGACCACGGCGATGTCCTTGAAGATGCTGAGCCTGAAGATCCCCTTCATTCCGATCCGCGGCGCCCAGAAATAACGGCGGCCGTCCCTGGTCGAACTGGGGAAGTCGTCGTCGTTGAAGCGCTTTCCGCACTCCAGCACCGCGACGCTGTAGCCCTTTTCGGCCAGGCGCAGCGCCGAGACCGACCCCCCGAACCCCGAGCCGACGACGATCCAGTCGTAGTCGTAGGTCACGGCGGGTGTTCCCTGCGGCCTAGGCCTCGCCCGGCTCGACTGGGCGGAAGTCGGTGGTCCGCGCACCGCAGACGGGGCAGAACCAGTCGCTGGGGATGTCCTCGAAGGCCGTTCCCGGAGGGATGCCGCCGTCAGGATCGCCGATCGCCGGGTCGTAGATGAACCCGCAGCTCTCGCAGATCCAGAGGGTCGCCTCGGTGGTTGCGCTCATACCAGAGAGGTTAGAAGACTTTGGTTATTTATCGAAGCTGACCGAGACCGGCTCGCGCTCGGCTTTGTCCTCGATCTCGAAATACTCGCGCGCGGTGAAGTTGCCCTGGTTGGCGATGATCGAGCCCGGGAACTGCTGGATGTCGGTGTTGTAGGACTGCACGTTGGAGTTGTAGATCCGCCGTGAGGCCTGGA
Organism: Solirubrobacterales bacterium; assembly: GCA_035472395.1. Classification (GTDB taxonomy): domain Bacteria; phylum Actinomycetota; class Thermoleophilia; order Solirubrobacterales; family 70-9; genus VRUE01. Next base: position 20,739 of record DATIPC010000071.1, read on the forward strand.
TTTCGTCCTCCAGCTCGGAGAGGTTGCGGCTCAGCTGCTGGAAGTTCTCGGTCGCGCGCAGGGTCGGGTAGTTCTCGGCTACCGCGCGCAGGTCGGTCAGCGCCGCGGTCAGTTTCTGCTCGGCTTTGGCCGTGTCGCCGACGCTCTGCGCCGACATCGCCTCGGCCCGCGCTTGCGTCGTTTTCTCGAAGGTCTGGCTCTCGTGCGCGGCGTAGCCCTTCACCGTCTCGACCAGGTTCGGGACGAGGTCGTGGCGGCGCTTCAGCTGCACGTCGATCCCGCTCCACGACTCGTCGACCCGGTTGCGCGAGGCGATGATCGAGTTGCGCTTGCTTATGTAGTAGAGGACCGCGATGACGACGATCGCGACGACAACGATGATTGCGATGAGCATGGAGCCATCCTACTTCTCTGACCCCGCGGCGCAAGGACGTCCCGCTGGCGGGCGTAGGATCGCGGGCCATGGGGGCCAAGCAGGAAGCTGGGGAATGGGCCGAGATCGTGCGTCGCTACGGCGAGCGTCGCGATTTGACCTATGAGCCGGTTGGGGGAATCAACGCCAAGGATGGACCGGTGGCGCTGTGCGTTGGAGGGGCGAACCGACTCACCGGGCAGCTGGCCGAGGGGTTCTGGGGCTCATGCTGCGACGCCGACGAAAAGGAGGTCGGTGGCCTCTTCGGCAAGGCGCTGCTGCCGATGGCCCTCCTGGCCAAGGCCCATATGCCCGACCTGGCCAAGGTTGTTCCCGCCTTCAACGTCGAGTCGATCGAGGGCCATGAGGTCGTCACCCAGCGCTTCGCCCGCAAGGTCGAGTTCGAGTCGATCGATTTCAACAAACGCTTCCTGGCGACGGTGCCGAGCGAGTACGACCCGGTCGCCCTGCGCGAGCTGTTCAGCCCCGGCTTCCTCTCCTGGACGACGACGATGACCGGCGAGATCGATTTCGGCGTCAACGACCGCCAGCTCTGGTTCCTCTGGCACCTGCGCGAACGCAGCGAGGCGGAGCTGAAGGAGGCGCTGAAAAACGCCGGCCAGCTCTTCAAACGGCTGCAGGGCGAGATGGACGAGAGCGGCATCCACATTTACCCGCCCGGCCCCTGGCACGCCGGGTTGGCGCCCTTCCCCGCGAGCTAGAGCTCCATAGGCCTCGGCTCAGACGGGATAGTCCGGATCGCCGGGGAGGACGACCCGGTGCTCGTCCGGGGTGCCGATCACCTTCGGCAGAATCGGCTCAACCGTGCGGCCGCGATGGGCCTCGAGCGCCTCGCCGGACGTCCTGAAGGGCAGCAGCGACTCGAGCTGACTGATCGTCGGGAAGGCGAGCGTCAGCTCGCCGGCAGCCTGCGCGTCTAGGGCCCCCCGTGGCTCGAACCAGGCGGCCTCGGTGGTCTCCACCCCGTCGGCAACGGGTGGTGTGTGGGCGGGCGCGAGCGCCAGGAAGAACCAGGCGTCGAAGCGGCGCGAGACGACCTCGGGGGTGATCCAGCGCGAGAACAGCACCAGCTCCTCCTCGGCGCCAAGCGCAATCCCAGCCTCCTCCTCCAGCTCCCGCACGGCGCAGGCCCGGTAGCCGGCTTCGCCGGTTCCGTCCTCGGGGTCGACGCCCCCGCCGGGAAACACCCAAACCCCAGGCATGAACTTGGCATCTTCGGCTCGCTTCAGCAGTAGCAGCTCGAGCGCCCGGTCTCCATGCTTGCCGCCACGTCTCAGCAGCACGACGGAAGCTGACGGGCGCGGCCTTGACGGCTCACCGAGGTTGGGAGCCTCTGCGGGACCGCGCTGCCGTTCAGTCACGCAGCCAGCGTATCTCGCGCGGGTGGCGGGGGAGGAGGGGGTGTTCGGACGGGTGAGTCCGCTAACACCCCCTCCTCGCGCGACAGGACCCGCGCGCTGATGGCAGCTGCCTCGATGGATTCAGCCGTGATTTCGACCAGCCGCCGCAGCTCGCCCTCGCTGATCGAGAGCGGCGGCATCAGCACGACGACGTCGCCGAGCGGACGCACGATCGCGCCTCGCTCCCGTGCCTCCAGGGTTACCCGGTGGCCGAGCCTCAGCGCCGCGTCGTGCTCACCGAGGTCGATGCCGACCATGAAGCCGCACCGGCGCACCTCGGCCACCTCGGGCATCGCCGCGACGGCGTCGAGCTGCTCACCGAGCAGATCTATTTTCGGCTGCAGGCGGGCCAGCGTTTCCTCGCGCTCGAAGATCTCGAGGCTGGCGATCGCCGCGGCGCAGGCGAGCGGATTGCCGGTGTAGGTGTGGCCGTGGAAGAAAGTTCGCTGCTCCTCCGGGGCGCCGAGGAAGCCCTCGTAGATCCGCTCGCTGGTCAGCGTCGCCGCCAGCGGCAGGTAGCCGCCGGTCAGCCCCTTGGCAAGGCAGAGCAGATCGGGGGCGACGTCCTCCTGCTCGCAGGCGAACATCGTCCCGGTGCGGCCAAAGCCGGTGGCCACCTCGTCGCAGATCAGCAGCACCCCGAAGCGGTCGCAGAGCTCCCGGGCAGCACGCAGGTAGCCGGGCGGGTGGACCAGCATCCCGGCTGCGCCCTGGACCAGCGGCTCGACGATCAGCGCCGCGACCTCCTCCTCGTGGGCGGAGAGAACGCGCTCCAGGTCGGAGGTGTCGCCAGGCTCGGTTGCGTGAGTCTGGAACAGCAGCGGCCGGTAGGTGGCGTGGAAGAGGTCGATGCCGCCCACGGAGACGGAGCCGATCGTGTCGCCGTGGTAGGCGTCGCGGAGATGGACGAACGAAGTCCGCCGCACGTGCTGCCCGCCGCGCTGCCGCTGGAACTGGAAGGCCATCTTCAGCGCGATCTCGGTCGCGGTCGAGCCGGACTCCGAGTAGAAGACACGCGAGAGTCCCGGTGGGGCCAGATCGACCAGCTTCCCGGCCAGCTCGGCCGCGCCTGGGTGGGAGAGGCCGAGCATGGTCGAGTGAGCGACCCTGCCCAGTTGCTCGCTCATCGCCTCGTCGATTGCGGCATGACGATGCCCGTGCACGTTGCACCACAGCGAGGAGACGCCGTCGATGTAGCTCCGACCGTCGGCATCGATCAGCTGCGTTCCGTCCGCACGCTCGATCAGCAGCGGCTCTTCCTCAGACCAGGCCTGCTGCTGCGTGAACGGGTGCCAGAGATGGTCTCGATCTAGCTGAGCGTGGTCCACCGACATCGCCAACAATGACCATAGACGCGCCTGCGGCGGGAACTGATCTATCCAGCTCATCCACATAACGCCAACGAAATAACACCAATGAATCAAAATACTTTAGGTTGGTATCCCGTTGAGCTTCAAGGGCGAGGCCAAAAAAGCAGCCACCGGCGTCAAGCAGCAGCCTTGTCTGTGCAAGGTGCTCGAGCTCGCTGCCATCGCGGCTGCTGTGGTCTGGTTGGTGACGGGGCCACTGTCGTGCAACGGCACCGGTAACCCGCAATTCCCCGCAAACGGACCTCCCGAGTTTCTCTATCTCGACGGTACGAGGGTGCTCGCGTATCTGGCTGAGTTCGATGGCGGCAATTTCACCACCAAGAAATTGACCGAAAAGTCGTCCAACGAACTGGATGCCAGCATCGGACTGCAGGGCGTGGAAGGCGGCGAGAAATCGCAAAGTGAAGAGTCGACCTCAAAGGAAATAAAGGCGACTGCTGCCGGTAACTACATCGAACTTCTTGCGAAGCTTGAAAATCTGCATGACGGCCTGACGACGATCGGGCTCGGACGTTTCCAGCACGACGTGTCGGAACTGACCGAGGGCCAGTTCGTGAGATTCAAGACCCACGGCCTGCGACCCCCCATCTACCTCAACCCTTATCTTGCGGTTCGCCAGCACGAAACGCTCTCGACCCTCTTTCCGCTGCCGCCGAAGGGGGAGCCCGGGCGAGAACGGGTAAGCCTGCAGAGGGCGAACGCAGAACGGTTCAGCGAACGGGTCGGGGACGATCCCCGGGTCGTCTTCGCCCTGCGGCCGCTGAACGAAAGGGAGCTGGAAGGCAAGAAGCTGGGGAAGGGCGAAAAGGAAAACCACGTCCAATACCTGATGCCGATTGACGCCCGGTTGCTGACCAAGGAGCGCAGCCTGATCAAGTTCGGCGGAGGCGAATTCACCGTCGTTGGCAAGGTGGTGCGGATATTTCCGGAGGACGGCAACCACAACTCCCCGGCCTATGTCGACTCCCCTACCGTGGAGACCTGGCAGCAGCCCTTGGCTGCGGCGCCTTTGAAGCTCCTCTGCAGGACCAATCCTCAATGCGTGAAGGTCGTTCGCGGGGAGGATGTCTTGGCGAAGGAAAGCCATGAAGCGGCGCTTGAATCGCGCGGCGCCGCAATCGCCGCCCTGGAAGCACAGACGAAGATTCACCGGCGGGGCGCCGTCATCCTCCCGATCGCGATCTACAAGTAGAGGCGACCCAGTGAAACGCTGCCCGGCCTCCACCGCTGGCCAGCGTGATGTGCGTCACACGAGTAAATATTTCGGTAGAGAAATAGTTGCGCTTATGCAAACATTGCTTACATGCAAGCGAGCGAAATTGCGGCGATCGTCGAGGAGGCGGTTGCTCCTGAGGTAAGCGGCGAGGCGCAGGAGACCGCGGCGCGGCTGAGCGCCCTGGTGCGGCACGTCTTCCTCTATGACCGCGGCAACCAGTTGCGGGTGATCGAGGAGTCCGGCCTCTCGATGACGCAGTGCAAGGCGCTGCTCGAGCTGGGGGGGCTAGGTGAGGCGGCCGATCCACGCCAGGTCAGCGACCTGGCGGAGACCTTCGGCGTCTCCGTCCCCTCGATGAGTCGGGCGGTCGATGCACTCGTCAAGAAGAAGCTCGTCACCCGGCTCGAGGACCCCGACGACCGCCGCGTGCGGCGCGTCGCCATCACCGCCAAGGGCAAGCAACTGGTCGACACGCTGCTCGTCGTCCGCCAGGCCGGGATGGAGGCGTTCGCGACCAGCCTCAGCGCTTCCCAGCGCCGCAAGCTCGACGCCGCGATCGACTCGCTGATGGACCGCGAGGACATCGCCGAGACCTATGAGCATCTGAAGGGAGTTGGACCCTCTTGACTCGTTACAGCCACCTGATCACCGACGACAACCGCAAGTGGTGGACGCTCGGAGCGATGTGCTTCGCGCTGTTCATGATCATGCTCGACAACACGGTCGTGAACGTGGCACTGCCCTCGATCCAGCGCGATCTCGGCGCCTCGATCTCCGGCCTCGAGTGGACGATCAACGGCTACACGCTCTCCTTCGCCGTGCTGCTGGCGACCGGCGGGCGACTCGGTGACATCTTCGGCCGCCGCCGCATGTTCCTCATCGGCGTCGTCATCTTCGCCCTCTCCTCGGCGACGGCAGGCCTCGCCCAGAGCCCGACCGACCTCGTCGCCAGCCGCGTCATCCAGGGGGTCGGTGCGGCGCTGATGATGCCGGGCACCCTCTCGATCATCACCAATGCATTTCCCGCGCATGAGCGGGGCAAAGCGATGGGCACCTGGGCCGGTGTCTCTGCCCTGGCGCTGGCGGTCGGCCCGGTTCTCGGCGGCTTTCTCACCGAGCACGTCAGCTGGCGCGCGATCTTCTACCTCAACATCCCGGTTGCGATCGGCGCCGTCACGGCGACGATCTTCGCCGTGCGCGAGTCGCGCGACAACACGGTCGGCCGCGACGTCGACTACCTCGGCGTGGCTACGTTGACCGCCAGCCTCACGGCGTTGGTGCTCGCTTTGGTCGAGGGCAACAGCTGGGGCTGGGACTCGGCCGCGATCATCGGCTTGCTGTCCGGCGCGATCTTGGGCGCGATCGCCTTCGTCCTCACCGAGCTGCGGGTGAAGGCGCCGATGGTCGAATTCCGCTTCTTCGCCGACCGTAACTTCCTCGGCGCGGTGGTCGTCGCCTTGATCATCACCTTCGCGATGATGGGCGTCTTCTTCTTCCTCGCCCTCTACATGCAGGACATCCTCCGCTACTCCCCTCTCGAGGCGGGCATCCGTTTCCTGCCCTCGACCCTGATGATCGTCGGCGTCGCGCCGGTCGCCGGCAGGCTTGCTGATCGCTTCGGTCCGCGCTGGCTGATCGTCGGCGGCCTCCTGCTCCTCACCGCTTCGCTCTACAGCTTCTCCGGGATCGAGGTGAACTCCGGCTACCTCGACCTTCTGCCGGGGTTCATGCTGCTCGGCATCGGCATCGCGCTGACGATGTCGCCGATGACCAGCGCCGCGATGAACGCCGTCGCCGTGGAGAAAGCCGGCATTGCCTCCGGCGTCCTCTCGATGTTCCGCATGGTCGGCGGCAGTCTCGGCATTGCCGTCTCCGGGGCGATCTTCCAGGGCGCCGCCGGGAGCAGCTTCGAGACCGCCGCGCCGCAACAGTTCGTCGACGGGCTGAGCAACGCGATGATTGTCTCCGCGGTTGTGGCGTTGACCGGCGCCGTGATCGCTGCCGCCGCGATCCGTGCCAAGCCGAAGCGGATCAGCACCGAGGCGGTCGAGGCCGCCGTCAACCCCGGCGGTTCGGAGCTGGCCGCCCAGGAGGCAGAGCTAGCGGGGGCCAGGAGCTAGGTGAGCTGAGGTCGAGGCGGGGCAGGGTCTCGACCTCGACTTGGCCCAGCGCGGCGATCGTCTTCCGATTCGACTCCTCGACCGGACTCGGATTGTCCGGCCAGGGGGTGAGGACCACCGCCGCCACCGCGAGGCCGGCGGTCCGCGCCGCTTCGACCGTCAGCAGGGTGTGGTTGATCGTGCCGAGAGTGGGTGAGGCAGCGATGACAAGGGGAAGTCCGAGATCCACGGCGAAGTCGCGGACGAGGTAGTCCGCCGCGAGCGGCACCAGTAACCCGCCGACCCCCTCGCAGACGAGCGCATCGGCCCCCGCGGCAGCGGTCTGGGCAGCGGCGAGCAGGCGCGCCGGCTCGATCTCCTCACCGGCCATCTCCGCCGCTAGATGTGGCGACATGGCCGGGCCATAGCGGTAGGGCGCGATCTCCTCGTCGCTCTGCTGCGATCCGGCCGCACGGCGCAGCACCTCGTGATCAGGTCGATGGGCCGAAAACCGGCGCATACCGACCGAAATCGGCCCATCGGCAGCGCGATCGTCGAGGCCGGTTACGGCAGGCTTGAAGACGGCGACACGCGCTTCGCTCGCGGCGAGGGTCCGGGCGATGACGGCCGCGACGACGGTCTTGCCGACCTCCGTCCCGGTCCCGGTCACGAAAACCCCTGACGTGCCGGTCAAGCTGCCAGCAGGGTCGATCTGTCGATGCCCAGCTCGCGCGCGGCCTCGCCGACCAGCCTCGCGGCCGCGCGCAGCTCCTCCTCGCCGTGCGTGGCCATCACGCTGAAGCGCAGGCGAGAAGAGCCTGGGGGCACGGTTGGCGGGCGGATTCCCTGGGCGAAGACGCCGCGTTCCAGCAGGCGCTCGCACAGCTCCATCGTCGGGATCGCGTCGCCGACCTCGAGCGGGACGATCTGGGTCTCCGAGCCGCCGACCGGGAGCCCCTCGTCGGCGAGCCCGTCGCGCAGCGCCACCGCGTTGGCGTGCAGCCGCTCGACCAGCTCGGGCTCGGATTCGAGCAGCTCCAGCGCCGCCAGCGCAGCGGCGAGGACCGGCGGCGGCGGCGCCGTGGAGAAGATGAAGGAGCGGGCCGTGTTGAGCAGGTACTCGCTCAGCTCGGCGCTCGAGCAGACGTAGGCGCCGTAGGAGCCGAGCGCCTTGCCCAGGGTCCCGACCACGAGGTCGACCTCGCCACTCAGCCCCGCCGCGGCCACCGAGCCGCGCCCGCCGGGCCCCAGGGCGCCGGTCGCGTGCGCCTCGTCGACCATCAGCCGGCAGTCGTGGCGTTGGGCCAGGCCCACCAGGTCCGCCAGCGGGGCGACGTCGCCGTCCATCGAGAAGACCCCGTCGGTGACGATCAGCGCGCCGCGCCCCCCGGCCTCGCGCAGGCCCCAGGCGAGGTGCTCGGTGTCCCGGTGGCGGTAGACGAAGGTCTCGGCGCGTGAGAGGCGGCAGCCGTCGACGATGCTGGCGTGGTTGAGCTCGTCGGAGAAGACGATCTCGCCGGCGCCGGCCAGGGTCGAGATCGCGCCCGTGTTCGCCAGGTAGCCCGAGCCGAACAGCAGCGCCGCCTCGTAGCCCTTGAAGGCGGCCAGGCGGTCCTCCAGCAGGCGGTGCGGCTCCATGTTGCCCGAGATCAGCCGCGATGCCCCGGCTCCGGCACCCCAGCGCAGCGCCGCCTCGGCTGCCGCCTCGCGCACCCGCGGATGGTCGGCCAGCCCGAGGTAGTTGTTCGAGCAGAGCAGCAACACCCGGTGGCCGTCGAGCAGGACGCTTGGGCCCTGTGCCCCGCCAACCAGACGCAGTCGCCGGTGGAGTCCGCTCGCGCGAAGCTCCTCCAGCCGCTCTGCGATATCGGTCATGCCGCGGTCTGGCCGGCGGGGTAGGGCGGAGGCTTCTTCGTCTTCTTGATCACCCGAAGCTGGGTCGAAGGATCCCAGAAGTTCGCCTCGTCCTGGCGGTCGATCAGCTCGTCGATCGGGGTCGCCGGCGTCTCGCCCTCGAGCCAGCCGGAGCGGTTGTCGGGACGCGGGTTGGCGCCGTTGTCGGGCTGGCGCGCGACGTTCAACCCCAGCTCCTCGAACATCGCCCGGTCGTCCTCCGGCTCGGCGCCGAGGGTGGTTAGGAAGTTGCCCATCATCACCCCGTTTAGCCCCGCCTTGACCGCCAGCGGCTGCAGCTCGCCGAGGTTCTCGACCCGGCCGCCGCAGAGGCGGAAGAGAGCACCGGGGATGATCAGGCGGAAGATCGCCACCCACTTGACCACGTCCCAGGGGTCCATCAGCGGTCGGTCGCCGAACTTGGTCCCGTCGCGCGGGTTGAGCAGGTTGATCGGCACCGAGTCCGGCTCCAGCTCGGCGAGCTCGAAGGCCATCTCGACCCGTTGCCGCGGCGACTCGCCGAGATTGAGGATGCCGCCAACGCAGGTCTCCAGCCCCGCGTCCTTGACCGCGTCGATCGTTCGCAGCCGGCCCTCGTAGCGGACCGTGGTCGAGACCTCCGGGTAGTAGGAGCGAGAGGACTCGACGTTGTGGTGGACGCGCTGGATGCCCGCCTCGCGCAGCTGCTTGGCGCGGTCGCCGGACATGTGGCCGATCGAGGCGCAGCGCTTCAGGTTGGTGTGCTCGGCGACCAGCTTCGCGCCCTCGACGATTTTTCTGAAGTCTTTCTTGGAGAGGCCCTGGCCCTGGGTGACCATGCAGAAGCGGTGGGCGCCCGCGGCCTCCGCGGCGCGCGCGTGCTCGAGAATCTGCTCTGGCTCCATCATCGCGTGCATCGGCGTGTCGGCCTCGGCGTAGCGGGACTGGGCGCAGAAGCCGCAGTCCTCGGCGCAGCCGCCGGACTTGGCGTTGACCAGGGAGCACATGTCGGTCGAGTCGCCGAAATGCTCCTCGCGCACCTTCCAGGCGCGCTCGATCAGCTCGCCGATCTCCTCGTGGTCGCTCAGCTCGCCGAGCGACAGCGCTTCCTCGAAGGAGATCAGGGGGGGCATTCGGGCGCAAGGCTAGGAGCCGGGCCGGACGGCTGGGGAGGAGTGGCGGCAGGCCGCGGCGGCTCGTAAGATCGACCGGCGTGCCGGCGGCGACGACCAGGAGGAGGAGGCGGCTGGCGGTCGCCGCGGTCTGCGGTCTGGCGGCGGGCGCCTTTGCCTGCGGGGTGGCGCTGCACGACGGCACCTCGCCTTCCCCCGGCGCCGCGAGCCGACTCACCGCGAGCCAGCTCGCCGGCCAGCGCATCGTGCTCGGCTTCGCTGGCACGAGCCCGCCGGCCAGGGTCGGGCAGATGATCCGCGCGGGCCAAGTCGCCGGGGTCGTCCTCTTCGCCGAGAACCTGCCCAGCCGCCCGGCCGCGCGGCGCCTGACTCGCCGTCTGCAGGCCATCCCGCGCCCGCCCGGCCTGCACGACCCGCTGCTGGTGATGACCGATCAGGAGGGGGGGCTGGTGAGGCGGATCGGTGGCGCCCCGACCGCCTCCGCGCGCGCGATGGGCGCGCGCGGTCCCATCTTCAGCCGCGATCAGGGGCGCCGCACCGCCGCCAGTCTGCGCGAGCTCGGCATCAACGTCGACCTTGCGCCGGTGCTCGATGTCGCTCTGCCGGGCGGCACGATCGATGCAGCCGATCGCGGCTTCGGCTCGAGTGCGGGGGGCGTCGGGGCGACCGCTGTCCCCTTCGCCGTGGCGCTGCAGGATGGCGGGGTGGCGGCGACCGGGAAGCACTTCCCCGGCCTCGGCTCTGCCCAGCTCAACACCGACGAAGCCGTCCAGCGCATCGGTCTATCGCAGGGGACGCTTCGCGCCGTCGACGAGGCTCCCTACCGGCGCTTCGTGGCCGCCGGGGGCAAGATGGTGATGCTGAGCACCGCGATCTACCCGGCTCTTTCGCCGCGGCCGGCCGCCTTCTCGCGACCGATCGCTGCCGGCGAGCTGCGCAAACGGCTCGGTTTCGAAGGGGTCTCGATCACCGACGCGCTCGACACCGTCGCGGTGCGCGCGTTCGGCAGCGGCGCCAAGGTTGCGACGGCAGCCGCCCGCGCCGGCGTCGACCTGCTGCTCTACACCGACCCGGGCGAAGCCGCTCGCGCCCACCGAGCTCTCCTACGGGCTTTGCGCAGCGGCGAGCTCTCCCGCACCAGCTTCGAAGAAGCGGCCGGCCGCGTGCTGCGCTTGCGCCACCGTCTACCGAGATGGGCTCGGTAGCGTCGCACTTCCCGCTACCCGCACCGAGTCGCGCCCAGCCCGCTTCGCCTCATACAGCGCGGCGTCGGCCTCCTCCTCGAGCGACTCGAGATCGGTGAGCAGGCCGGGGCCGAACATCGCGATGCCGACGCTGACCGTGATCCGCGGCACCGCCTCCTCGTCTGCCGCATGCTCGCGGACCGCCGTTGCGATCTCGGCGCCGACCCCGCGTGCCTTCTCGACCGAGCAGCGCGGCAGCACGATCGCGAACTCGTCTCCACCGAGGCGGGCGAGCACGTCGGTGAGCCGCATCCGCGCTCTCAGCACGCCGGCGATGTCGGCGATCATCCGGTCCCCAACCGGGTGCCCGAGCGTGTCGTTGACCTGCTTGAAGTTGTCGAGGTCGAGCATCAGCAGCGCCCCTGCGTTGCCCTCACGGTGGCTGCGCGCGATCTCGGTGCGCATGTCCTCCTCGAAGCGGCGCCGGTTCTTCAACCCCGTCAGCGGGTCCTGACTGGCCTGCAACTGCAGCTCCTGCATCCGCTCGTTGCGGCTCCAGATCAGCACCAGCGCGCCCAGCAGTGCTGCCATCGAGATGCCGAAGACGGCGATCAGCAGCGGCAGGCTGATGTCGGGGCGGTTTGGGTCGTGCACGACCAGGAGCCAGGTGCGATCGGCGATTCGCAAGGGGGTTGCGGCCGTTTCGTCACGCGGCAGCTGCGGCCCGGCTACGTTGTGGCCGCTCTCTACCAACTGCACGTCTATGTCATCCGGGAGAGCCGATGTCGCCGCCGCGGTCAGGTCCGGAACGTGGAAGGCGCCGACCGCAAACCCGGCCAGGGCGGCGCGGCGCTGGGCTACGGTAGCGGTCGGGGCGCCGTCGCGGTAGACGGGACGGAAGACGTTGATGCCGGTGCCGCCGATCGGCAAGTGCATGACCCGGGTGGCTGCCGGCTTGCCGCTGTTGGCGGCCCGAAGCAAGGCGGTGGAGCGCGCGGGGTCCGCCCCCAGGTCGTAGCCCAGCGGCGGTTCGAGCCCGCTGTTGGACGTTGCGAAGGTGAGCGGGTAGTAGTAGGGGCGCGGGTGCGCCCGGCGGAAGCCGATCGGAGTGCGTTCGACGATCGGGTAGCCGTGACTACGTTCGAACTGCGCCCGGCGCGAGGCGGGCACCGTCTCGATCAGGCCGGTCCCACTCAGTGCGCCGGAGCCCAGCAGCGAGTCGGCCATCGCTTCGAACTCGTGCTGCGTGAACGTGCCCTCCACTTCGTAGAAGGCGGTGGCGCTGGCGAGCTGGCCGACGGAAAGCGCCGCCAGGGCTTCCGCCTGGCGCGCGGAGCGCAGCGCCTCGTCGCGCTGGCGGCGTTCGAAGGCGTGGGTTTCGTGAGTGCGGACGACGAGGCCGCCCACAGCCGATCCGATCGCAATTGCGGCGACCGCAGCGAGGCCGAGGAAGAATCGAAAACGCATTGTTCTAGTGTCGAACGGGGGTGCGTTCGCGTTGAGGCACGGGCGGCCCTATGCGCCCGGAACCGCCGCCAGCGACTCCCACAGATACAGCGAGGCGAGGCTGCGATGCGGGCGCCACACCTCGCCGATCTCCAGCACCCGCAGCGGCGCCGGCATCTCCTCCAGCCCGTACTCGATCTGGACCGCCTTGCGGATGCCGAGGTCACCGCCGGAGAGAACGTCGGGACGCTCCAGGTGGAAGAGCAGGAACATCTCGGCAGTCCACTGGCCGAGACCGCGCACCGCGACGATCTCGGCGATCGCCTCCTCATCGGAGAGCCCCCCGAGCCGGTCCAGCTCCAGCTCGCCGCTCAGCACGTGGGCGGCGAGGTCGCGGATGTACTCGACCTTGCGGCCGGAGAGCCCGGCGGCACGCAGATCCTTCTCGCTCGCCTCCAACAGCTGCTCGGGCGAGGGAGTGGTGCCTCCGAACAGCTCGCATACCCGCAGGTAGATGGTCCGCGCCGCTTTGGTCGAGAGCTGCTGGCCGACGATCGCCCGCAGCAGCGCCCCGTAGGCGTCGGGCGGCCGCTCCTCGCTGCGCCGGCGCAGCCGCGTCTTCAGGTCGATCTTTCCGATCCGCTCGATCAACGCCGCCATCGTCGGGTCGGTGGCGGCGAGTTGCCGGCGTGCAGCGGCGCTCAAGAGGGTGCCACCTCCTACCGCCCTTCCCAGTGCGGCTTGCGTTTCTCGGCGAAAGCCTGGATCCCCTCGTGCAGATCCTTGGAGGCGAAGCACGATTCGCGCAGCGCGATCAGGGCGCCCTCCTGCTGTTCGCTGAGGACCGGGTTGGCGTTGAGCACTTCGATCGCGCGCTTGTTGCCCCGCATCGAGAGCGGAGCGTTGGCGGCGATCTCGGCGGCCAGCTCCACCGCTGCCGCATCGAATGCCTCGTCCTCCACCACTTCGTGGACCAGGCCGATCCGCTCGGCGCGCTCGGCGCTGAAGTTGCGCCCGGTCAGGAACAGCTCCTTGGTTCGGGCCAGGCCCAGCGCGTCGAGGAACTTGCGCAGGCCGGTGTGGCCGTAGACGAGACCGAGCTTGGCGGGGGGCATGCCGAGCTTGGCGCCGGCTGCGCAGATTCGCAGGTCGCAGGTCATCGCCAGCTCGAGACCGCCACCCAGACAGTGGCCGTTGATCGCCGCGACGGTTGGCCAAGGATGGCCGGCGAGCGTCTCCATCGCGTCGTGGAAGGGATGGGCGACCAGGGCCTCGGCGTCGCGCTCGAAGGTGTCGCTGGGGATCGATGTGAGGTCGTATCCGGCCGAGAAGGCAGGTGGGGCGCCGGTGATCACTACACAGCGGGTCTCGATGCCCTGGTCCAGTCGCGGCAGAGTTTCGGCCAGCGTGTCGAGGATCTCGTGGTCGAGCGCGTTGCGACGCTCCGGGTTGGAGATGCGGATGCGAACGACCGCCTCGGCGGGGGAGTCGAGGAGGAGCTTGCCGCCAGCGAGCTGCTCGTTCACTCCAGCACGACGAGGACGTCGCCTTCGCTGACCGCCTGGCCCTCCTCGCAGCGAATCTCCTTCACGACCCCGTCGTCCTCGGCCTCGACCGGGATCTCCATCTTCATCGACTCCAGGATGGCGACGGTGTCGCCATCGGAGACCTTGTCGCCAACCGCGACCTCGATTTTCCACACGTTGCCGGTGATGTGCGCCTCGATATCCGCCATGGGCCGGGACAATATCCGTCGTGCACGACCAACTCGCCGTCATCGTCGCCGCACGCAATGAGGCCGACCGGATCGAGGGGACGCTGGCGGCCCTTCGCGAGGCGCTGCCGGAAGCCGCGTTGTGGGTGGCAGATGACGCCTCCGCCGACGGCACCGCGGAGGTGGCGATGGCGGCCGGCGCCCAGGTGGTCAGCCGCGGCCGCCCCCACGGCAAGGGCGCCAATGTCGGCGCCGCGGCCGAGGCGGTGCTGAGCGCCGATCCCATTCCGCGTGTCGTTCTCCTCTGTGACGGTGACCTCGGCTCCTCCGCAGCCCAGCTGGCCCCGCTGGTGGCGGCGGTCGAGCGCGGCGAGTGCGACCTCGCCGTCGCCGCTTTCAGCCACCGTCTTGGCGGTGGCTTCGGCATTGCCCTTGGCTTTGCCGGCTGGGCGATCCGCCGCCGCTGCGGTCTGGAGACGAGCGCGCCGATCTCCGGTCAGCGCGCGATGCGCATCGAGGTGCTGCGCGCCGCTCTTCCCTTTGCCCGCGGCTACGGGATGGAGGTCGGGATGACCATCGACGCCGTCCGTGCCGGCTACCGCCTGCGCGAGTACGAGCTCGATCTCTCCCATCGCGCCAGCGGTCGCTCCCTGGCCGGCTTCGTCCACCGCGCTCGCCAGCTAGCCGACTTCGTCCGCGTCTACCTCTCTCGTCCTCGGGTCGATTGAGCGCTCAATCGCGCTTCGCGTAATCGCCGATCTCGCCGAAGTCGACCATCACGCAGGGCTCGCTGCCAGGCACCTCGGCGTCATGGCCCGGTGGGATGGCGACCACGTCCCCAGCGACGATCTCGACCTCCGAGCCATCGTCCATGTAGACGCGCATGCTGCCGGACAGCACGTAGACGAAATGGGCTACCTGGCATGAGTCGGTGCCGGCGATCGGCTTCACGTTCTCCGACCACTTCCAGCCCGGCTCGAACGTTCCCTTGCCGACCGTGTGGCCGGCGAGCTGCACCACCTCTGCCTGGCCTCTTCCTTCGAACGGACGGACCTCGTCGGGAGAGTCGAAGTTCTTGACCTCTGCTGCCGCCATGGGGGCTCCTTCCTTCGGGTTTGAACTCTGCCCTATGCGACCGTACACCCACTGCCGTGCTGAGGCAACGATGGCCGCCGCATCGCCGGCAACACCAACCACATCGAAGCGCCGGTAGCGCCGATCTGGCGCGCCTAGATGCCGGGGGCGACCTGAGCGGCGACCGGCCAGCCCCCTTCGGCCCGCTCGAGAGAGCCAGCCAACGACAGTAGGGTTGCCTCGTCGTTTTCGCGACCCAGTAGCTGGGCGCCGATCGGCAGGCCCGGGGCGGTGAGGCCGGCAGGAACGCTGATTGCCGGCCAGCCGACCACGTTCCAGGCGAAGGCGAAGGGGCAGGTGGCGCTCGCGGTGGTGCCGGTCGCCCAGTAGCCGCGACCCTCGAGGGCGCCGATGCGTGGCGCCGGCTTCGCCGTGGTGGGCGTGAGGACGACGTCACAGTGCTCGAAGACGCGGCCGATGCGCCGGCGCAGGCCGGGCTCGGCGGCACGCGAGAGGCGCAGCGGCAGTCCTTGCAGCGCCTTGCCGAAGCGGGCGTGGGTACGGGTGCGGGGCTCGAGCGTGGCGCGGTCTTCGCCGTGGGCGGAGAGCCATTCCTCGAGTCCGGCCATACCGCGCGGGATCAACGCGGGGCCGACCAGCCCGTAGTCGGGATCGACGTGGACGACTTCGTGGCCGAGCTCGCCAAGGCGCTCTGCGAATGTCTCGATCGCCACCCGATGCTCGGGGTCGACGCCGTCGGGGACGGCGAACGGGGTGGCGAAGGAGAGAGCGATGCGCAGGCGACCGGGCTCGCGCGCCGCCGCCTCGGAAAACGGCTCGTTCGGCGGCTGCGGGCGGTGAAGATCGGCCGGAACGTTGCCGCGCACTGCGTCGAGCAGGAGGGCAGCGTCGCCGACGTTGCGGGTCAGCGGGCCATGGCAGCTGAGCCCGTTGAAGGCCTCGGGGTCGGGCCAGGTGGAGACGCGCCCGCGCTGTGGCTTCAGCCCGATCAGCCCAGTCCAAGCGGCGGGGACTCGGATCGAACCGGCGCCGTCGGAGCCGATGGCGGCCGGGACGACGCCGGCCGCTACGGCCGCGGCGGCGCCGCCGCTGGAGCCGCCGGGGGTGTGGTCGGTGTTCCAGGGGTTGCGGGTGGCGCCGTGCAGCGGCGTCTCGGTGAAGTGCCACTGGCCGACCTCGGGGGCATGGGTCTTGCCGATCACGATCGCCCCCGCCTCGCGCAGGCGCCGCACCGCCTCGGCGTCCCGCACGGCCGGCCTGCCGCCACCGCATCCGAACGGAGTCGTGTGGCCGGCCAGATCGATGTCGTCCTTGATCGCGACCGGGACGCCGAGCAGCGACGCGCCTTCGCCGGCGGCGAGGCGCCGGTCCGCCGCCTCGGCCTCGGCCACTGCCTCCTCGGCGCAGATGACCCGGAAGGCGTTCAGCGCCTGCTGCGCTCCCTCTGCCCGCTCCAGCGCCGCCTCGACGAGCTCTCGTGAGGTCACGTCGCCGGCCTGCAGCAGCTGCACCTGCTCGCGCAGGCCAAGAAATGCGTCCTCCGTTGGACTGCTCTGGCCCGCGCTTGCGGCAACTCCCCTGCTGTTGGTAGGCATCGACTCCCCTTCGCCGGCAGTTGTTCGTTCGAACGAACGATAAGGGAAACGGGTAGGCTGGCGCCCCTTGACCACGGCTGCGCCCCCCGATACCCGTGAGCGAATCCTCCGCGCCACGGTCGACCTGATCGGTCGCGAGGGCATCTCCGCCGTGACCAACCGCCGCGTCGCGACGGCGGCAGGTGTTGCGCTGGGCTCCCTCACCTACCACTTCTCCAACCAGGTCGACCTGCTGCGCGAGAGCCTGCTCCTCTTCGTCGGCGAGGAGGTGGCGCGCCAGGAGGCGATCGCAGCCGATCTGCGCCAGGCGCAACCCAGCGTCGAGCAGGTGGCCGCCGAAGTTGAACGGATCGTCGAGGAGTCCGGCAACCGGATCCAGCAGCTGGCCGAGATTGAGCTGCACCTGCAAGCCGCCCGCGACCCGGCGCTGCAAGCTGCTTCGCTGCGCTGCTTCGAGGCATACGAAGGGGTGGCATCGGCTGCAATGGAGATGCTCGAGGTGCCGGAACCTGCCCGGCACGCCCGCTCGATCGTCGCGCTGATGTACGGGATG
This sequence comes from Solirubrobacterales bacterium, assembly GCA_035472395.1. Lineage (GTDB taxonomy): Bacteria > Actinomycetota > Thermoleophilia > Solirubrobacterales > 70-9 > VRUE01. The sequence goes on from DATIPC010000071.1 coordinate 37,849, forward strand.
GGACTGCGCCGGTTGGGGACCGGCGGCGAGGACGCGTCCGGCGTGGCCGATGGCCTGCTGACGATCGCCCGCGGCGCGAGTCGATGATCCTGGCGATCGACCAGGGGACCACCGGGACGACCTGCCTGGTCTTCGATGCGGGGGGGCGGATCGCGGGGCGGGCCTACTCGGAGTTCGAGCAGCACTTCCCGCGGCCGGGCTGGGTCGAGCACGACGCGACGGAGATTTGGGAGGTGACGCGGCGTGTCGCGACTCAGGCGATCGCGGATGCGGGCATCCAGGGGGCGGAGCTGGACGGGATCGGGATCGCGAACCAGCGCGAGAGCGTCGTTGCCTGGGACCCTGCGAGCGGCGAGCCGATCCACCGGGCGCTGGTCTGGCAGGACCGTCGCACCGCAGCGCGCTGCGAGGAGTTGCGAGAGGACGGACGGGAGCAGCTGGTGCGGGAGCGGACCGGGCTCGTCCTCGACCCCTACTTCTCCGGCACCAAGCTCGAGTGGCTATTGCGCAATGCCGATGGGGCCGAGCGGGCGGTCTTCGGCACCGTCGACTCCTGGCTGCTGTTCAAGCTGACGGGTCGCCACGCGACCGATTACACGAACGCCTCGCGGACGATGCTGTTCGACATCCGCCGGCTCGAGTGGGACCAGGAGCTGTGCGGGCTGCTCGGGATCGATCCGGCGCGGCTGCCGGAACCGCTGCCCTCGGCCCACCTCTACGGCACGACCGCCGAGTTCGGCGGCGAGGTGCCGGT
>DATIPC010000072.1:0-18278 GCA_035472395.1 Solirubrobacterales bacterium
CGAACTTCGAGCCCGGGTCGGACGTGATCGCGAAGGCGACCGTCCTCGCCGAGGGCACGATCGGCCACCTCACCTACGCCGCCCTGGACTACTTCGACCTGCACGGAGCCGACCCGCAGGCCTGGGAGCTCGGGGTGAAGGAGATCTGGGAGGTGCAGAAACCGCTCGACAAGGTCATCCACACGATGGGCTGGCCGCTGCGTTGGAGCGGCAAGTACAAGGAGGCCGGCGGCAGCTTCATCTACCCGATGGGCGAGGACAAGGTCTGCTTCGGCCTGGTCGTCGGGCTGGACACCACCGACGCCACCTTCAGCGTCCACGACGCGCTGCAGCAGTGGAAGACGCACCCCTTCATCAGGAACATCCTCGAGGGCGGCAAACGGGTCGGCTGGGGCGCCAAGACGATCCCGTCGGGCGGCTACTGGGCGATGCCGAGCAGGCTCACCGTGCCGGGCATGCTGATGGCCGGCGACTGCGCCGGCATGGTCAACATCGCCGAGCTGGCGGGCATCCACTACGCGATGCACGCCGGCATGTACGCGGCGGAAGCGATCGTCGAGTCGCTGAAGAAGGACATCGACTCGGTCAACTTCGAGTCCTACGACGAGATGATCCGCAGCTCGGTGATCGAGAAGGACCTCTACAAGTCACGCAACATGAAGCAGCCGCTGACCAAGGGGCTGATCGCGGGCGGCATCGTCGCCAACGCGCTGGTCGCGACCAAAGGAAACTTCCCGCCCGGCCACTGGAAGGTCGAGGACAACGCCGAGCCGGCGATGCACCTCGGCAAGGCCGCGAGCCGCTACCCCAAGCCCGACAACGAGCTCACCTTCAACAAGCTCGACTCGGTCTTCCTCTCCGGCAACGCCACCCGCGACGACGCTCCCAACCACGTTCGCATCCAGACCAGGGTGCCGCGTGAGATCGCCCAGACCTGGGTCTCGATGTGCCCGGCCCAGGTCTACGAGATCCCCGACGAGCAGCTGGAGAACGGCGCCGCCGAGGTCGACGTCCACGTCACCGCCTCAAACTGCGTCCAGTGCGGAGCGATCACCGCCAAGGGCGGCCGCCTCACCCTGCCCGAGGGCGGCGACGGGCCGCTGTACCAAGAGACCTAGGGTTTTAGGGCCTCAGCGCGCGGGTCCTGTCGCCGGGACGGGACACCCCAGACCGCTGCCTTTTTCGCCGGGGCCCTCTTCCGCTCTCGCCGAGTCTGTTGCTGCGAAAAAGAGACCGCCGCCGTCTGGAGGATGCCCATACCGACGCCACCCGCGCGAGAAACGCAATCTCAGCTCACTCGATAGAGCGACTGTGGTGAGGAAGCTCGGTCTGAACTCGTCGTCCTTAGCTGACGTGGCCCACCGGCTAGGGTCGCGGCGTGCTGGCGCTGGGGATAATCGCTGCGGTCGGAGCCTCGCTCCTCTACAACACCTCGATCGCGTTGCAGGCGTTGGAGGCACGGGAGGTTCCGGGAGAGCACTCGCTGCGGGTGTCGTTGATCGGCCGGTTGGTGCGAAACCGGCGCTGGCTGGGAGCGACGGCGCTGGGCCTGGTGGGCTGGCCGCTGGAGATCGCCGCCCTGCTGCTGGCGCCGTTGACCGTGGTCCAGCCTTGCCTGGCGAGCGGGCTGATCCTGCTCCTCTGGCTTGGCGCTACGAGGCTTGGCGAGGCGCCGGGCCGGCGCGAGGCGGTAGCGGTCGCGGCGATCGTAGCCGGGGTCGGCGGTGTCGCCTGGGCGGCTCCGGAGCGGACCACCGACCATGCCGGTGCGGCGGCGATCGCCCTTGCCCTTGTGCTGGTGGCCATCCCCGTCGCCCTGCCCTACCTGCTGCGCCGCCGGCAAGGGGCCGTCGGCACCTTGATGGTGCTCAGCGCCGGCTGCGGCTACGCCTGGACCGCGATCGCCAGCAAGCTGCTCACCGACGAGCTCGCCGCCGGCGCGATCCTGGTCGCCGCCGCCTGGCTCGCGACCGCCGCGGCGTCGGAGGGCCTGGCTCTGCTCAGCGAGATGAGCGCGCTGCAGCGACGTGCCGCCACCCATGTCGCCCCGGCGATGTTCACGGTCCAGATCCTCGTTCCGGTGCTGCTGGCGCCGCTGATCTTCGGCGAGTCATGGGGAGGCACCCCCCTCGGCGGCGTCGCCCTGGTCGCCTTCATGGTCGTCGCGGTTGCCGGCACGGTGCTGCTCGCGGGGTCGCGAACGGTCGGTGCGGTGCTGGAAAGTGCTCACATCGACGAATCCACCTGAGTCGAAGTCCGCGAGCGCTGCTAGCCTTGCGGCGCCTGAGAGCGGTGTGTGGTCCTGCGAAGGCACTTCCCAGTTAGACGACGAAGGAACTACGTGGGCTCCGCTGAGACAACTCGCCCCGACGCCAGTCGCTTTGCGATCGGGTTCGACCATCGTGATCGCGCCAGGCTGTTCGAGCTCTGGACCGAGGTGCTCGACTCCGAGCAGTGGTCGGAGGGCTCGATGCTGGAGGCGTTCGAGCGGCGCTGGGCAGAGTGGAACGGCCTACCGAGTCTCGGACTCTCGAGTTGGGCCGGCGGTGCCCTCGCCGCGCTGGAATTCGCCGGGGTGCGAGGCGAGACCGTGCTCTGCCCGTCCAACACCTTCATGGCGACGCCGCTGGCGGCGATCAGCGCCGGCGCCGAGGTCGAGTTCGTCGATTGCAACCGGAACGACCTCTGCATGTCGTTCGAGGACTTCGAGGCGAAGGCCGAGCGCTCGAAGCCCAGGGCGGCGATCCTCGTCCACATTGGCGGCCACATCGCCTTCGATTCCCAGCGGATTGCCGCCTACTGCCGTGAGAACGGGATCTTCCTGCTCGAGGACTGCGCCCACGCGCACGGTGCCGAGTGGGGCGGGGACAGGCCTGGGGGCTTCGGCGATGCCGGCGTCTACTCGCTCTACGCGACGAAGACCGTTTCAACCGGCGAGGGGGGCGTTCTCGTCTCTTCCGACCCGGAGCTGATCGAGTTTGCCGCCAAGTTCCGCAACTACGGCAAGTTCGAGCACGAGGTCGACGGTCTCAACTTCCGCATGAGCGAGTTCACCGCGGCGCTCGGTTTGGTTCAGGCGGATCGCATGGAGGAGATCGTCGCTTGGAAGAACGCCTACGCTCGCGAGCATCTCGATTCCCTGCACTCGGCTCGCCTCGAGCTGCCGGACGGGATGACCTCCGGCTTCTACAAGTACATCGTCTTCCAGCAGATCGAGAAGTCGACCGGGCGGGTCTACGAACAGCCCTGCCACCGGATCATGGGACGCGCCGACGAGTTGCCCAACACCGATTGGGTGGCGGAGAACCACTGGTGCGTGCCGCTCTACTACCGGCCGGAGAGCCGGCCCGAGGAGGCGTCATGAGAGTCCTGGTCACTGGTGGCGGCGGTTTCATCGGCTCGCATGTGGTCGACAGGCTGATCGAGGACGGGCACACACCGCGGATCTTCGACCTCAGTGCTTCGCCCTACCACTCGCCGCTTGAAGTCGAGACCTTCACCGGCAGCATCACCGATCCGGCCAACCTCGACCTCGCGATGCGGGACTGCGACGCGGTCATCCACCTGGCCGCGGTCGCCGACGTCTCCCACGTCCTTGCGGATCCGGTGCTGGCCGAGGAGGTCAATACGCGTGGCACGCTCAACGTGCTCGAGGCGGCCTGCCGGGCCGAGGCGGGCCGGGTCGTCTACGGCTCGACCACCTGGGTCTACAGCGACTGTGCCGAGCAGGCGGTCGACGAGGAAACGCCGATCCCGGCGCCGCGCCACCTCTACACGGCGACCAAGCTCGCCGGCGAGACCTACTGCGCCGGCTACGCCGAGCTCTACGACCTCGAGTACACGGTGCTGCGCTTCGGCATCCCCTATGGCCCGCGCGCTCGCGCCGCCGGCGTGGTCGCCAAGTTCACCGACCTGGCCTTCGAAGGCCAGGCGCTGACGATCGCCGGCGATGGCAGCCAGACGCGCAGCTTCATCTACGTCGAGGACCTGTCCAGCGGCATCGTCGCCGCGCTGGCGCCCGAGGCTGCGGGGCGCACCTACAACCTCTCCGGAGACGAGGTCGTGACGATCCTCGAAATTGCGGAGCGGGTCCAGGAAAACACCGATGGCTGCGAGATCGTCCACACGCCCCCCCGCCCGGGCGACTTCCCCGGCAAGGAGATCTCCAACGCGCGGGCGCTGGAGGAGATCGGCTGGAAAGCGGATACGAGCTTCCGTGAGGGGGTCCGCAAGTACGTCGAGTGGGTGCGGGGGAGCACCCGCGCTCCCGATCCCGTGCCCGGCAAAAAACCGTCCTTGAACGGCAACGGCCACGTCGCTGGCGCCCTGCTTGCCGGCGCCGCGGGCTCGGAGGAGCGTCCGCCGCGGGTGTTGGTGCTTACCGCCGACATCGGCGAGGGACACGACCTGCCGGCCCGGATGATCAAAGAGGACGTCGAGCAGGAGATCCCCGGTGCCACGGTCGAGATCGTCGACGGCCTGCAGGCGATGGGCCGGATCTCCTCCGCGGTGGCCCGCGACGGCTCCCGCTTCACCTTCCGCTGGATGCCCTGGCTGTTCGACCTCCAGTACTGGCTGATCACCAAGTTCGCGCCGACCCGTTGGCTCATGCACCACCTCAGCTACCTGCTTGGCGCTCGCGGCCTGCTGCGGGTCGTCGAGGAGCACCAGCCCGACGTCGTCGTCTCGACCTATCCAGGCGTGACGGCGGTGCTGGGCATGCTGCGCGAGAACCGCCGCCTGCTCGTCCCGGTGCAATCGGCGATCACCGATCTCGCCGGGCTGCGTTACTGGGCCCATCCGGGGGTCGATCTCCATTACGTCACCCACCCGGAGTCGATCGAGGAGGTCGAGAAGCTGGTCGGCCCGGGGAGCGTCGAGTGGATGCGCCCGCCGATCTCGCGCGAGTTCCTGATGCCGCGCACCCGCCGCGATGCCCGCGAGGCGCTCGACGTGCCCGCCCATGCCCGCCTGGTGCTCGTCTCCGGCGGCGGCTGGGGGATAGGGGACCTCGAAGGCGCGATCGATGCGGCGCTCGCCGGCGAGGACACGCTCGTCGTCTGCATCGCCGGGCGAAACGAGACGGCCCGCGAGAAGCTGGACCAGCACTACGCCGCCAACGAGCGGGTGCGGGTGCTCGGCTTCACCGAGCAGATGAGCGACTGGATGGCGGCGGCCGATGCGATGGTCCACTCGACCGCCGGCCTCACCGTTCTCGAGGCTCATATCCGCGGCTGCCCGGTCGTCTCCTACGGCTTCTCGGCCGGTCACCTGCGGGCCAACAACGCCGCCTTCGAGCGCTTTGGCTTGGCCGAGGTTGCGAGATCCGAGCACGAGCTCGGCTCGGCGCTGCGCCACCTGACGCGCGAACGCCGCTCGCCCGACTCGACCTTCGCCTCGCTGCCTTCGATCGCTTCGCGGGTTCTCACGGCCCGCCCGCGGGTCAAGCCGCAACCGGTCTGGAGGCTGCGGATGGAGCGGGTCGCGACCGCGGTCAGCCTGGTCGCGGTTGCCGCGGTGATGCTGCTGGCCGCGATCCACCGCGAGACGCCGTACCGGGTGATCTCCAAGCCGCTGGAGAGTCGCATCCACTTCGGCAAGGACGAAGACGCGACCTCGCCTTCGGTGCAGAAGGCCCGGCCGGCCGCTGCTCAGAGCGTCGCAAGCGAAAGTCCTTGATCGGGAAGCTGCTCGGCGCCGGCGTTTCGGCCGGTGCGCTCCTCCATGCCGGGCCCGCTCTGGCCCCCGTCGTGCCCGGGCTGGGGCGCGAGCTGGGGATCGTGCAGCGCCAGGACGGAGCAGGTGGGGTGGCGCTCACCTTCGACGACGGCCCGCACCCCCAGGGAACCCCGCTCGTGCTGGAGATCCTGCGCGAGGCCGGCGCCCGCGCGACCTTCTTCCTCGCCGGCGAGCAGGTCCTGCGCCGCCCTGTGCTGGCGGCCGAGATCGTTGCCGCGGGGCACCGGGTCGAGCTGCACTGCCATCGCCATCGCAATTTGCTGCGGCTGAGCGTGGGCGAGTTCCTCGATGACGCAGAGCATGCCCGCGCCGCGATCGAGGAGGCGAGCGGGCAGGCGATCGCGGACTTCCGGCCGCCCTACGGAATCTTCAGCGGCGCGACCTTGAGAGCGGTTCGGCGGCGTGGGTGGCGGCCGGTGCTCTGGTCGCGGTGGGGCAAGGATTGGAGGGGTCGGGCTACGGCAGGCTCAATAGCCCGTCGTGCCACCGATGGCATCGGCGACGGAGACATCGTCCTCCTGCATGACGCCGACTACTACAGCGCCCCCGGCTCCTGGGCGCGCACCGTGGCTGCCCTGCCGATCATCCTCGAGGAGCTGGACAGCTGCGGGCTGAAGACGGTCTCGCTTCGCCGTTGACTGGGCGGCGCGAGAGTCCACTGCTCGCAGCCGGCGAAGGCTTCGTCAAGTCGCTTCGCCATCGTGCTCCTCCTCGTGGGCCGATCCTGGTCGAAGATCTCCTGGGGCATGAATCCCTCTCCGTCCTGTAGGGGGCGTTGAGGAAGTTTCCACCCTCAGTCAGACGAAAAAACCGCACTTAGCGGGAAAACCAGAAATCGACCGTCGTGCCTGGCGCCTTTTTCCCGCATAGCGGGAAGAAAACGCCAGGCTAGGCAACGAAGGCGGCGATCTCGTCGGCGAGTCGCTGCGGCTGGTCCAGCGGCACGAAGGTGGCGGAGTCGGGAATCTCGACCAGGCGTGCATTGGGGGTGTCGGCGGCCAGGCGCTTGGCATTCTCGAGCGGGAAGAGCCGATCGCCCGGAGCCCAGGTGAGCAGGAGCGGCAGATCGGAGCCGCGCAGCTTCTCGGCGGCCTCCAGCGTGTAGCGCTTGTTCATTCCGACCGTCACCTTCTTGGCGTCGTGGCGCACCCCGGGATCCTTCATCACCGGCTCCATCCAGGAGGCGATCAGGTCGGCCGGGATCGGTTTCCTCGAGAAGGGCTTGAAGGCGGCGCGGGCCAGGGCGCCGATCCGGAAGGGGGCGGCCAGCACCGCCATCCCACCGGGCAGCTTGGCGATCGGCGGCATCGCCTTGAACATCCCTGGAGGGAAGTTCTCATAGGTGTCGCAGTTGGTGAGGACGAGGCGGCCGATCCGCTCCGGGTGGCGGGTGACCAGAACCTGCGACATCGCGCCGCCGGAGTCGTTGCCGACGATCGTCACGTCGTTCAGGTCGAGCGCCTCGAGGAAGCTGGCGATGATCGCCGCGATCCCGTAGGGGGAGAGGTCGGCATCGGACTTCATCGCGACTTGGTGGGCGGCGATCGGCCAGTCCGGGGCAAGGCAGCGGCAGCGATCGGAGAGCGCTGCGACGACGCCGTCCCAGAGGCGGCCGTCGACGAGATAGCCGTGGACGAAGACCACTGGCTTGCCCTCGCCGGCCTCGCGGTAGCGGATCTTTCCCGCGGGAAGGTCGACCTCACGGCGCTGGTCTGATTGGCTCATTGCGTCCTCCTCGGGGCTTTGATCGTGTCGGGCGGAGGCGGTAAGTTACATACAGACAGTATGAATGTCAAACGAAAAGACGGGGGCGCCGCTCCCGAAGCAGGGCGCCGCACCCAGGCGGAGCGCTCTGAATCGACGCGCAACGCGCTGATCGAGGCGGCGCGGGCACTCTTTGCCGAGCGCGGATACGCCGAGGTGGGCACCGGGGAGATCGTCAGGGTTGCCGGCGTCACCAGGGGAGCGCTTTACCACCATTTCGGCGGCAAGCGCGATCTCTTCGAGGCCGTCTACGAACGGGTCGAGATCGAGCTTGCCGAGCGGATCGCCGCCGGCGCCCTCGCCGCCAACGCCAGCTCGCCGCTGGATGCGATGCGAGCCGGCGCGGAGACGTTCCTGCGGGCCTGTACCGAGCCGGAGGCCCAGCAGATCGCTCTGCTCGACGGGCCGTCGGTGCTTGGTTGGGATCGCTGGCGTGAGATCGCCGCCGAGCACGGCCTCGGTCTGATCGAGGCCACCCTGCAGGCCGCGATCGAGGCCGGCGCGATCAGCGACCAGCCCGTGCGGCCCCTCGCCCACGTGCTGATGGGCGCTCTCGATGAGGCGGCGATGTTGGTCGCCCGGGCGGAGGATCCCGAGCGGATGCGGGCCGAAGTCGGCCGCACGCTCGACTCCTTGATAGCCGCGCTCAGCGCCGGCTGACGGGGCCGTGGAGCGCCGGGGACTCGCCGGCCTCATGCCGCCGGGGCGCCTCGGTGACCGCCGGCTCGAGCAGGTCGTCGTGCGCCAGGCGGCGGGACTCCTTCTGCGCGTACATGCGCACGTCGGCGAGCTGCAGCGCCGCCGAGGGCTCGCTCTCATCTCCGGGGACCTCGACCGCGCCCCAGGCCGAGCTCACTTCGAACCCCGGTCCGGTTGCGCTCAGCGCGCTCGTCGCCGCGCGGGTGACGGCCTCGAAGCGCTCTCGCTGGCATGTGAGGAGCACGCAGAACTCGTCGCCCCCGATTCGGTAGGCGACACCGTCTTCGCCGACGGCGCCCTGCAGCGCGCCACCCAGCCGCACCAACAGGTCGTCCCCGGCGGGGTGGCCGAAGGTGTCGTTGTAGTGCTTGAAGCCGTTTAGATCGAAGAGCAGCAGCATCACCGGGCTCTCCTCGCTTGCGCGGGTGACCCGAATCGGCAGGTCCATCTGCAGTCGCCCCCGGTTGGCGAGTCCGGTCAGCGGGTCGGTTCTCACCTGCTCGAGCAGCACCTTGTTCTCGCGGTCGCTCATCGCCAGCCGCACGATCACGGCGGTCATCGTCGCTGCCCACAGAACGGTCGAGAGGCCGCTGGTGGCGCTGAAGTACTGCATCGCAAAGAGGCCGATCATCACCCCGGCGAAGACCGGCGGGACGATCATCTCCCGGCGCCGGTCCCCTTCTCCGGGCGACGTGATCTCGGCCGCCGCAGCCGGCTGCCAGACCGCGGCGCCCAAGCAGACGGCGGCGATCAGGTAGATCGGGTCGATCCAGTTGCCCCCCGGCAGCGCTTCGCCGGTCGACTGCAGGGTGTAGGCGATGTCGGCGATCACGAGTGCCGAGAGGCCGGCGAGCAGCAACGACCAGGTCCGGCCAGGTCGCCAGCCGGTCAGCGCGACCACGCCGACCACCATCGCGACCATCGCGATGTCGCCCAGCGGGTAGGCGAGCGTCGTCACGATCTGAAGCGGCGTGCCTTCGGCCTTGCCGGCGACGAAGTCGAAGACGAAGGCGGCGCCGAGGGCCGCGGTGCCGAGCGCTGCGATCGCCCCATCCATCCACAGCCGCCAGTTCATCTCGTGGGCTCTGGCGCGGACCAGCAGGGCGAGTCCGACGTAGGCCAGAGGGTAGAAGAGGAGATAGCCGACGTCGGCCAGCGAGGGGTAGGGGGCATCGGGATTGCCTTCGATGAAGATGGCCCAGTAGACCTCGGCAGCTCCCCAGACGAGGATCGCCAGCCCGATCAGAATCCAGGCCCGACGCTCGGGCCCGAAGGCCGACGCCCTGACCAGACAGGCCACGCCGGCTCCCAACACCACCGCGTCGTAGACGACGCTGCCGATTGCGAAGTGAAGGCTGGCGCCGATGCCGAGCCAGTAGTGGAGCGTGACGAGCAGCGTGCCGCCCAGCAGCAGGACCGCCAGGGCAGCGCGCAGGAAGCGGGCGAGCCCGCTGTCGTCTGCCGCCGGTTCCCTCGTCGTCATGCCCAGCTATCGGCACGAGGAGGCCGTTTCCCAAGCCCTTTGACTGCGTACTTGCGCACTTCTCTAAACTTGATCGCAATGAAGGCAGGAATTCACCCCGATTACAAGCTCGCCAACGTGCATTGCTCGTGCGGCAACCAGTTCTACACCCGCTCCACGGTGGAGGATCTGCACGTCGAGCTCTGCTCGGAGTGCCACCCGTTCTACACCGGCAAGCAGAAGCTGGTCGACACCGGTGGCCGGGTCGAGCGGTTCCAGCGCCGCGCCGCCAAGCACGCCAAGGCCGGGAAGTAGGCCGTGAGCCCAGAGGTGGGCTCCCAGCAGGCTGAATCCGTCTCCCCGAACGGGGCAGACCCGCTTCGCATGCCCGACGGTGCTCTGGTCGCCAAGCGCGACGCGCCGGTCGGTGGGCAGGCAGTGCTGGAGGGGGTGATGATGCGCGGCATCTCGACCTGGGCGGTCGCGGTGCGCAACCCGGAGGGCCAGATCGAGCTCAGCTCCGAGCCGCTTGTCCCCTGGGCCAAGCGCCACCGTCTCTGGCGCTTGCCGGTGCTCCGCGGCGTCGTCGCCCTCGGCGAGTCGCTGAAGATCGGCTTTCGCGCTCTGGCGATCTCCGCCAACGCCCAGATGGAGGAGGACGAGGAGGGCAAGAAGGAGGAGATCGGCGGCTGGGTCTGGGGGCTGACGATCGTCCTCTCGCTGGCGCTCTCGATCGGCCTCTTCTTCGTCGTCCCGGTTGGGCTGACCAGCCTGATCAAGGATCAGCTCGGCTCGCCCTTCCTCTTCTGGCTGATCGAGGGGTTGCTGCGAACGGCGATCTTCATCGGCTACATCGTGATCATCAGCCGCCTGCCGGACCTGCGCCGGGTCTTCGAGTACCACGGCGCCGAGCACAAGACGATCTCCTGCTATGAGGCCGAAGACGAGCTGGTGCCCTCGCGCGCCAAGCTCTACTCGCGCCTGCACCCGCGCTGCGGAACCAGCTTCCTGCTGATCGTGATGGTTCTCGCGATCTTCGTCTTCGCGCCGATCGGGCTGCCGGCCTGGTACTGGTTGGTCGCTTCGCGCATCCTCGGGATTCCGTTGATCGCCGGTCTCTCTTATGAGGTGATCAAATGGGCCGGGAGGAATCGCCGCAAACGCTGGGTGCGGGCGGTGATGTGGCCGGGGCTGATGTTGCAGAACCTGACCACCCGCGAGCCCGACCAAGAGCAGCTGGCGGTGGCGATTGCGGCGTTGGAGAAAGTCCTGGCCGAGGAGCAGCCCGCCGAGCCCGGCGACTCACCGATAGAGATCGTCGCGTAGCGTCGCCGTAAGGTTGGGGCATGATCGAGTCGCTCGTCGAACAGATCGAGGCGCGCTTCTCCGAGCTGGAGGGGCAGATGTCGGACCCCGGCGTGATCGGGGATCGGCAGCGCTATGCCGAGGTTGGGCGCGAGTACCGCGAGCTGCAGCCCGCCCAGGCGCTGGCGCGGGAGTACCGAATGCTCAAGGACGACCTCGAGGGGGCGCGCGAGCTGCTCGCCGAGGACGGCGAGGACGCAGAGCTGCAGAAGGTGGTCGAGGACGCTCCGGCGCGGCTGGGGGAGCTGGAAGAGGAGATCCGGCTGGCGATGGTCGAGCGCGACCCCAACGACGCCAAAAACGTGCTGGTCGAGATCCGCGCTGGGACGGGGGGGGACGAGGCGGCTCTGTTCGCCGGCGACCTCTACAAGATGCTGACCCGCTAAGCCGAGGAGGGAGGCTTCGCCACCGAGGTGCTCTCGAAGTCGGCGGCCGAGATGGGCGGCTTCAAGGAGGTCACCTTCGCGGTCAAGGGCGAGGGCGCCTACTCGATCTTCAAGTTCGAGGGCGGCACCCACCGCGTGCAGCGGGTGCCCGAGACCGAGTCCCAGGGGCGCATCCACACCTCGACCGCGACGATCGCCATCCTGCCCGAGGCGGAGGAGGTCGAGGTCGAGGTCGACCAGAACGACCTGCAGATCGACGTCTACCGATCTTCCGGGCCAGGCGGGCAGTCAGTCAACACGACCGACTCGGCGGTGCGGATCACCCACAAACCGACCGGCATCGTCGTCTCGATGCAGGATGAGAAGTCGCAGCTGCAGAACCGCGACAAGGCGATGCGGGTGCTGCGGGCGCGGCTGTACGAGCGTGAGCTGGCCGAGCAGCAGGCCAAGGTCGCGGCTGAGCGCAAGGCGCAGGTGGGCAGTGGCCAGCGCTCGGAGAAGGTGCGCACCTACAACTTCCCGCAGGGCCGGGTCACCGACCACCGGATCAAGTTGACCTCGCACAACCTCGAAGGCGTCTTGGGTGGTGCGCTGGGCGAGTTCAGCGAGGCGTTGGCGGCGGAGGAGAAGCGACAGCGCCTCGAGGCTGCGACTTCGGCCGCCTGAACGTGACCGATGCCGCGACCGTAGGCAGCGTCCGCGAAGCTCTCGGCAGCGCGGCCGATGCGCTTGCCGCGATGGGGATCGAAACCCCGCGTCTGGACGCCGAGCTGCTCCTGGCTGAGGCAACCGGGTGGAATCGGGCACGACTGGTGGCCGAGTCCGAGGCCGGGGTGCCGGCGGGTGCAGCGAGACGGTTCGGGGAGATGGTGCGACGGCGGTTGCGGCGCGAGCCGGTCGCCTACATCCTCGGTCGCAAAGGGTTTCGCCATCTCGAGCTGCAGGTCGATCGGCGGGTGCTGATCCCGCGCCCGGAGACCGAGCTGCTGGTCGAGATGGCGCTGGAGCTGCGGCCACGCCGGGTGCTCGATCTTGGCACCGGGTCGGGCGCGATCGCGCTGGCGATCGCCGCTGAGCTTCCCGAGTGCGAGGTAGCGGCGACCGACACCTCGACCGCCGCGCTCGGCGTTGCCCGCGCCAATGCCGCCCGGCTCGGCCTCGCAGGGCGGGTCGAGCTGATCGAGGGAATGCTGCCGGCCGAGCCCGGCGAGGTCGATCTGGTCCTGGCCAACCTGCCCTACGTCACCGAGGCCGAGTGGGGCGGGCTCGAGCCGGAGGTGACCGAGTGGGAGCCGCGCGAGGCTCTGCTGGCTGGTCCAGACGGGCTCGACGTGTTGCGGGTGGCGATCCCGGCCGCCGCGGCGGTTGCGCCCGTCTTGGCGCTGGAGGTGGGCGCGGATCAGGCAGCGGCCGTGGGCGAGCTTCTCTTCGACGCTGGCTTCGGCACGGTCGAGACGCGCCCCGACCTGGCCGGCATCCCGCGGGTCGTGATCGGATTGCGGGAGCAATGACCGCCTTCATCTCCGTAGAGGACCCCGCCGCCGCCCGTGCTGCCTTGGAGCGCTGCGTAGCCGGGGGTGGGGTGGTCCTCTTTCCTGCCGACGGCCTCTACGGGCTCGCCTGCGATCCACTGGATCCGGCGGCGATCGATCGCATCCACGGGATCAAGGGCCGCGATGACGGCAAGCCCTCGGCGGTCATGTACTTCTCGCCGCTGGCGCTGCGGGAGCTGGTCGAGAGCCTCGGGCCGCGGACGCGGGAGGCGGTGGGTGCGCTCTTGCCGGGGCCGGTGACGCTGGTCGTCGCCAACCCGGAGGGCCGCTATTCGCTCGCCTGCCGCGAGGACCCCGCCCGCCTGGGCATTCGCTTGCTCGGCGGCCCGCTGACTGGGGCGATGTGCCCGATCTTCCAGACTTCGGCGAACCGCAGCGGTGAGCCGCCGCCGTCTCGGTTCAGTGAGGTGCCGACGGAGATCGTCGCGGCGGTCGATCTGGCGATCGACGGTGGCGAGCTGACCGGGATGCCTTCCACCGTCGTCGATCTGACCCGTTACGAGGGCGGTGAATGGACGATTCTCCGCGAGGGCGCTCTCTCTCAGTCAGATCTCGCGGCTGCGTTGGTGGGCTGAGCACTTTCCGCTGTTAGTTATGTGTCCTATGCAGACATAACTCGCAGCGGAAGCTCAGCAGCGCTGGGGACCGGGTCGGTAGGGGAGGCGGATCAGGCGACGCGAGGTGTTGTCGCGCTCGTTCGACTCGTAAAGGAGATGCTGTGGGTCGACGGTCATCGTGAAGGCGAAGCAGCCGCGCAGGCCGCCTACCCGGATCCACTGTTTGTCGTAGTCCGCCGGGTAGATGTCCGACCATCCGACCGAGGTGCCGAGCGTGACCGCGTTGGTGTAGGGGTCCTGGTTGCAGCCTGGGTAATGTCGGGCGCTGGGCGAGCGATGGCCGGGCCGCGTCCGCTCCAGGTCCCGCAGGCAGTAGTTGAGCTTGGGGCTGGTGCGGACGACGCGGCCGATGCTCCCCTTCGGCCCGACCCGGCGCAGCTCGAAGCGGGCGAGCTGGTGCACCTTCCAGTAACCGCCGCCGAAGTAGGGGCCGACGTCCGTGAAGTGCAAGGTGGCGTGGGTCGGCACGACGAGCCGGCCGCCACCGACCCGGTGGATCCGCTGAGCCACCCGCATCGTGTGCCAGCCATTGCGCGCTCCATGCAGCTCCATGGGGCCCTTGCCGCGGCTCTCCACGTCGCTGGTCGCCCGCAGCAGCGTGCGACCGCCACTGCGGTCGAGGTAGAGGTCGGCGGGCTTGCCGATCCTCAGGTTGGGGCAGAGCAGCTGCGAGGAGCCCGCTTCCCGACAGGGATCGGCGGCGCCTGCCGTCCCCGGTCCAAGAGCGAGGGTTGCCAGAAGGAGCGCGGCGATCGCGGGTAGGAGGCGGGTTCTCACGCCGCGCAGGCTACCCGGAGGACAGCGCCTCCAGCACGTAGGCGTCAAGCGGCTCCCGGCGTCCCTTGACCTCGATCGAGCCGAGCGATCGAGCCGTCACTCCGGGTAGCGCCCGCAACGTCGCCGCGCCGATTGCCACCTCTCCCACCGGAGCGGCTGACTCCAACCGCGAGGCCGAGTTGACCGCGTCGCCGATCACGGTGTAGCTGCGGCCGCCGGTTGCACCGAGGATCCCCACCAGTGCCTCGCCGGTATTGACGCCGACGCGAAAGCGCGGCCAGCCCGGGTTCTCGACCGCTACCGCGGAAGTGGTGTCGCGGATCTCCAAAGCCGCGGCCGCCGCGCGGATCGCGTGGTCGGGCTGGTCGCCGCGGGCGTTGAAGGTGACCATCAGGGCATCGCCCATCAATCGCTCCACGTCGCCTCCGTGCTCGCGGACGACGGGTGGGATGGCCCGTTCGAAGTAGGCGTTGAGCATTTCCGAGACCTCGGTCGGATCACGTCCCTCGGAGAAAGCCGTGAAGCCGGCCAGGTCGGCGAAGACGATGCTCACCTCGCGCTTGCCCTGGGCGGTCTCCTCCGTGTAAAGGGCGCTGAAACGCTCCTCGCGCCACTCGCGGCGGGCGGTCACCGCCACCAGCCCGAAAGCGGTCAGCATCAGCGCGTGCCACTCCCACCAGCTCGTGTGCCAGTTGCGCGAGAGAGCGGTCTGGAGCGTCGCCTCACCGAGCAGGATGAAGGCGACCGCAACCGCCAGCGGCAGGCCCGGCGGGGCGCCTGCCCCGAGCCTCGCGTAGCGGGCCGCCGCGACGAGGTAGAGAGCAGTGGCGGCGAGCGCCGGGATCACCAGCCCCCCGCTGGTCCGCTCCAGATCGGTCGGCTCGTCGAGCGGCCCGACTCCGATCAGCGTCGCCGCGGCCCAGGCGGCCATCGCGGCGAGCAGGAGCCCGGCTCCGATGCGGCGGTGGGCGGCGAGGGTCCGGTAGCGCGCCGAGAGGCGGTCCGAGGCCGAGAGGGCCGCGATCGCGGAGGCGAGGACGAGTCCGGCCGGCACTGCGATCACGAAGCCCAGGCTGGAGTCATCGAGCAGCACGCCCGGGGTGGCCAGGGCGTGCAGGCCAAGGAACCCGGCGCAGCAGAGGAAGGTCAGCGAGACCAGCCCGAGGCGGAGGTCGCCGCGACGCTCCGCCGCCTCTCCGGTGGCGTAGGCGAGGACAGCGGTGGTGCAGCCCGCCGCCAGCACGAGCCAGAAATGGGCGCGGTGGCCCTCCCATGCGAGATCGAGCTGTGGCCCGGTCAGCAGCAGCACGAATCCGGCCGCCGGCAGACCGACCGCGGCCGCGACGATGATCGTCGAGCGGCTCACACGGTGAAGGCTATCCCGGTCCGTTGGTATCGTCGCTCGGACCATGAGCGAGCTGCCCGAGAGCCTGCAAAGTGCGCCCCTGACCGAGGTCGATCCCGAGATCGCTGCTGTGCTGGAGGGCGAGCTGCGCCGCCAGCAGGGGACGCTGGAGATGATCGCTTCGGAGAACTTCGTGCCGCAGGCTGTGTTGGAAGCGGTCGGCTCGGTCCTCACCAACAAGTACGCCGAGGGCTACCCCGGCAACCGCTACTACGGTGGCTGCGAGGAGGTCGACATCGCCGAGCAGTTGGCGATCGATCGGGCCAAGGAGCTGTTCGGCGCCGAGCACGCCAACGTCCAGCCCCACGCCGGCGCTCAGGCCAACAACGCCGCTTACATGGCATTGATCGAACCGGGCGACACGATCATGGGGATGGCGCTCGACCACGGCGGCCACCTAACCCACGGGATGAAGCTGAACATCTCCGGCAAGCTCTACGAGATCGTCGCCTACCACGTCAGCCGCGAGGATCTGCGGGTCGACATGGAGGAGGTCGAGCGACTCGCCCACGAGAGCCGGCCGAAGCTGATCGTCGCCGGCTGGTCCGCCTACTCGCGCCAGCTCGACTTCGCCGCCTTCCGCGAGATCGCCGACTCGGTCGGTGCCAAGCTGATGGTCGACATGGCGCACTTCGCCGGCCTCGTCGCCGCCGGCGAGCACCCCAATCCGGTGCCGCACGCCGACGTCGTCACGACGACGAT
Organism: Solirubrobacterales bacterium; assembly: GCA_035472395.1. Lineage (GTDB taxonomy): Bacteria > Actinomycetota > Thermoleophilia > Solirubrobacterales > 70-9 > VRUE01. Next base: position 16,470 of record DATIPC010000072.1, read on the forward strand.
CCACAAGACCCTCTGCGGCCCGCGCAGCGGCATGATCCTGGCCCGCGAGGAGCACGCCAAAGCGATCGACAAAGCGATCTTCCCCGGTCAGCAGGGTGGCCCGCTGATGCACGCGATCGCGGCCAAGGCCGTCGCCCTGCGGATCGCGGCGAGCGAGCAGTTCCGCGCTCGCCAGCGGCAGACGATCGCCAACGCAAAGGCGCTCGCTGCCGGGCTCGAAGCGAACGGCGTGCCGGTCCTGACCGGCGGCACCGACGTCCACCTCGTCCTCGTGGACCTCACTCCCAGCGGTCTCGACGGCAAGACCGCCGAGACGCGCCTGGAGGAGGTTGGGATCACGATCAACCGCAACGCGATCCCCTTTGATGAGCGGCCGCCGATGAACCCCTCGGGGCTGCGGATCGGCACCCCGGCGCTGACCACCCGCGGCATGGTCGAGGACGACCTGAGCGAGATCGCCGCCGTGATCGCCGTCGCCCTGACCGGCGACTTCGAGGCGGAGAGGGCGGGGCTGTTCGAGCGGACCGCGACGCTGATGGAGCGCTACCCGCTGTATCTCCAGCTGTCGGCAGCCGCTGTCTGAGTCTTTGAAGATCTGGGTCGATATGAGCGCGCCGGCGCACGTGCTGGTGCTGCGGCCGATCATCGAGCGCCTGCGCGCGGAGGGCCACACCGTCGAGGTCACCTCTCGCGACTACGCGCAGACCCAGGCTCTGCTCGAGCTGCACGGGATGGAGCACACGCCGATCGGGCGCCACGGCGGCGCCTCGCGCCTGCGCAAGGCGCAACGGCTCGGCGCCCGCACCACCGCGATGATCCGCTTCGGCCGCGGTCGCTCCTTCGATCTCGCCCTCGCCCACGGCTCCAACGACCTGGCAATCGCTGCGCGCCTGCTCGGCGTGCCCGAGGCGAACATGCACGACTACGAGTACGCGGTCACCCAACACCGGATCGGCTGCCGTCTCGCCAAGCGGGTGCTGTTCCCCGACTCGGTCCCGGCGGAGCGTCTGCGCCGCTTCGGGGTCGGGCCGGAGAAGCTCTTCGCCTACCCGGGGCTCAAGGAGGAGTACTACCTATATGACTTCGAGCCCGACCCGGAGGCCCTGCGGCGCCTCTCGGTCGACACCGAGAGGGTGGTCGTGGTCGTGCGCCCGCCGCCCGACGTCTCCCTCTACCACCGCAAGTCGAACCCGCTCTTCCCCAAAGTTCTGCAGCGGCTCGGCACCGACGGCGACGTTCACGCGATCGTCCTGCCCCGCACGCAGGCGCAGCGTGAGCTGGTTGAGAGCCTGGCGCTGCCCTCGCTGATCCTGCCGCCGGGCGCGGTGGAGGCGCAGAGCCTGGTCGCCCTCGCCGACCTCGTCGTCTCCGCTGGCGGCACGATGAATCGGGAGGCGGCGGCGCTGGGCACCCCCGTCTACACGACGTACGGCGGCCGTCTCGGCGGGGTCGACGAAGCGTTGATCCGCTCCGGGCGTTTGCGGCCGCTGACCGACCCGCGTGCGATCCAGCTCGAGAAACGCACCGCCGATGCGGCCCCGACCAGGCGCGACCCCGGTCGCCTCGTGGAGACGATCCTAGGTACCGTCGGAGCCGACCATCTCGCGGCGAGCCACATCTCGAGCTGATCCCCTCGCGCTGCCCGAGGACGTCCAAGCGGAGCTGGAGCACTTCATCGCGCTCGCCGGGGACGGCGAGTCGCGCCCGGTGGACCCGGTCCTGCGCGGCCTCGACATCCTGATCTCGGCCTGCTTCCTGCTGGTCCTCTCGCCGTTGCTGGCGCTGACCGCCGCCGCGATCGCTGTCAGC
>DATIPC010000073.1:0-2714 GCA_035472395.1 Solirubrobacterales bacterium
CACACCCGCACCGACGACAGCGTCCTCCGCCTGGTCGACGCGGGCGGCCGCCGGCCCGCGTTCCTCCGCCGCTCGCGCGGCTACGTGCCCGGCGCGCTCGCGCTGCCCGAACCGGCGCCGCGGCCGCTGCTCGCCTGCGGGGCGGAGCTGAAGAACACCTTCTGCCTCGCCAAGGGCCGGCGGGCCTGGGTCGGCCATCACATCGGCGATCTCGAGAACTACGAGACGCTGCGCTCGTTCAGCGAGGGCATCGAGCACTTCGAGCGCCTCTTCGCGGTCGAGCCGCGGATCTGCGCCTACGATCTCCATCCCGAGTACCTCTCGACCAAGTACGCGTTGGAGCGCGAGGGGGTCGAGCTGGTCGGCGTCCAGCACCACCATGCGCATTTAGCCGCTTGCCTGGCCGAGCACGGCGAGACGGGGCCGGCGTTGGGGGCGATCTACGACGGCACCGGGTTCGGCGCCGACGGCACGGTCTGGGGTGGCGAGCTTCTGATCGGCGGCCTGGGCGGCTTCGAGCGGGCCGGGCACCTGCGCCCGGTGCCGCTGCCAGGTGGCGCCGCGGCGATTCGCGAGCCGTGGCGGATGGCCTGCGCCTGGCTGATCGAGGCCGAAGGGAGCGAGCCCGGCCTGCCGGCTGCGCTGGAGCCCTCCGTCGAGCGGCGGGACTGGCGCAACTGCTGTCGCCTGATCGAGCAACGGCTCGGCTCGCCGGCGACGACGAGCATGGGGCGGCTGTTCGACGCCGTCGGGGCACTGTGCGGGGCTGCCGCCCGGGTCAACTACGAGGGTCAGGCCGCGATCGAGTTGGAGGCGATGTCCGACCCCACCGAGGCGGGCGCCTACGAGATGCCGCTGCTTGCCGGGATCAACGATTCGGGCGGCGCATCGCCCCTCGTGCTCGACCCTCGGCCGGCGGTTGGCGCCGTGCTGTCCGACCTTCGGGCCGGGACGTCGCCGCCGCGAGCCGCCGCCCGTTTTCACAACACGGTGGCCGGGGCGACCAGCGCCGCCTGCGTCGAGCTCGCCGGATGGGCCGGCGTGGAGCTGATCGTGCTCTCGGGCGGTGTCTTTCAGAATCGCCTGCTGCTGGAGCGAACGGCGTCGACGATCGAATCGGCCGGCTTGCGCGTCCTCATCCCGGAACACCTGCCGCCCAACGATGGCGGTGTCTCCTTCGGCCAGGCGGCGGTTGCCGCCGCGCGTGCGCAATGCCGGTGAAGCTGATCTTCAGGTGTCAGACCTGCGGGCGCATGCCCGACGAAGCGACGCGGGCGAGCCTCGAGCGCGAGTTGATGGATCCGCGCTTCGGCGAGTACGTGGACGCCGAGCCCGGCCACTGGCTGATCTGGCACGGCCGAGGCCTCTACGGAGCCGCGCTCTTCTCCTGCGTGGAGCATCGCGGTGAGCTGAAGGCGTTCCTCCGCGAGCACTACGGCACGATCGGCCGTCATCCCTGGGCAATGGGGTCGCAACCCGGTCGGCGCAAGATCGATTTCGAGCGCGCCCGCCGTATCGCTCGCGCTGCGGGCCCCAAGTGGTAGGGAGCTACTTGACTTGGGCGTAGCGAGCCGGGGGCCCGGCTGAGACGACTCGCTGGAGCGGATGCCAGGAAGCGGGCACGACGACCGTCGAGAGATCCGATTGCGGTCGGGTGGCACCGCAGCTTTTGGCTCTGCAGCGCGGGCAACGATCGGCGGTAACGCCGCGGATCCCGCCGTACTCGGTTTGACATTGGTTGCAGTGGAACATGGCTTGTCTACCTGATCGGTGATCTACCCGAAATCTTGAGTTCGTTGTAGATGATTCCTACTTTTTTAGTCCTTGGTGGCTTTGGAGAGAGCGCATTTTGCGATCAGTATCCGGTTCCGGTCTTCACCTGCATGCGCTCGGCCGGGTGCGCGCCGCCCTTTTTCTCCAGCGTCGAGCAGGCCTGCGCGATGTCGGCGGCGAGCCGGTCGACCTGCTCGCGGCTCAGCGTCTCCTTGACCAGCGCCCGCAGGACCTTGACGTTTTCGGCGTTGGGCGGAAGCGTGTAGGCGGGGAGCATCCAGCCGCGCTCGGCGGACAGCTGCCAGGAGAGGTCGAACTCGTCGTAGTTCTTCCCCTCGACGAGCTTGAAGGCGACGAGCGGCAGCTGCTCTTTGTCGGCCCCGATCAGCTCGAAGTCGCCGCACTCCTGGAGGTGGTCGGCGAGGGCGCGGGCGTTCTTCTGCATCGCCTCCATGATGTAGGTGTAGCCCTGCCTGCCGAGGCGGACGAAGTTGTAGTACTGGGCGAGGACCATCGACGCCCCGGTCGAGAAGTTGAGGGTGAAGGTCGCGTCGGTCTTGCCGAGGTAGTTCTCGTAGAAGACGAGATCCTCGGCGAGATCCGAGGTCTCGCGGAAGACGAGCCAGCCGACGCCGGGGTAGACGAGGCCGAACTTGTGCCCGGAGACGTTGATCGAACGGACCTGCTCGAGCCGGAAGTCCCACTCGGAATCCGGGTAGAGGAAGGGCCAGACGAAGCCGCCGCTCGCTCCGTCGACGTGAACGGGAATGTCGATTTCCCTCTCCTTCTTCAGCGCGACGAGCATCTCGTTGATGCCGACGATGTCGTCCGCGTGGCCGGTGAAGGTGGTGCCGAGCACGACGGCGACCCCGATCGTGTTCTCGTCGATCAGGGGCTCGACGTCCTCCGGCCCGATCACGTACTTGCCTTCCTGCAGGGGC